>JAKAYM010000001.1 GCA_021826795.1 Thermoplasmata archaeon
GTATATTTAAGGTAAAAAATAAATTTCTTGAATCAGTAAATTATGATTATGTAGAAAAATACTGGATTCCATTACATGAAGAAATATATAATTATATTGAAAATAAAAAAGATGAATACGATACTGCAATTACTGACGTGGAAAGTGCATTTTTCTATAGAGAAAAAAATTTATAAATAATTACTGGACTATTTTATCTATAAAACTTCCTTTCAAGAGCACTTTTGCTTTACTGACAGTTTTTGGTATATTTACTGTTTTCACCATTATTATTGCATTGACGTATTTATCAAATATTTCATTATCTATATTCTGGAATGTAAGTGTATCTATATCCTTAAAGATGATTTTTCTATCGATTTCCTTCAGGTCATCACCGGTTATTTCGAGCTCTTTTATATTTTCTATGTACTGAGATGACCCTTCTTTCATACCCTTAACAAAATCGTTGGATAAGCGCTTTGCATTTTCAACAGTACCCATAAATGACCTGTAAGCCTCATCTGTAACCTGTCCTATGGTTTTACCTGTATCGTTTGAAATTTTCTGGATTCTCTTATAAAGGTCTGCACTTACACCCTTAATGGATATTGTTTTTCTTACTATCTGCTCGTCTTCTTCTGTGCTTTCATTTTCATTATTTTCTTTTGCCATAGATATATATTGTAATCCAGTATATAAGATTACCGGTTTACCATATTTCTAAAGTTTGTCTATAATATCCATTATTTTATCTCCAGGTTTAATTCCGAGTTTTGATGCATTATCCGTGCATGAATTTACATGGCTGTTGAGGACGTCATTTATATCGTTTACCCCGGTTACACGTACTGCAACATCTCCCAGGGAGTTGGCTGCATCTATATTCAGATAACCACACATAATATAACCGATTTCTCCCTTTACAATAATCATCGGTGCCTTTTTACCGAGTTTTTCATTGATATATTTATATTTCTTATTCCCTATTTCTATTTCCTGATTTATCATAATAATATATAACAAGGGCATATAATTAATTTATCAAAAATAATATATTACGGGGTAATACACATATATGGCTTCCAATATTAGAATCACCTTTCTCGGAACTGGAGGATCGATGCCAAAACCAGGAAGATCTTTACCAGCAGTGGCTGTTCAGGTAGATGATATATTAAACCTGTTTGACTGCGGGGAGGGTACACAGAAACAGTTCATGAAAAGTGGAGTTTCCTTTATGTCACTGAAAAATATATTCATATCCCATTTTCACGCAGATCATTTCCTTGGCCTGCCGGGGCTCCTCAATTCCATGGCATTTCTGGGACGTACAGAAGATTTGAATATATTTGGACCATCAGGTGCATCTGAATTTATCAGAAACGCTATGAATCTAGGATATGGAAGAATAACCTACAATATAAATGTCTATACTGTTATCCCGGGAATGGCATTTGACTTCGGCAAATTCTTCATAAAAAGTCTTGCAAATGACCACACGGTACCATCAATAACATACTCACTGGAGGAAAAAGACCTTGTTAAAATAGATAGGAAGAAGGTCGATAGCATTGGCTTTCCGGTTTACCGCCTGGAGGAATTGAGAAAGGAAGGAAGTGTAAAAATAAACGGTAAAAAATACAAATTAAAGGATGTGGCAGAGGGTATAAAACAGGGCAGGAAAATTGTTTATACCGGTGATACAAGGCCAGTCATTTCCATGCCCGATTTTGCCAGAAATGCTGATGTACTCATACATGATACTACTATGGATTCCTCCATGGAGCCCATAGTTAATGAATACGGGCACACATCTTCCAGGCAGGCTGCTGAAATTGCACGTAAGGCGCTGGTAAAAAAATTATTTTTATTTCATTACAGTTCAAGATATAATGATCTGGAAGTACTGTTAGAGGATGCCAGATCAGTTTTTCCCGAATCGTATCTGAGTCGTGAACTTCTTGTATGTGATATAAATAAACCTGAAGGAATAGTTAAAATGAACTGATCATGCACCGTATTTTTCTGCCCTGTCAGAATATGACATTATAATAGGCATGATATCATTGCTGGTAATTTTATAGTATCCAGTAGATACGCTGAGTTCATCGAAGCATCTGACATTATCGTTTATTATACCGTTTGTTGCAAACATCACTGGAACCGGGTCACCTGTATGGTCACCATATGAACAGGGAGTGCTATGGTCGCCGGTGACAACTATAAGTGTGTTATCCAGCCTTTCCAGTAATGGTCCTATAACTGAATCGACCTGTTCTATGACATATTTTTTCAGTTCCGGTTTTCTATCATGGCCTGCGATATCTGTACCTTTTATGTTTATCAGGATAAAATCGTATTTATCAAGTGCTCTAACAGCGGCAGAAATTATATTTTTATAGTTTGTGTCCACCCTCCCATTCATCCCTTCAACCCCAATATTTGTAAAACCGGCTAGGCCTGCTATTCCTCGGATTAGGGGTGTTCCTGATATGCACGCAGCATTCATACCATATTTTTCCTTGAAAGACGGAATATCCGGTATTTTTCCTGCCCCTCTCAGCATAATTTCATTGGCAGGTAGCTTTCCGAGAGAGATTAGTTTCCTGTTAAATTCATGGTTTTCAAGTATTTTCCTGGATCTGGTAAGAAATTTATTAATAACATCCGCAGTGAACTGTGCATCATGGTCAAGTGCTCTGGCAAATTCTGGTGGAGAATTCACTGAATGTGGATCTGTTTCTGTGATTTTATCAGAAAGATTTTTACCTCTCATTACAACCGCTGCCCTGTGTTCAACTCCTGATTTAACGATAAATTTTACTCCATCTATTTCTGTTTCCAGATCAGATGAAAGACTATCTGTATCCTTTACACGACCTGCACGGCGATCTATAATTTTACCATTTTTTACTGTGGCATAGTTTGCCCGGAATGCTATATCACCGGATTTCAATTCAATTCCCAGACCAAGTGCTTCGAAAGGCCCCCTTCCCGTATAATATTTTAAGGGATCATAACCGAGTATAGAAAGATGGGATGTATCGGATCCCGCCCTTATTCCAAATGATACTGGAGACATCAAACCGGTGGTTCCACTGGATGCAAGCCTGTTAAGGTTTGGCCGTGCAGCGGCCTGAAGGGCAGTCTTATTCTCCAGTTCCGGATTTGGCCGGTCTCCAAGGCCATCCATAATTAAAAGAATAATATTTTTCATATATTGTTATTATAAAATGCTTTTAAATTTTACTGAAATTTAAATGTTCAAAATGCCAGTGTGTATTCTGCTTTTTTCTTTTTCCGACTATAAGGTATTTTGCCTGGAAGCTGCCGGAAACATTTAAATTACTGATAAATCTCATAATTTCATTCAAGTTATATTCATCCACATTCTTTCTGATCAGGGTAATATGCGGAAGAAACATTTCCGTATCCATGGAATTTAGCTCCAGTGAGTGCATAAGCATAGAGTGAAATTTGACCATTTCCAATGAGGGAATAACCCTGAGAAATACAATATATGATTTTTTACCGCCTTTTTCTCTTTCGAAATAACCTGTACCATCTATTGCAAAGTAAAACGGATAAATAGCTCCACAGATTCTTTTCACAGAGTTAATATCCAGAGATTCAGGATTTTTCAGGTACATCATGGTTATATGAACACCCTTGCAGCTCAATGAACCTGTATAACCGTATCTGGCCTCTAAATTCCTTTTAATGCGTGTAATCCGGTTTCTAATTTTTTCCGGCGGCTTCAATATAAGAGTGTACTGCATTTCAGATAAAATATGTGGATAATGTTCCCAGAGAATCTATTGTTACATCCACCATGTCCCCGTTTCCAAGCCATTTTTGTTTTTCTTCTGGCATACCCATAATAACTCCAGAAGGAGTGCCGGTTGAAATACAGTCTCCAGGCCTCAGGGTAATATATTTTGAAATGTAACTGATCAGTGTACTGACTGGAAATATCATATGTTTTGTTGATGAATTTTGCCTGATCTCACCATTTACCCGGGTCTGAATTTCGAGATTCTGAGGATTTTCTATCTCGCCTATGGATATATAAGGCCCGTGTGGATAAAACTTATCAAGACTTTTTCCCATATAAAATTGAGTGGTTCTGTATTGAAGAGCTCTTGAGCTTACATCATTTCCTATAAAATATCCGAGAACATAGTTTAAAGCATTCTTTTCAGGGATATTCCTTGCCGTCTTTCCGATCATTACACATAATTCTCCCTCATAATCAACTTTCATATCCTGCCCGGTTTCTACTTTTGCTCCATTTCCTGTAAATGTATTATTTGATTTCGTAAAAACTACCGGTGTTTCAGGAACCTTGCCACCCTGGTGTTCCGATACATGGCTTTTATAATTGAGCCCTATGCACATCAGTGTTGAATTCTCATGGATAATTGAGTCGTATGAAAAATCATAATCCATGAAATCATTGATATCCTCAATTTTTTTGAAATCATTATCTGAAAGTAATGAAATTTGCCCTGTTTTTATTCCATAATCATCCAGAAGCGCCAGTTTTCCCTTATTGTACACTGCAAGATGCCTTTCACCTTTAATGTTCACGGCAGTTATTTTCATCTTTATAAATATGAAAATTATATAAAAATCTATGTTCCTTCCTGGTAGCTTTCGAGGTATTTGATCTGATCCTCTGTATAGCTATCAATTTTAAAGTTCATGGATTCAAGCGCTATTTTTGCAACCTCATAATCTATCTCATCGGGGACAGGATAAACCTTATTGGATAAATCCTTTCTGTGCTTGACAATATACTCGGCAGTCAGTGCCTGCAATGCAAAACTGAGGTCCATAATTTCCACTGGATGTCCCTGTCCGGCAGCCAGGTTTAAAAGTCTTCCATCTGATATTAAATCCACGGTATTGCCGTTTTCAAGCCTGTATTCTGTTACCAGATTTCTTACCTGCACCTTTCCGGTATTTCTTTTTTCTAGAGAAGCGTAGTCTATTTCATTGTTGAAATGTCCGACATTTCCCAGTATTATTCCCTTTTTGGCCACAAGCATGTCATCATAGCTCACCACATTTTTCATTCCAGTAGCCGTAAATAGCAGATCTGCTTCTCTAATAGCATTATTCATGCGGTCAACGTTGAATCCATCCATGACTGCCTCTATGGCCTTGACCGGATCCACTTCCGTAACAGTTACACGTGCACCCATGCCCTTCAACCTCATGGCTACCCCCTTTCCAACGTAGCCGTAACCTGCAACAAGGGCATTTTTCCCAGCTATGAGTATATTTGTTGCATTCATGAACCCGTCCAGTGCACTCTGGCCGGAACCGTATCTGTTATCGAAGAAGTGCTTCATCTGTGCATCATTCACATCGAACATTGGAAATTTCAGGGCGCCGGCCTTTTCCATGGCCTTGAGTCTTACAACACCTGTTGTTGTTTCCTCATTACCGCCTATTACCTTCTTTACAAGTTCCGGATCTGACGCAACAAGGTTTGTAAGGTCTCCGCCATCATCTATTATAATATCCGGCGCAACTTCAACTGTTTTTTTGATATTGTCATAATATTCTTTTTCTGTTTCTCCCTTTCTTGCATATACCATATAATTATAATCCTTCTTCAGGGAATCAACAACACTGTCATCAGAACTGAGAGGATTGCATGATGCAAGCCTTACCTCTGCACCCCCTTCAGAAAGTAGAAGCGCAAATATTCCTGTCTTTGCCTCCACATGCAATGCCATGGCTATCTTTATGCCATTAAATGGTTTTTCCTTCAGAAAACGTTCCCTTATATTCGCTGAAACAGGCATGTGATCCCTTGCCCATTTTAACCTTAAAAACCCGTTGCTTTCCATTGTGATCACTGGTGTATACTTTTGATGCTTAAAAGAATTCCTCTGCCGGATTGTTCCATACTGTATTCTATTCCTCTATCAGCAGGTTGGAAAAGCGATTTGCCCGATAGGATGATCCCGGGATTCATATATACAAAGAACCTAACAAATAAATTAGCCTCCAGAAATTCATTTATAACCTGGACACCTCCCTCAACGAGTATAGATTTTATACCCAGAGAGTATAGTTTTTCCATTATATCCTTTATTTCAGTGCTACTTACAAGAACGGTCAGGGCATTTTCTATGTGTTTGTTTTTTGTAGTTACTATGTAAGTTCTTGCACTACCGTCAAATATTTTATACTTTCCGGATAGCCGGAATTCCCCATCCAGAACTACCCTGCTTTTGGAATAATGGAGCACTGGATTGTCCACAATCACCGTATTGGCACCGATAAGTACAGCATCAACTGATTTTCTGAGGGAAATTACCCGCTCCATATCAGCTGCATCTGATATACCGTAACGGCCATTCCCTGAGGATATTTTACCATTCAGGGACATGGCAACATTTATTGTTATCTTGGGAAACATAAAGGTTAATATTGTTTTAATATAACAATTTTGAGATACTACTAAAAAATAAGTATTTATAAATGTTAATAATACTGAAAAATCAACTATGCTATAATGCTGTGATGGAGATGTGGTCATGAAAGTCAGTGGAAATATATACTTCAATGGAAAATTAAGGCACGGAACCATGGATTTTTCCGGTACACCCCACTTTGAAAATGGTATTGCAGATGATGGGCTTTATGGTACTCTGATACCCATGCCCGTTAATGCCCATACCCATGTGGGTGATTCTTTTATAAATGATGAGCCTTCCGGCACACTGCCAGACATAGTTGGACCGGGAGGACTTAAACACAGAATGCTTGAACACGCCAGAGCCAGTTCTATCATTGATGGAATTACGCATGCCAGCAAATTTATGTGGGAAAGTGGAACGTTATCATATCTGGATTTCAGAGAAGGTGGTTTAAAGGGTGTTGAACTTATGCGCAGAGCAAAGACCGGTTGTATGCATCCGGTTGTTCTGGGAAGACCTCACGGCAATGATTCTATTGAAGCCATTCTGGATTCCTCCCATGGGATTGCACTGAGCTCCATTTCTGATATAGATTATGAAACGGCTATGAAGGCATCTATAGAAACCAGAAAAAATGAAAGGATATTTGCCCTGCATTTCAGTGAGAATAAAAGGGAGGATATTAACCTGGTTCTTGACCTGAAGCCATCATTTCTGGTTCACGGCATAGAGGCAGATAGAAGTGACCTTGATTTGGTAAGTAAAAAGAGGATTCCTGTTGCAATAACACCACGATCAAACATATTTTATGGAAAAAGACCGGACTACGGAAAATTTATAAGATCAGGAATTGACCTCATGATAGGCACCGATAATGTATTCATAACCGAACCGGATATATTCAACGAGATGGATTTCCTTTACAGGTATCAACGTTTCAGCACTTACATTAGCCCAGCGGATATACTTAAATTTGCAATTGATAATCCAAGGGAATTACTGCGGAAAAACGGAATAAATTTAAATGAAGCCTACATATTTTTCAAAAATCAGCTTCTCAATGAGTATCAGATAGTGACAAAAAAACATTATTTTAAATCATCTATTTTACATAATTTTAAGTAGATACTAAAATATTATATATATTGTGGCAATTATCCTGTGTGTATCAGGATGCAATAAAAGCGTTAAAAAATGGAATTCCGGTGCTAATATTCGATGCTGACAGCCGTGAAGGTGAGACAGACATCGTAATACCGTCCCAGTTTATAACACCGGATTTCATACGTATAATGAGGCGGGAAGGCGGAGGCCTTATATGCACAACGGTTAAACAGAATGATGCTGAAAAACTGGGATTGCCGTATATTGAGGATCTTTTCAGGAAATGCCTAGATATGGACAAATCCATATTGAATGCAGATGACATGAAATATGATAAGGACAGTACATTTTCCATTACTATAAATTCCAGGGATACATTCACAGGAATATCTGATAATGATAGATCTTTAACTGTAAGGCATTTTGCAGATTTCATCGATGGCATTGAAAAGCATGAGATGACTCCGGAAAATTTCGGTTCCATTTTCAGAACTCCCGGGCATATACACCTTTTAATAGCAAGAAATGGTTATTTCTCCAGGAGAAGGGGGCATACAGAACTTAGCACATACCTGGTTGAACAGGCAGATTTGGTTCCATCTGCAACAATAGTTGAAATGCTGGATGACAATGGAAAATCCATGGCCAGGGATAAAACAAAAGATTATGCTGAAAAACATGGATATGGTTTTGTCACAGGAGAGGAAATAATTAGTGCATGGAGTGAAAATCATTGAAAAAAATAGGAATAGTAGATACAACCTTTGCCAGGTATGATATGGCCAGATCTGCAATAGATGAGCTGTATGCCTACGGTACAGGATTTCTGATAGAAAGGTACACTGTACCCGGTATAAAGGATATCCCTGTAGCCTGCAAAATTCTTTTTGAGGATTACGGGTGCAACATAGTAATGGCTTTTGGCATGCCGGGACCCATGCCCGTTGATAAAATGTCCGCCCAGATTGCCTCCACCGGCATAATGGAGGTTCAGCTACAGGAAAAATTGCACATAATAGAAGTTTTTGTTCATGAGGATGAGGCACGGGATGATGAAAAACTTGCATGGCTATGTGATAGAAGAGCCAGGGAACATGCATTGAATGCATATAACCTCCTCTTTGACAGGAATAAGTTAACCGGGAATGCTGGAATGGGGTTGAGACAGGGCTTTGAGGATAAGGGACCTGCTTCGGATGGGGGTACTGGTTCGCACAGACATTAGGTGATATTATGGAAAAAATAAAAGTTGGAATAGTGGTAGCGGAGTTTAACTACGATATAACAGAGATGATGATGGAAAGAGCAGTAGAACATGCAAAATTCCTGGGCGTTGAGGTTAGCAAGGTTTTCAGGGTACCGGGCACATTTGATATGCCACTGGCCATAAAAAAGTTGCTCAAAATGGACAATGTAGATGGTGTTGTTACCCTAGGAGCTGTGATCAGGGGCGAAACGGATCATCACAGGGTTATTATGGACAACGCCGCCAGAAAGATAACGGACTTGTCTCTTGAGTATGAAAAACCTGTAGCCCTTGGGATTTCAGGATCAGGTGAGTCCAGACTGCAGGCAGAGGCGAGAATCGATATGGCAAAAGATGCCATGGAGAGTTGCGTTAAAATGATAAGAGAAATCAATTCCCTATAGATTTTTATTAATATATCTTTGATTTTTAATTAAAAAAAATTAAATGCTTTTGTTTGATTACCTATGAAATGGGCACGTGGCCTAGCATGGATAGGGCAACAGCCTCCTAAGCTGTAAATCAGGGGTCCAAATCCCCTCGTGCCCGCTCATGATTCCATTCTGGGTGCCAGAAGAAATCTTCCCTTTATTCTTTCCGGAGAATCTGCACCAAGATTAAATTCAATGGTAAGCGGATAATCGCTTTTGAATGATAGTTTTATGTCTTCATTGGGAGATATTGATCTCATGAATTTCAGGAGGTATTCCAGTGGATATGAGGATTTTATGGTTTCATGGCACTGTATTTCCTTTAACATATCTTTTTGAAGTATCATTTCACTCTCATCAGAATCGGACATTGATCTGGCCGAAAAGTTTTCGGCTGTCATTGTAAGCCTGATTGCATCAGAAACATCCTCTGCAGCCCTCAGACCCTTCTCAAATTCGCCCTTGCTCATCACAACATAATCCTCTGCAACTATCTGGGGAACCCTGGGGGTTGTAATTTGATTATTGTCAAGCAAGGATATGCTCTTTATTATATTCCCAATTTCAAATTTCAATTTCTCTCTGTCCTTTACAATTACCATAGAATCGTTGCTGGACGCTAGTTTCAAAATACTCTTTACCTTTTCAAGATCAAGTGATATTTCTTCCTCCGCCTCCACATCGTATTCGGTAAAAACATTCTTAGGAATTTCAAGGGAAACCATGGCCACATGCGCAGGATCCACAGCATTGACAGATATGCCGCTCTGTGCTATCTTGAACTTTGATTCGGTAACCACCGTATTCAGCATCTCTACTACGTCTTTCAGGTTTTTCACAGAAATATTCATTCTTGTCATATGATTATGACATAGATAGGTATATTATAAAGATTCTTTTTAAAAAAATAAATACAAAAAATTAATTTAAGAGTCCCCTTGCCTTCATGGCATCTACGACTCTCTGTATGGCTATTATGTATGCTGCTGTCCTGGGATCTGTTTTGTATTTTTCGTGTACAGCCAGAACGTCCTGGGTTGCAGCAGTCATCTTCTGGTCAAGCCTGCTGTATACATCCTCTTCTGTCCAGTAATCTCCTGTTATGTTCTGCACCCATTCAAAGTAAGATACTGTAACTCCGCCTGCGTTGGACAGGAAATCCGGTAATAGGAGTATATCTTTCTTGAAGAATACCTCATCTGCTTCCGGGGTTGAAGGTCCATTTGCCAGTTCAAGTACTATTTTTGCCTTGATCTTTGATGCATTTTCACCTGTGAGTTGATCCTCTATGGCAGATGGGATAAGTACGTCAACATCTGATTCCAGTAATTCCTCATTTGTTATATTTTTAGAACCGGGGAAGTTTTCAACTGTACCTGTCTTTTCCTTATGCTCCAGAAGTTCTTTGTAATCTATTCCACTTTCCTTGTATATTCCTCCACTGGAATCAGAAACAGCAACAACCTTTCCATGGAACATTTCATTCACGAATTTTACAGCAAACTGACCCGCATTTCCGAAACCCTGTATGGCATATTTTGCCTTTGTAAGGTCAATTCCCTTATATTTTGCCCCCTCTCTCAAAACATACATTCCGCCTTTTGCTGTGGCATCTCCTCTTCCCAGGGATCCACCAACTGTAAGTGGTTTTCCAGTGATAACTCCAGGAGCAGAATGCCGGACTATCTTCTCATATTCATCCATCATCCAGCCCATTATCTGGGGTGTTGTATAAACGTCAGGAGCAGGTACATCGATTTCCGGCCCTATAAAGTCAGCAATTGCGTCGATATACCCTCTGCTCAATTTTTCCAGTTCATTTTTGCTCATTTTTTTAGTGTCGCATATAATTCCACCCTTGGCACCGCCGAAAGGCAGACCCAGAAGTGCAGTTTTCCATGTCATCCATGCCGAGAGAGCCTTAACCTCAGATAAGTTTTCCTTTATATAGTACCTTATCCCGCCCTTCATTGGCCCCCTGGCATTATTATAATGTACTCTGAATCCGGTAAATACCTTTGTTTCGCCGTTATCCATCTTTACTGGTATACTGACCTGAAGAATCTCTTTAGGAGAACTCAGCACATCTATCGTTGCACTGTCTAGCTTCATTACCTTGGCAGCCTTGTTTAGCTGGGCAAGCGCTATATCAAACGGATCTAAATCTTCCATATTAACACCGAATTGAAATCACGAAGGAGTAGTTTAAGGTTTGCCTTGGCACCTATTGTATGACAATTGATAACGCGTATCCAGCAATAACTTAGATTTTTATAGAGTGTTAACATTATAAATAATATATGGAAGATGAAGAAATAAAAAAAATGCTTGTTATGGATCATGAAATGTTTATGGTGCTGAAACACTTTGAACTTGCCAAGCTTGATTATGCCAAAAATATAAAAATTTATACCAGTATACCGCAAGATAAGGTTCAGATATACATAGAGAGGCTCTATGCAATGGGGCTCATAGAAAAATATTCTGGCTCTTCAGTAAAAAGAACAGAGGCAAAATTGAAGAAGACAAATGAGGTTCATAAACACCATACATATTACCATATTGCAAATAAGGGACATTATATACTGAGGGATATGACAGAGAGGGAGTACATAAAATATGTTGATATTCCCTGCCTCAGGCTTATCCTCCTGAAAAGAGAGAGGAAGGATAATGCAGAAAAATGCCAGAAGCTCTATGAAATGGGTATTATGGATAAAAATTATGAGCCAACAGAAATGGGATTGAAAGTACTGGATCTTGCCAGAAGAAGACAGATAAAGATATAAATAAACATATTCCTATGAGAAATACCGGATATTGTGATTTACATTGCCATAGGAACGTTTATAAATATTTTTAACATAACCGTTTTGATTTGGAAAGTTTACCCGATGAAACCTGCAGTTCAGCATTGCTGGCTGATTATGGAATTACTTAAAATATAGGTTAGAAAACACTTCCAGAAGAAATTAAATAAGCGAGCGTAGTGTAGCCTGGTATCACAGTGGCTTCCCAAGCCACTAACCCGGGTCCAAATCCCGGCACTCGCATATCTTTATTATTAACATTTAATAGAATTGTTTCCATAAACATCCTTTTATATTTCATAATATTTTGAAGATGTGATAACAGACGGCTCCAGATCAGTGTATTTTGACAGGCGTTTTGACATAAAAAATTCCATGTCCAGAGGGCTACCAATGCTTCTTATCCCCCCAATCCTGCTTGCAGTGGTACTCTATCTGCATAACTTCTACTTTCTTGAATATGTACATGTGGTTTCTGGATCTATGTGGACTGGAATGGACCTTGTCATGGGCCTCTTCTTTTCATATGTAATGAAAGGCTTGAACAATGCTGACAAAACAAATATTTCCATGAGGCTTACCCCTACAATGCTTTTCTTCATGCCTTCAATTTCCTCTGTAACCATAACTGCGGGAATATATCTCGCCATATCCATGCACATACCTTTTTCATCTCCATATATAATTGCCGCACTGGTTATAGCCTTCGCACTTCTGATCCAGGGGATAGGAATATTTCTGCCCAATGAGCTGAGAGTTTATAATGAAATTCTCCATGGAGCCAGAGATAAGGACAAAATTGTGAGGCTTACAATGTTTAATCTCAGATTATCGTTAAGCCAGGTCATTCTGCAGATAGCCATAATAGCGCTGATGGCGCATTTCGCAACGGGGGTGCTGCTATGAATTCTCTGCAGCGGGAGTCAGCTACAGGTTTGATATCAGTTATAGTTCTGGCAATAGTATTCTCTATAGGAATAATTACACCGGGAATTTTTGTACTGGATTATGTGCATGTATTATACGGCGCATTATGGACCGGCATAGATGTTTTTCTGGGCGCAATATTCTTCATAGTGATCAACAGTTTGGATAACAATATTAAGGCAGATATAGCAAGGAGGCTGATACCTATGACTCTCTATTTTATTCCGGCACTATCTATATTTACTGTTTCATCAGGAATCACACTGGCAATACGGGAAAAAATAATTTCATTTGACCCACTATTTATTGGCATTTTTTCCATAGCTGCATTATTGTTCATACTCACAATTTTCTTTATTTTACCTATGTCTTTAAAAATTTACCGGGAACAGTATTCAGAAAACCTGGACAGGGAAATTGTATCAAAAAACCTGATGAATATTTCAAGGGTTGCCGCGGTTCAGTTAATATTCCAGGTTGCGATAATAAGCCTTGTGGCCTATATAGTAGTTTATGCGTAGACTTCTATCCATATAATTTTATTAGTCTGTATTAATATGTATAAACACTAAAACAGGATTAAGCTAAATTATAATTATACAGCAATTTGTTAGGATTTTTGTTTAAGTAGTATGCCGGGGTCGGGGATTGAACCCGAGGCCTTCGGATATCTCAGCTGTTGGCTTATGAGTCCGACGCTCTACCAACTGAGCCACCCCGGCTCGGAAATATTAATTTGGAACTGCTTCTACAGGTTCCTGTTCAGGTGTTTCTGGAACCTCATGGTTTCCAATTTCGGTTTTCCTTATTTCTATTTTTCTTATGGGATAAACTTCTTTCAAAGAATTTACGAGATCTCCGTACACATCATCACCAATTATATAATTTGCAAATGTCCCGAGATCCATTTCAGCAGCTTTGCCGATCACATAATTTACAACTGAATGCCTTATTTCAGATCTTTTTGTTCCGGTAAGTTTCTGATCGGCTACAAGTACAAGTTTCACTGCTATGTTATAGAAATCCTTTGTTTTCACATCGGTAACAATATCCATCCTTTCCCTTCTTCTTCGTACCATTCTCCTGATGGTATCATCACTGACTTCGTGCCCGATAAATTTTGTTGTACAGCGCTTCCCCTCACAGTTATCTACCTTGAATAAAACCATAGAACTTGCCTTTTTGAAGTTTCCTGTAAAAGTAGAGACAGGGACTGCTATGGTTCTGTCAATCATATATTTCGGGTCAGAGCTCGGGCTAAGTCCGATTTCCTTCTCCCCGAAATATGACGGTGCAACTATTGTGTACCACGATTTCTCTTTCCATTTATCCTTTGTAGTTGATCTTCTTCTATCTGCCATTAAATCCCTCTTATTAATTGAGCTTAACTTATTAGTGAAATACATTATTGCTTATAAATTTATAAGGTTATTGTTTTCCGCAATCTCTTTAATATTCATCTTTCTGCATTGCATATATCTCAATTTATATTGATTATTCAGAAAACTAACCAGTTATAAAATATATAATTTTTTTGATATAATGCATCAAAATCTGGAAAAATACATTCTATGTTCTATCAATAACCGATGTCATGCAATGAGCTCCTCCGTACCCGCCGGTTATTTCACTTAAATCTATTTTTATCACGTCTATGCTGTTGTCGCGAAGTTCTTTATTATCAGGAAACATTCTACCTTTCCTGGACTGCATATCTTTAATTATCATTTCTCTGGTGGTCCTGTCAAACACATTCTCTACCAGAAGTTTATCGATAACACGGGACGAATCTATTGCAATAATTTTCCCATCGGATATGGTAAGAAAGTTTGAAGAATATGAAAGTTGCTCGCTTATACCGAGATCAATGAAATTATAACCCTCACCATCCATGAATTCATACAGTGTTGTTTTTGAATCCTCGACATATTTTCCATCGGTTTCACGAAAATATACAGTTGCATTTGCAGATTTTGCCAATTCTATCGAAGTTATAACAATTCCAGCAGCGGGAATATTGAAATATGTATCGAGGTGCATGTTTATCATAATATCATGACCATCCATGAAATTATATATTGGATTGGAAATAATTACTATACGGTCGAAATCAAAAATTCCAGAATTCATTGCTTCTATTGCTCCCTCTTCGCTTGTCCTGTTTCCTATTCCTATAAGACAGAAATCTCCAGCGGGCATGAAATCACCTCCCTCAAAGAACCCGCTGTTAATTCTTTTTATTTTTGCTTTCAGGATTTCCTGGAAAACAAATGATGTTATATCTGTTTCTTTCCTCCTCTGCTGCATTTTCATATTCCCGATCAATGCACCTGATGACACTGCCTGCTGATCCCTCATAAAATATAGATTTGCCAGTGGCAAATTTGAATACACGCGAGGATACTGGATGCCTGCAACATATTCTTTTAAATCGATTGACGGCTCCATTATAAGAGCCTGGAAAAGAGAGAGAGAATCAATATACCCTATATTCTTTTCCATATCGTTTCTGGCACTTTCCATGGATTCGCTGGTTCCATAAAAATTGACAAGTGAAAGAATCTTATTCTCCAGTTTTTTCCTGAAAGAAGGTTTTTTGTCTGCTTCATTTACAATTAAATCTCCCAGTATATCAACGCGAACACCATTCTCTTCTAAAACTGATTGAAGAGTTTCATGTTCCCGTTTGGCGATAGAATAGTTAAAAGGCCGTTCAAAAAGAAACGGTTTGGGAGCCAGCATAGCATATGTTATTTCGGTTCCTGGCCTGTGCATTATAACCCTGTGTAACCTGCCCCATTCAGCTTGGATTTTCATATTTGCATATTGCAAGGGATTTAAAATGCTTTTCATAGAGGATAGAATTTATCCCCGTACCTGTAAAGGTCAATCTCTTTCTCGGTGAACTCTTTTCTGAAGGTAATAATCTTGAATGTTCTGGAGTCCATTAACTGTGATTCCCCGTCATGATTTGATAGCACGATAAACCTTTCTCTGTCAGGTTCCTTCAATATTACCCGGTAAGAACCCCTGAAGAATTCCTTGGAACTGATTGTTACAATACTTCCATTTACTGTATTTATAGCTTCAATTGTGTTTGATCTGATGCTTTTTACCATTAAATATGCACCGCCATAGATAATTGATCCTGGAACTAAATCGAGTATTCTGATTAAATGCGTGTATCTGAAGAGGTCCTTACTATCCTTCCTACCAGCCAGAGATTTGGTAATTTTTATGTTGCAAAAATAATCGAGTTCCATCAATTTATCTATTTTAACTGCATCCTCTTTCTTTCCCAGATAAATATCCAGTCCCTCTTTCAGCTTATCAATTCTAGATATGAAGGAATTGGGATCATTTTTATTGAGTCCTTGCATGAATTTAACTATGGAATCTCTGGCTTCTTCCAGGATTTTTCCATACTCTGTGGTATATGTTCTTAACTGTATTACCGATTCATAATATGAACCGGTTACCTTGTTACAGACAGGACAGCTCTCTTTTCCGATTTTCAGGGGTACTGACACCTGTTTTTCAACCTCTCCAAGATTTTTATCATCAATTATTAGATCAAGAGTTACTTCATTTTCGCCGATTGTATAACCTTCTACACGTGAAATTCTATCGTTCTTATCCATTATAACATGGGATTCTGCACCTCTTACTATGTAACTATCAGCATTATCATAATGCCATGATTTACCGAGCCTGACTGCCCCACACTTAGGGCATACAGTTAACTCCATATTTTCCGTTTTCAGCTGAATTTTATCTGACAGGCAGCTACGGCACAGCCCTGATTTATATGCTTCATTTTCGCCGCAAATAATACATTTCATAACTATAACCATTACAAAAGGCTATTTAACACTTGATCAGCTGCTTCAGATCTTCCACTGTCTTTACCAAGAAGCATTTGTTTGTATCGCATACAGAAATATCATTGCCTGTAGCTTTCAGGAAGTAGTAATTATAGGCATAATGGCTTCCCAGATAATTCAGGGCAACGGCGTTTCCGGTCTCAACCTTATAAAATTCAATAAGGGCAAAAAGATATGAAACAGTGTATGAAAAGAACATTGGCTGGTGATCCATATCAGCTGTTATTGAATCTATAGATTTGTCCAGTATGGCCTGGTATTTGCTATCAAGATAATTGAAAATTATCAGGTTGCCTATCTCAAATGAAAATCCAGATGGTATTGCATTATCATATGTTTCCTTTAATCTTACCAGCAATTCATCGCCGGCTGAATAAAATCCGCCATTAACATTATCGTAAAAAGTTTTAATAATAGTGTTATGCAATTCTCTGGCAAAGCTCAAGTATATATCATTCTGTGATGCCTCGAAAAGTGATAAGAGTCCAGAAACCATGTAGGAATAATCATCAAACATACCATCAATCCTGGCATGACCATTTCGGTACGAATGTATAAGTTTTCCATCTTTATACATATCATTTATTATGAAATCCGCAGAATTTTCAGCTGTATTCAGAATGTTATCATCATGGAAAACCATAGCTGCAATTGAAAGTGCCTTGATTATGAGACCATTGATATCTGTTAGGATTTTATCATCAATCAAAGGCTTTTTTCTTGAATCTCTGATTGTTTTGAGTCTTTCAAGTTCCTCCCTGTGCATTTTTGCTGGATTTCCATTCACATCACGATTCATAAACAGTATGTTTCTTCCTGATTGCCTTGAATTGTTGTCATAAAAGTTCCCTTCAGGAAGTATATTAAAATCATAAATGAAATCCTTTCCTACGTTATTCTGTAATTCCGTATAATTCCATGTATAGAACTTCCCTTCTTCGTTTTCAGAATCGGCATCTACAGCAGTATAAAAACCCTTTGAAAACAAGTTTTCTTTAATGAACCTGTAAATTTCATATACTACATCCTTATAAAAATCATCTCCTGTAATATCATATGCATAGGAATATGCCATGATTGCCATTGCCTGGTCATATGTCATCTTTTCAAAATGAGGTATCCTGAAAAATGGATCGGTGGAGTATCTATGGAATCCACCACCTATGTGATCATACATTCCACCCAGATACATATTTTTCAGAGTGTTTTCCACCATGTTCAGTGAATTTTCACTCCCAGTCTTCCTGTAATAATTCATAAGGAAAATAAGATGCTGGAATGATGGGAATTTTGGTGCGCTGCCGAATCCACCGTATTCCTTATCATAATTGTTTTTCAGGGAATTGTATGTTAATTCTATATATTTTCCATAATCAGGTTTCCTGGTTTCATGGTTATTACCTTTCATGCTCTTTAATCTTGATAGAACAGTATCCCCATTTTTTTCAAGCTCTTCTCTTTTGTTTTTCCACAGGTATGATATATTATCGCACAGATCCATTATTCCTATCATGTTATTCCTTGAAATTTTAGGTATATATGTGAATGCAAATACTGGCTTTTTATCAGGAGTTAATATGAGATTAAGTGGCCATCCACCGGTGCCGGTCATAACCTGGCTGAAAGTCATATAAAGGTTATCTATATCTGGCCTTTCTTCCCTATCAACCTTGATGCATATAAATGTATTATTCATCTTTTCTGCCACCTTTTCATCGGTAAAACTTTCCTGTTCCATAACATGACACCAGTGACAGCTGGAATATCCAATACTGAGAAATACAGGCTTATCCTGTTTCCTTGCAAGGTTAAAAGCCTCACTGGACCATGGATACCAGTTCACTGGATTACTTGAATGCTCCAGTAAATACGGACTGGTTTCATCTGCTAGTTTATTCATGATGTGTTATGTCATTTATATATTCAAATATATTGTAGTAGCTTGCTAAATTCAATAAAATTATAAACCTAAAGATAATATATTGTTTATGAAATATGTCGTACTTATAAGGCACGGGGAAAGTTATACTAATAGGAACGGAATACTTTCCAGTGAACTTAACAGGTACAGACTTACGGAGGAGGGGGTGGAGCAGGCCAGATTTACGGGAGAACAGTTAGGGGGATTAAAATTTAGTGGGATTATATCCAGTCCAGTTTTGAGAGCCGTTGAAACTGCAAATATAATAAACCAGTATCTTAATTTGGAGATAAAAACGGATGAAAGGGCAATCGAATCCGATTTCGGGGAATACAATGGAAAAAGAATAGTTGACATACCGGATAAATCACGTGATGAATTGGGTATGGAATCCTTTGAATCGCAACAGGGGAGAATGATTGACCTAATAAATTCATTCAGTGGAAATTATATTGTTGTAAGCCATTCATTTCCGATTAAATGTGCACTCTCATACTTCCTTGACCTGGGAGAGCAGGAAAGTTTCGGCATAGATATCAGGCATGCGTCTATATCTGTTATCAACTGTGAAATAGGAAAGGTGTTATCAATCGGTTCATTGCTCCTATCCAATCAAATAAAGAAAATTCTGAGTGATTAATTCAATTTAACCGGCTTTCCATGTGGGCATGTCTGTGGCTGCCCCAGACTTTTAAATAATTTCTGTACAGAGGTGTCATCCATCAAATAGTCAATTTTTTCTATCTGCTCGCATGCCTTATCCGAATTAACCCCGCTCTGGGTGAGTATTAACTCTAATGTCCTATGAGCCATTATTATTTCACTATAAATTGAATTCCCGTATGATGTTAATGAGATGATTCCATTGGTTTTTTTTATAATATTTTTGGATTCTAGCCTCTTTATCAATTCAAATGCTGTAGGCGCTTTAATGTTTAGTAGTTCTGCAATGTTGAATAACCTTACTGGAAAACCAGAATTCTCCCGTAATGCCACTATGCAATCCCGCTCTTTTCGGGTAATGCTATATTCCATGATATTAGTATAATACTAAAATATATAAAGTTAATTGAACATTTAAAAATATGAAAATACACTATATAATTTAGCATTATAGCCACATATTATTATCATCGAGGTTGTCTAAAAGTTCTTTGCTTATTCCTTTCTGGACAAGATAGTATTTATTCGGTATTATTTCCATTTCTATTGCGTTATCAATTATGTTTTTTAACGGTACGTAACGCATACCTTTATATGAGAAATTGCCAAAAATCCATGGCGGTATGTCAAAGTAGTTTGGAATGCTATGGGGTACTGCCTTTTCAAGAACTTTATCAAGTATAGATGCTATCTTTTCATTGTAATACCATTTTTTGAAAAATAAGTTATTGCTAGCCCTGGGCTCATAGACGCTCCATGTAATCCCGTACCTTATTTCTTTTCCAGTAAATACTGCATTCCCACCAAAATCATCTATGACCGTTTTTGGTGGGTCTTCCTCTATACCTGTAACGGCATTGATTACTTTTATATGCGGATTGGCTTTTATTTTTATGTAATTGCTTATTAGTGATTCCAGTTCAGTGATCTGTGTAGATGAAAGATCATAATCATTCTCCAGCTGCATGGATAAATCTATGTAATATTCCACAACCGAATCTTGGGGTGGGTTATTTATCAATTTCAGATAGTAAAAATAACGTTCACCATTCATGCTGTACCACAAAATAATAAATCAATAACAATATTTAACATTATCGTTTAATATTCTAAACATATTACACTATCATAAATTATAATTTCTAATACAAATATTCGACCTGAAAATGCTTTATATTGCATTTTATATAGAGGTAAGCAATTATTAAGAAATGAAAATAGGCGTTATTGATAATGGCGGCCAGTGGACACATAGAGAATGGAGGGTTATCAAGTCTCTGGATGTTGACGCAGAAATATACCCGAACACTGTTGAAAATAATAAGCTGGATAATCTTGATGGACTTGTTCTGTCAGGTGGACCCGCAAGCATACAATCAGAAATAGGGAAACTGGGTTTCATCAAGGACTATATAGAGTTGCATAATTATCCTGTTCTTGGGATATGTGCCGGTGCACAGTTTATAGCCCTGAACTCCGGGGGCACTGTTGATAAAGCAATTCATCCTGAATATGGTAGAAAGAATGTGGTATTCAATAGAAGTGAATCGATTTTTGAGAATATACCGAAGAATATCAGTGTATGGGAAAATCATAACGACGAAATTAAGGTTCTACCGGAAGAATATATCCTTTGTGCGTCTTCAGATTCGTGCAGGGTTCAGGCCTTTTATCATAAAAGCAAGGATATATTTGCTGTGCAATTCCATCCAGAGGTAAATAACACTGAATTCGGTACTGAAATTTTTAAAAATTTTATAAATGTTTGCAGAAAATAGCCGGGTAATTAATATGCTTATTTTAAAATCAGATACATTAACAGGAATACTGGACGACAGAAATTTAATAGCCTATCTTGGAGACGAGAAAATACACCTGCCAAGAAATGCTATTATAGAGCCGGGGGACACCATTAAAATTAAAAATAGAGAATTTATAGCATTAAACCCTGACCCTGTATTTTTCACTGAGGTATCTGGGAGAAGCACACAGGTAATACTTCCATTTGATGCCTCCTATATAATTTATGCTACTGGCATATCTCCAGGAAAAACGGTTCTGGAGGCAGGAATTGGAACCGGTTCTCTCAGTTATGGGATTCTCAAAGCTATAGGAGGTGATGGCAAACTTACCAGTATGGATATTAATGAGAAAAGTATTGCTATTGCCCGAGAAAATATTGCCAGATTCTTACCTGTTGAAAACTGGGATACTTATAACGGAGATATCAGAACGGCTGTACTGGATAGAAAATTCGATGTGGTAATTCTTGATATTCCTGATCCATGGAATGCCATAGAGCATATAAGAAAATACATGAAACCGGGATCTTTCCTTGTTACATATTCCCCGAATTTCAATCAGGCCGAAAAGAATGTAATTACAATGAAAAAATGTAGGTATTATGTGCTGGAAACTGTAGAGCTTATTAAAAGAAATATAATAGTCAGGGAGAATGCCACCAGACCTGACAATAATATCATAGATCACACTGCATTTATAACAATAGCGGTGATGCAGGCCAGGGTCTGATTTTTAATATGAAATATTTTTTAAAAAAGGACAAATATATAAAAGCTAATTTGAGTCATCTATGCCCAGTTTTTTACTTATTTCTTTATATCTATTTCTTATAGTTACTTCTGTGACACCAGATACCCTTGCAACGTCTTTTTGAGTTCTCGCCTTCCCGTTTTTCATCGCAGCTATGTAAATTGCTGCGGCTGCTATGCCTGTAGGTCCTTTTCCAGTGGATATCCCGTATTCACCTGCAAGCCTTATTATATGCTCACTATCCATAATTACCTGCTTATCCAGCTCGAGCTTGTTGCAAAACTGCGCTATGTAAGAATAGGGGGTTGTAGGTTTTATATTGAGTGAGAGCTCTTTGGCAAGATGCCGGTATGCTTTGCCAACCTTTTTTTTATTAACGTCTGAAACACGTGAAATTTCATCAAGAGTTCGGGGTAAATTAATCATTCTACATGAGGCATAAATAGCTGCGCAAACTATACTCTCTATGCTTCTACCCCTGATAAGATTTTTTTCCACAGCCTTTCTATATAACAGTGCTGCATTTTCCTTTATGTCCTTTGGGATGCCCAGTTTGGCTCCATCTTCATTTAATACCTGTAATGCCATTGCCAGATTTCTCTCTGCGGCGTTGCTTACCCTTATTCTTTGATGCCATTTTCTTACTCTGTATATCTGTGATCTATTTTTATGGGGTATGCGTTTACCATAATAATCCTTATTCGCCCATGATATTTCAGTTGCAAGCCCCTTATCATGGCTCAAGAAACTCATGGGAGAACCGGTCCTTGCTCTTTTTTCATCCTGCTCTGAATCAAATGAACGCCACTCTGGTCCCAGATCTATTAAAGAATCTTCAATAACGATGCCACAGTCGAAACATGTTAATTCTCCTCTATCATAATCTTTAACCAGATGAGTAGAGTGACATTCTGGACATTTTTTTATTTCATCTGTTTCCATAAATACACCCAAATATTAAATAGATATTACCACAAGTATTAAAGTTTTATTATATTTACGAGCTAAAAATATGCTTAAAAATTTATCAATAAATTGTATAACACTTAAGCAAAACATTGAATATACATGTTTATGCACTAATATTTTAATATGATAACAGGTAGTTTTAATAATATTACGGAAAATTTATATACTATTATTGTATTTACTTATTGATATGAAAAGTGAGTGCACAATAATTCATACTTTCAATAATGAAATATTATTGAAAATCGATAATTGCATCGGGCTTCATAACAAACTTGTTAATGAACATGATGCCGTTATTGGAAAAATTACAAAAATACTGGGACCTGTTAAAGATCCGTATGCACTTGCATACATATCCGGGAAAGATAGTGATATCCAGAAAATATATGTAAAATGTTAAGGTGATAAATATGGCAAACGAAAAGAAAAAAAATATTTATGAAATAGATAAATGCCCGGAATGTGGTTCCTCCCAGCTTGTAAGAGATTATGAGCGTGGAGAACTTGTATGTTCAAACTGCGGTTTAGTTATTGATGACAGTTATATTGATGAGGGACCTGAATGGAGAGCTTTTGATTCTGAACAGAGCGAAAGCAGGGCAAGAACAGGTTCTCCCATGACGTATACAATACATGACAAGGGTTTGTCTACAGATATATCATGGAAAAACAAAGACTCATACGGTAAATCTATTCCCACCAGAAATAGGGCCCAGCTTTACAGGCTGAGAAAATGGCAAAAGAGAATTAAGGTTTCCAATGCGGCTGAGCGTAATCTTTCACAGGCACTACAGGAACTTGAAAGAATGGCATCCAATCTGAGTATACCTAATGATGTAAGAGAAACATCTGCAGTCATATACAGAAAGGCAGTAAAACAAAATATGATAAGAGGAAGATCGATTGAAGGTGTTGTTGCAGGCTCAATATATGCAGCTTGCAGGATTACAAATGTCCCAAGAACACTGGATGAAATTGCATCGGTAACTAGAGTGAAAAAGAAGGAGATTGGCAGAACATACAGAATAATGGCAAGGTATCTGAAATTAAATATACTTCCATCGAAGCCTGATGATTATGTCAACAGATTCTGTTCAAAGTTGAGACTTTCAATGGAGGCCAGAAAGAGGGCAGAGGAAATACTCAAAATGGCAATTGATAATGACCTTACATCTGGAAAAGGCCCAACAGGAGTGGCTGCAGCTGCAATCTATATAGCTTCCCTGATAACCGGTGAAAGAAGAACCCAGAGAGCAATTGCAGAGGTGGCTGGAGTAACCGAAGTAACCATCAGAAACAGATACAAGGAATTAACTGAGAAACTCAATTTGACTATTGAGGAATAAACTTATAATTCCTCTATTTTTTTAAAAGTTTCATAATCTCTTATAATATCATCAATGAGGTTGTATATTGATGAAATTTTAACATTTTTTATTTTAATTAATATTTTATTATTATTGCATTCCATGGTAATATCACCGTTATTGTCCTGTACCAGTGAATTGTAAAGTTCCTTACAATGGTCTTCATCAATTGTTATGCATATTTCCATAACTCGATATAATATTGAATGTAATGAGATTTATGATTCCTATTTATGCAGATGGATGTTTTCTACTATAATAAGAATTATAATGCTAAAATTTTTAAGCAGTCCTGCAATATCGAGTTTATAAGTTCTATAAACAATAATAGAGCTTTGTATAACATGATAAATGCTATACATTAAAAAGCGGAGGTTACCGAGTCAGGTTAAAGGTGACAGACTCAAAATCTGTTCCCAAAGGGGTTCGCCGGTTCAAATCCGACCCTCCGCATAACTATAAAGGTGCATGGCGTGAATAAAACACACCAAAATTTTCACTGTGAGATGGCAGGATATTTATTATTATGGAAATGTTTGATATTTTAAAAATAAGATTGTCTATATTAAGAATACATGCGTATCAAGGAGATATAAAAGAAAATTCCATTGCCCGGGCATCTGAAAGGTTGCCGCATTGACCTATAGCAAATCTCTTTTATCTCAACTTCTATTTCAGCTTGCTAATTATTTTTGTGTAATTGTGGTAAAACATTTTACCCTTTTCGGTAATTTGTAATATTCTCCTAGGTCCCCCCAGTGTAAACACATCTTTATCTGTTATATAACCATATTTTATCAGAATATCCAGATGGTTGCTCAGGCTTCCCTTGCCTATATCCGTTAATGCCAGGATATCTGTAAAATACATTTTATCGTTTATTGCAAGTGAAATTAGAATTAAAATTCTTACCATTGATTTTAGGGCGTCGTCCTGAAGTAATAGTTTCAAATCAGCTATATCACTCATTATTAACTACCTCGTCCGGGGCATGGTAGATTGCATAGTAGGAGGAGAATAACCAGCCAAATAGTGCCACTATCCATGGAACGAAAGAATAGTAGACTAGGGTTTTAAAGACTTCAGATGATATTATAAAAAACAAAATACTTCCTGCAGCACTTATATTATAGGTATAAAAGGCTATATATCCCTCTGGTGGAATTTTTTCAAAGGTAAGTTTGATAAACTTGAATAACTGCAATCCAAACACAAACAGTAACCCATTGATAATGTACACATACAAACCCTGAAAAAAGAAAGACTTCTGAAAGAAATATGAAAATATGATTATTATTATAATTATCATTACAGCATACAAATAATAAATTTTTTTGGCACCTTTATATGTTGCCCCATTTATAAATTTATATGCCTTAAAAACCTTTGAGAATATATTTCTTGAGAGCGTTACGCCCGTAAATACAGTTATAATATAGCCTATTATGTATATGATAATAAAATCAGTCAAACTGGAAGAATAATGGAGGATTATTACAGGAGCACCCAGAAATTCCAGAATTGCAATGGCCCATACCAGATAATATAAACCATATGCTCTCCGTATCATAAATCGCTCAAAATTTAATACTCTTCTATTTATTTTTATAATGTTGTCTGAATCAAGATTGTCCATTTAATAATAATACCTATGATTTATATTTATTTTTATTTAGTTCAAAAATTGAACTGTATTGATATTATTTTAACAGCTTTTCAATACAATATTATGGATTTGATAAAGATCAAAAATTTGGAATATTTCTATCACAAAAATGAGCATGTTTTAAATGAAATCAACTTCAACCTGATTGGCAATGAAAAGAATATAATTATCGGTTCAAACGGTTCAGGTAAAACAACACTTCTAAAATGTATTTTAGGTATTTTAAAAACTGAAAATATGATAGAGATTGAGGGAGAAGACGTTGATAAGTTGAGTCAATACACCCATTTATCAACAAATTTAGAGGATGCCCTGCACATACCGGGCGATTTGAAGGTGAATGAATACATCAAATACCATCTAAATTTAAAAGGCATAGATCCTGAAAGTGGAATAAAATTACTGGAATATTTTAATCTTCTGGGTATTATAAAGAAAAAAATTTCAAAACTTTCTTCTGGCCAGAAAAGGATGCTGAATAATATTGTATCCCTGGCATCTGACTCTAGAATTACTGTGATGGACGAGCCTGTAAGTGATGTCGATCCGGGAAGAATTAAATTGCTTATAGACTTAATAAACTCAAAAAATCAGGCTTTTATAATAACATCCCATGACCTGAGCCTGATTAAAAGAATAGAAAGATCTACACTGAGTATAATGATTAATGGTAAACTGTATGGGAAAATAGCGCCGGGAAAGAATATATTTTCGATGTATATAAGCCATGTCAAACCTCATAATGAATCCATAAAAATAATAAATGATGGAAAAAGCAGTTATTTAACTTCCGAAAGCACTGAAAATTGCAGATCAATTGAAGAACTGGATGATTTGCTATATCTTTATGAGGTGGAATAAATGATAGGAACTCTCTTCAGGATGGGCATAAAATCATATTTTGGAAATAAGACATCTTTATTCTGGAGTTTTGGATTTGTCCTTGTATGGATTTTTATATATGCTTTTGCTTTTCCTGCCCCGGATAAAACTGATATTCTCGGCGTTGAAGCTTCCTATATGTCCTTTATTTTCCTTTTCGGTGTGAGCGTCGCATCAACATCCATCATATTTTATACTGTATCGATGAATTTATCTATTCCTTATATTACACGATTTGATAAGGTTAAATCCTACGAAGTCTCTGCATCAAATCTATTATCATCAATCTCTTTTGGTTTCTCAGTTGCAGCCTTTGCAATAATAGTATCCATTGCAGTGTTTAAATGGAGGTTCGATTCGGTTAGTATAAAAAATATTCCTCTTTTAATTATAATAATTGCACTTGTTTCCATTTTTTACATAACTTTCGGAATTATAATGGCATATATTTTTATATTACTCAGGCAGGTAAAGGCATTGAGATTCGCTGCGGAGATACCCATGATACTTGTGTTTGTTTTTGTGCTCGGCCTTCAGATTTTCAGAGAACCTTCTCAAAGCCTTGTCTATTATTCTCCGTTTAATGAGGAGTTTTCACTGTCAATGTACTCTATTCTCGGAAAGCCGATGTTGAATTATTATGCTTTTACCATGAATATAAATTCATTGCTTCTCGGGTTTTCGACCTGGATTATATTTATGGCTTTAATTGCAGTGGTTTTAGAAAAAATTTATGAACATGCCGGCATCAGAAATCAGTATACACTCGAAGATGTGTTTAGATGAAGTATATAATAATTAAAAATAGTAAGTAGATAGGATTATTAGAAGAAATATTAATCTCACATAAATGCTGAATTAAAATCTACCATTCCTATGCAATGTAAATAAAAATAAAATAAAAATAATCTATGAAACTGATCAAAAAATATATAAAAAGTTTTATAATTGTTTATTTCCTTCTTCTAAATATAGATAGCACTCCAAGGGCTGACCCTAATCCACCTAAACCAATTCCGGTATATGCTATATCATCCGTAACTGCATTGCTAGATTTTAACTTATTTATATTATGTGACTGGTCTTGCAATGTATTGTTTACATTTAGAGATGTATAATTGTACGATACCAATCCATCATTTTGTGTCGTTTTTACTGTTATATTGTATGTTCCATCAGGAAGTGAAGCTGTGTTATATTTGAATTTTATTATGCTATTCGTTGTATTATATATCATATGATTATCCATGTAAACCTGACTGTATGCGATATCTGTACCACTAACATTTACATTAAATGTTATATCCCCGGTATACGTACTGGTGTAGACCGGTGATACTATATTTATTTCAGGATGTGCAGGGGAAACGGTCTTATATGAAGAGTCCTGTGCAACTAACCTCGATGATACCATATTTATACTGTTTACATAGCTGGATGTCATTATTACTGTGCTATTATTTAACATAAGATTTGATCCTATGGAGTTATTCAGGTATAACAATGAGTTGTTTACATACAATGTTCCCTTGATAGTCGTATGAGATAGTGAGATTACGGTATTATTTATATAATTATCACCCAGCAGTGTTGAATCTGTTATATTTCCTCTGTAATTTATTTTATCGTTCTGTAAGGCAAGGCCATAGGTTAGGTTTAGGTTTGATATTTTTGAATTCTGTAACATTATATAGGGCTCTATTTCAAATGATTTTTGAGCGCTGTATGCAGTTGTAGTTGGATATGCATTCGCAGATACACCGGAGACGTACACATTATATAATCCAGGTGGTAATTCGGCTACCCCTACTGATAGGCCCTCATAATTTATCCCGAAGCTCCCATCGGACATCGTAGATGGCAATTTAAAGTGCGCTACCCATTCATTTAATGTTGAATTATAATTCATTGCTATCTGTGTTTTTTCAGTCATGTCATAATATTCCTTATCAAGTATTGCGGGATAAAACGTCATTGCGTACATGCCGTACTTCACTTCTGTTCCATTTGGATACTGGATATTAGCTGTTACGGTCACGTTTTGACCTTCGTATGCTACCGAATTTACCGAAATTTTCGGTGTTATAGAGTTTGTAACATATATCTGCCCATAGAATGATCCATTTATATATGCATCATTGGAATGACTGTAATAGGTCGAATTTATAAGTATTGTATATAATCCTGGTGATGCAGTAGTAGGCACATAGAGCTCTGGTACAGCATCTGGATTAAATAAGTTATCCATTATATTATACTTTGCGGAACTGATCATTTTGTGTGCTGGGGAATATAATGAGAACGTCATATTAGAGCAGAATTCCCCAAAGACAGATGCTTCATTATATGGTGTTATTACAGCTCCTTCAATGTCTATATACTGCCCTGCCCCAACTGCGCCTGGTTCAACAACATTTGGACCGAGTATTAGCGAGTCCTGTAAATATGCTCCATTCATAAACGGAAGATATGCATATGAACTAACACCTTTTATTATGGAAACAGTATCAGGAAGTTTTGATGTTGCTGGTATATTACCCAATAAAACCGTTGCATTCTTTGCATATGTAAAAGTTGTAGTATTTATAGCATATAATTCTGTTGTATAAACCTTATAATATGTATTGTTCATTATTGAGTAGGAATACATAGATATGGATGTATTCTGACCCTGGACCAAGGTGCCGTTAAGATAGGACATCTTGGCTTCAACTGATAAACCGCTAGGGGCATTTGTTGAGCATGGTTCGGCTGCAGCAGGTGCCAGAATGTTCAGAAAATCGCCAATAAATATATTAGCTACATTCATACCATTCTTGGTTCCGTTGTGGCCATAAACTTCAAAATATGATGGTCCGCTTATGCCAGATGGAATTGTTACATTTGCTTCCCATGCTTTAAGTGTAGAATTATATGTCATTTTCATAGTCGTGATATTTCCGGACAATGTAACAAGTGATACATTGAAAGTTCCGGTTACAACATTGTTGGAATAATCTGTCATATTTTGTATTACAGAGCTGCTATTAATATAAGCACATACCATTACTGTTTGTCCGGCCTGATATTCTGAAAGAGAAGTTTCATTTATTGATAGATTTGCCCTTGCAGGATTATTGTACTCACTGCTTACAAGTATTGATAGCTGATTTAACGATGGCATGCTTTTATATGCCTGTGCGAAGGCAGAAATATTAAGTGAGCCCCATCCATTTACCAGATTATATCCATAATGATCTGTAAATGGTATATTATCACCGAAGGTGACCGGTATGAAGACATTTTTATAATCGTGTTCGCCCAAATAGTATAATGAGGGCTCGATCATACCAATTTTGTGTCCTATTTCCTGGTCTGCAAGTGTTATCAAACCTGCTAATATAGGACTTGCCTCACTGGTGCCACCTGTAACTTCTGTTACATTTCCCGGCATGACGTATAGGAAGCCGGGGAACACAGTTGCCTCAAATGAAAGGTCTGGAACGGTTTTTCCATCTGGGAATCCTTTTGGAATTATGGATGAATTCTGATAGGGCATTATAGGCTGTGTATAACTTACTCCTCCGGTTGAACCGCCATAATTTATCTCTGGAGGAACAAAGCCATAGTTAGACCACGCTGTTTGGTAGAACGAGGATAATACAGTGCCATTGAAATCCGGATATGTACTGGTTCCACCAACGGAGGTAACATATGGTGATGTTGCCGGGTAACCAACAGTCCCAAGTGGGCCCGTGCTGTATCCACTTGCGCCTGCATCTCCACTCGATGCTGAAAATGTTATTCCCTCCAGTGAACCTACTGCATACATTTCATTGGTTACCTGTTCACATGTGTAATATGCACCTGAGGAAGTTAAGTCGGATTCAGGTACAGAAAAGCTCTGTGATAGATCATTTACCTTATCCTGGGAGTCTATGAATGATATTACAGGTGCAAAATCACAATCTAAATTCCCTATATACAGTGTTATGTTAGCACCCGGAGCCATTGTGTGGGAGGATTCAACATCTAAACTTATCTCTCCATCCCAACCAGAAAGTATTCCGAATATAGGTTCGTAAGGACCGATAGGAACTATATTAAAGTGTGGTGGAGCGCTTATATTGAATTCTTTATCATAGTAAGATAGCTGGGCTTTTATATAAGGATCACCACCAAAATCAAGTATCCCTATTGTTTGACCACTGCCATTATACCCTTTTTTGTACATAGTTGTAGCATTGTATACGTTTTCAAGATATTTGGGGGAATAACCAACCAATGGTAGTGTTTCATTCTGCTTCTGTGCAATTTTTGACAATGAAGCAATTTGTTTTTCACCAACTAATGTGGTTGGATGTGCCATTACAATGCTGGATATATTAGTCACCATTATTTCAGTGTCAAGCAACGTTGGCGTTCCAAATCCATAATAATAAGTAGCTGTTCCATTACTGTAATAATTTGTGTGCATGCCCAGATACTGTGATATATGTGCCTCAGTACCCTCAGCGGATATTACAGGGTTACTTGCGGATATTATTTTAAATCCATCACTTTTTAATTCATTTAAATCATGATCATAAGCCTTGGTGTTCATGAATTCCTTTTCTATCTGTGGATAACTCATAGTTTTGCCAAATAAAGGTGTACCTGGTGTTGAGACCTGATTTACCAGTGAATTTAAAGTAGATTCATTTTTTAATGGAACATAAACAACAAAATGCAGTTCCGTTTTGCCAGGAACTTTTCCATCATATGAAAATCCCTTTACAGTAGTATTCTGTGTAGGATATAATTTTCCACTAATTGCAGAATGATAGTCTGGTGTACCTGAATTTATTCCTGTAGAATCATTCAATACCCCGGATGCAACTGACATGACCATTACAAAACTTATTATTACTACTATAAACAACTTAATTTTATTCATTAAAAACTTATAACTTATTAATATATAAATGTTTCTATATATTAAATATGACGAGATAAAGGTATACATTCAAAACTTTAAAGGAGCAGGATAACAGGATTTATCAGTATTATAATTATGAAGTAAATACTATAAATAATTTTCGCTATTGAATAGAAAGGATTATAAGTATATTACATATAAATCATACGGTTTAATCATTTCAGTATATCTATAAATTTATGGGATGGGATAATAAACAATGTTTATATTTTATATATAATTTATGATTATAACTATATTTATAGCCTTCATTAAGATAATTTTTACAATTTTAAATATAATTATATATTATACAATGTTATTCTTTATTATGTCTGATCTAGCAGAGCTACAGGAAATTGCCAGAAAGTTTATAGATAAAAGAGACTGGAGACAGTTCCACACATTAAAGGATTTAGCAATGAACTGTTCTATAGAATCAAATGAATTGATGGAAATATTCCTGTGGAGAGATAAAAATTTTGAGAGTGGCATCATTAACATGGCGGATAAGAAATCTTATACAATGATAAAAAATGAGGTTTCAGATATATTTTTTTCCTGCCTAGCAATTGCTGATCATCTGAATTTTAATCTTGAAGATGCATACAGAGAAAAAATGGCCGAGCTCGATCACCGTTACGACGCGGATAAAGTGAAAGGCAAACTATCCAAAATACCATCACCGGATAATAATAAAGACCGGTAATTTATATTAAGAGCTTATTCTTCAGGTATAAATCATAGAATCTGGTACCGTTATTCATTAAATCTTCAGGTGTGCCTTCCTCCAGTACACGTCCACGATCGATGTAATATATATAGTCGGAGTTTACAATAGTTTCAAGGTGATGCGCTATAATTATTATTGTCTTTCCCTCCATGAATTTAAAAATAGCACTCTGAATTATGCCTTCGTTTTTCAAATCAAGCTGTGATGTTGCCTCATCCATTATGATAATCTGTGGATTATTTACAGATGCACGGAGTATTGACACTGCCTGCCTCTGGCCTTCAGAGAGGTTTGTTCCCCTTTCCCCTACCTCGGCATCTAATCCCAGCGGACCCAGAATGCTGGTCAATCCGAGTTCATGTATTTTCTCTGCCACAGTATCTTCAGCAATAGAAGAATCAGCAAAACGTACATTTTCCAGAATAGTCCCCTCAAAAAGGAAGGGGTCCTGTAAAATAACACCGAAGAGTTTTCTGTATTCCAGTGTGCTGAAATCGTTTATATCAGTCCCATCCATGGCAATATATCCTGAAGTTGGCTTATAAAAATTAAGAATAAGCCCGGAGAGTGTTGTTTTTCCTGCGCCAGTTTTGCCGATTATGGCGACTTTCTGACCTTTCTTAAATTCCATGGAAATATTGTTGATTATTTTCTCACTATCGTATGCAAATGAAAGGTTTTCAAATGAAATTTCATTGTTGAAAGTGGGTGTTTTGCTTCCACCGGTATTATAATCAACATCCTCGTCTATTATTTTATATATTCTCTCTATGGCAATTGATGAAGATTGGTATGAATTATAGAACTGGGAAAGCTGGACTATGGGGTTAAAGAAGCTCTGAACGTAGACTATAAATGAAACCAGGATTCCTATGCTTATTATTTTTCCGAAAACTTCAGTACCGCCTTCATAAAGAACTACCATTATACCAAGCCCCTCTATGATCTGAACTATACTTGAGAAAATAGAGGTTAATCTCACCGCCTTAACATTTGCATCGTAGTTATTAGAATTAACTGTCTCAAAGTTATTATTGAATATATCCTCGGTTCCGGAACTTTTTATTGCTTTTATACCATTTATGGATTCCCCAACATTACCTGTAAGCTCTGCTATTCTTCTTCTTACACTTAAATAATTAAACTTAATTTTTTTGTTCATAAGCATTATTGTTGCAAGAAGCATTGGTATTATAATGACAGCATAAAGCGTTAAAACCGTGTCCAGGTATACCATTATAATTATTGAGGCGATAATTCCAGCTATACCGGCAACAACCTGAGGTAGCTGGAATGTTAGAAAATCAGATAGTGTTTCAGCGTCATTGGTAATCCTGCTTATTATCTGACCTGCATTCTTACCAGAATAATATTTAAGCGGAACATACTGAAGCTTTTTGAATGCCCTGTTCCTCAAATTTTTGATAACTTCCTGAGATGTGTTCATCATATACTTTGTTCTCCTATTTTCAGCAAAGTAGTTCAGAATGTATATTGCAAGGTATGTTACAGCCAGCACTATTAAAATTTTGAATTTCAGTGAAATTATTGAATCTGTTGCTATTCCAATCAGATAAGGCCCGATCATGGCGATTATAGAGGATACAAGTATTGAGGAAACTATTATGCTTGAGTTTCGCTTGTAGGAAAGAACCTCTTTTATCAACCTTATAAAATACTTATTCAATGCTATCACCCCTGAATCTTCCGGAGAATAAATCTGAGAAGTAGCCATTCCTGTGCATTAAATCCGAAATGTTTCCTTCCTCCCTGAGTTTTCCCTTTGCAATTACAAACGCTCTGTCTGCAAGCATAATAGATGAAAGTTTATGGCTGATTACTATGGTCGTTTTCCCTGCTATAAACTCCTTTATGCTATCCAGAAACCGTGTTTCAGTATCAGCATCCAGGTTAGAAGTTGAATCGTCAAATATGATTAGTTCAGGGTTCCTGATTATGATTCTGGCTATGGCAATTCTCTGCTTCTGTCCACCTGAGAGCGTAATTCCCCTCTCCCCGACAGCGGTATTATACCCCGATGGAAGACTTTCTATGAAATCATCAAGCATTGCTAGTTTAGCGGCGTTTTTAACCTCCTGATCCGTGTAGTCTTTTCCCATTGTTATATTATATCTTATTGTTCCAGAGAATAGTATAGCATCCTGTGAAACTATTCCTATTTTTTCTCTTATTATTTTATCATCTATATCTTTCAATTCATTTCCATCCAGGTAAGCATGGCCTGTATAGTTTTTATACAATCCTGAGATAATATTTACAAGGGTTGTCTTACCTGAACCGGTTTCTCCCACTATGGCGATTCGTTCACCTTTTGTTATCTGCATGTTAATATCAGAAAGTATATCTGTATTCCCTGAACTGTACGACAGATTTTCAAGTATTATGTTTCCCTGTATATCCGGAGTAAGTTTACCGGTAATCTCGAAGCCATCGCTATTTATTGAATTTATTCTATCAAGGCTTGCCATTCCATTCTCGTAAAAAGATATATACCGGCCATAAAACCTCACTGGCCTGAGAACAAGTGTAAATATATTGACCGCAGCGATTACACTTCCAATAGAGATAACGGAATTTATGCTTTCAATACCGCCGTAGATAAGAACAAATCCTATAGCAAGGCTAAGTAGCAGCGTCAAAAGAGGATTATAAATAGATCTTACCCCGGCAATACCCCTGTAATCCTGGAAATATGAATCTGTTGAATCGTTGAATTTATCTATTTCTTCCTGCTCTGCAGTGAAACTTCTTACCACCCTGTTTCCTATAATATTTTGATTTATTATATTATTCATCTTTCCATATTTATTTCTCAGGGATCTCCAGAATGTTCTCTGTTTTCTCTGCATTACAACGGTAAAGTAAATTATAGGTGCTATTACAATAAAAAATATGATTGTGAAACCATAGTACAGGTGGGTAAGTTCTATTCCTGCTATAATTATGAGGAATGTTACACTGAATAGATTTGCCAGGGACATATTAACAAGTCTTCTCAGTGTTTCTATATCCATTGTAAATTTCGAAAGTATATTTCCAGTTGAATTTGTATTGAAATATTCGTAATTTTTTGATAGTAGTTTATGAAATTCATTCTTTCTTAAGTTATATACAAATTTCTGGCTTGCCTTATTTGATAGATAGTCGATAAGAAAATCGAATACAGATGATGCTACCGTTACAGCGAATATCAGCAGTGCAAAGTGGAGTATTATGGCATAATTACGGGCCACGAGATAGTTTACTGAATCACCGATATATAAGGGTACAAGGAGTCTCAAATAGGCATATGCAAGAGATGATACTATTACAACTATAATAAGATGCCAGACACCCTTTATATTTCTAAATATTATTGAATATCTATTCACAACTGATAAACATTACATATGTTTATTTTTATTTTTTGTATTTTTTATTAAAATAAAAATATTGGAGGGTTGTTTATCTTTAATTCGGATATAAATTCCGGGCTAATTATTGCTATTTTAAATAAATAAACTTATATAATTACATTAAATTAGGGATTATATGACAATTTATCAGGGTAAGAGCACAAAGAAATTTACTGGTGGAAAATTAAGGAGGAGCCATTCAAAGAGAAGATATGAGCTCGGAAGAGAGCCTTCATTTACGAAGGTAGGTGACACTGAACGCCGAACTATCAGAACAATGGGCGGTAACAGAAAGCTTCTTCTTCTGAAGGAACAGTATGCAAATATTTACAATCCAGAGGATAAAACTACAAAGAAACTTAAGATACTGACTGTAAAGGAAAACAATGCAGATCCGCATTATGTGCAGAGAAACATAATGAACAGGGGAACAATAATATCCACAGACGAGGGAAATGCAAGAATTACATCCAGGCCCGGTCAGGACGGAATTGTAAACGCAGTATTAGTGAAATGATAGTTTTATATTCACAGTATTTCAATTCAGGAATTTCTCGGAAACTTGGTAGAAGAATAAGCAGGGAAAGGGCAAAAAATTATTCCGATGCAAAACTAGAGCAAATATTGAAATCCGTCAACTTAAAGTATGAGGTTAGAGATGCCCGTTACCCGAGAATTCCATTTGAAGATTCTAAAATGTTTGTGATCGATGGAGATATAAAGAAATCGACATTGATAAAGATTATAGAAGAAAAATTATTGTAACAATATACTTTCATTTGTTCTTTGTTTTATATGTTCCTTTCTTCTTCCGTTCATAGTATTGCATGGGGTGTTTTATTTTGGGGCACAATGGATCATCTCCCATAAAACATAAATGGTTGGATTTCAGTGTTGCGCATTTCGGTGGTGAATATTCGGTGCCGGAAATTATGCCTGTTATATGATTTACCTGGTATGTGGTCAAATCCTCCTTAAAGTCCGGAACGGTTTTAAAAAGTGCAATCATGTCCTCATTGGTCATCCCCACATTATGAAGAAAGCTAACAAGGGTGAATCTAGCAAGATGTGCAAGATTTTCCCCGTCCCTCATCTGTGTAATATAGGTTTTAATACAAGGTGGAAACATAGTAAAATCAACATCTCCGAGGGATATTGTGCTTTTAGCTTTTATTTCAAGGAACTCCTTCTTTACGAGGTCCAACTGCCCGAGATATTTCCTGAATATATTCTGTGACTCTCCGGAAGACATTTCACTGTATATACCCATTATTTTCACAACAAAATCCTCCCTTAGTAAATGTATAAACTGTTCCTTACTGACCTCTATGATGCCATCCTTCAACTTCTGGTAGACAAGCCTGTATTTATAACCCGATAACTTCCTGTTATTTTTAATAAAGAAATCGAATGGAATCTTAAAGTTGTTGCCTTCCGATGATGCCTCTATCCCAGAACTATCGCAATAGAAAATAATATTTTCATTGTTTTCCCTGGAAATTCTATGCAGTTCTTTCTCAAACACATCTCTCTGTGTTATTACAAATCTTGAAGTAAGCCCACTTTCATCTATGTAGCGAAGCATCCACATTACTATGGCAAATGCTTTCTTGCCCAGTGTAATGCTGTAAGCTTCATTATCGCTGTATTTTCTTATAAGGCCTTCAAGATAGTCTAATGCCTCCCTCACAGACCTTCTGTTGTCTATTTCCAGTGAATTTACAGTACTGTCTATGTTTTGGGGATTTCCTATAAATTTAAAGTCAACAAAAAAATTTGAGGTTATCATTTTTACAGTTCCAGAAGTTCTCTGGTTGCAGTGGTTATTTCCTCATGACCATTCTTCTTGATAATTAAGTCATCTTCGATCCTAACACCTCCGAATCCTGGAATATATATTCCTGGTTCATCGGTAACAACCATGTTAGGTTTCAGTATGAAATCAAGTGTTGGAGAAAGAGCAGGATGATCATGAACATCAAGGCCAACACCATGCCCAAGGCTATGAATGAATTTCCCCGGATACTTTTTATCTATAATATCACGGGCTATTTTATCAATGTCCTTACCATTTGCCATGGATGTTAATGCCTTCTTGCTCTCTGCCTGTGCAAGTTTTACAGTCTCATATATATCGTTCTGCTTTTCGTCTGCCCTGCCAAAAACCACTGTCCTTGTTGTGTCAGAGCAGTAACGGTTATAGAGAGCACCGTAATCCATGAGTACAAAGTCGTTTTTCTTCAATTTTGCATTTCCCGGTGAGTAGTGAGGTATGGCAGAATTTTTACCGAAAGCAACGATAGTTTTAAAGGACTCGCCAGATGCCCCATTCTTCATCATGGCATAAACTATATTTGCGGCGAGTTCCGATTCGGTCATTCCCTCTCTCAATGTTTTTGTAAAATCTTCAAATGAGTCACTGGCGATTCTAGCAGCTTCCCTGAGGTTCTTTAATTCGCTTTCCTCCTTTATCTTTCTTGCCTCGTCTATGGACTGAGACACGTCAATAAATTCCTTATCAGGTATTAATTTCATTAACTGCTTATAGAGATCCAGTGTCAGTGCAGAATAATTCAAACCAACATTGACATCGTTTTTGAAAGCATTTTTAACCATTTCATTCCTCTCAGATGTATTTTTATAGACCAGAACATCGAGACCTGTTTCTCTGGCAGCCTCTTCCTCCAGAGCCGATGTGATGATTGTTACCTTCTCAGGTTTAACGTGAAGAATTGAACCTTCAAATATGCCAGATTTTGCACCTGCAAGATAAAAAAAGGTTTTATCTATCTGGTTTTCACCACCATTCATTATCAATATTGAATCTACGTTTCTAACGTAATCAAATATTCTCTTTTCCTTCATTGTTACTTATTTAAACTGTTAATATAACTATTTCGATAGGAAAGGGAATATATTTTAATTCACAGGCAATAACCATGTATGCATGATCAGGTATTCTCTGGCAGATTTCTTTATAATGGTTCATTTCAGGAACTGGATATAGGCGTGGAAAATGGAATAATTACAGAAATTAAAAAACATATAGGAGGAAAGAGGAGAATGATGGAGCATGCTATAATTCCGGCAGGTACGGACACGCATGTCCATTTCAGGGACCCAGGAGAAACTGATAAGGAAGATTTTGCTACTGGAACCATATCTGCTATTTATGGGGGCACGTCAACTATTTTCGATATGCCTAACAACAGAATAAAAATAGATAACTATTCATCCTATAAGGACAAACTGGAAATAGTCAGAAGGAAAGCATTCTGCGATTTCGGTCTCTATTCGAATTTTACAGGAAACAATGCGCTGATTATATCAAAGGAATCGTCTGGAATAAAGATTTACATGGGGGAAACAACGAATGCTGAAGGTATGCAGAGTTTTAGCCAATCCGGTATTGAAGCTATAAATGCAATGGATATTCCGGTCTTTTTCCATGCAGAGGATGGTGCATGCCTCAAAAATCATAATGGCACAGCCAGAAATCTAAAGGAATATTCAGTTGTAAGGCCAGAGAAATGTGAGGACATAGCAATAAATAATGCTGTAAATATGCATTTCAGGAAGGGTGTAATTACACATATGACACACTATGTAGATATACCATATACCAGAGAAGTTACACCACACCATATGCTATTAAATTATGATATGCCCCTTGGTTCATATGGAAAGGTAAATCCCCCTCTTAGATCACCTGAAACACAGAGGCAACTGCTTCAGAATTTTAAATCTGGAGATTTTGCAATTGTTTCTTCGGATCATGCACCACATACTATAAAGGACAAGGAAGAATTTGAATTCGCGAAATCCGGTATTATCGGAGTTGAAACGAGAATCCCCCTTATTCTTGCACTGGTACATAAAAAAATAGTTTCATTTGATATATTTTATAAAACCTGTATACTTAATCCTGCTAAACTGTTTAATCTGAGGAAGGGTGAGATAAAGATCGGAAATTATGCAGACTTTATCTCGGTGGATTTTTCTTCAATGGAAAAGATAAATGATTATAAGTTACATTCAAAAAACCCGGGTTCTCCATTTAATGGCTTCGACGCAATTTTCCCCGACGATGTTGTAATCAGGGGAGAACCGGTAATAGAGAAAAGAGAACTAATAAATGATAGAACTGGGAAATATGTAAAGGACCTTGAACCTTTACAGTAAATTGAATTTATTCATTACATCCCTTATTTCATATCCATATGATTTGTCTGATACATAATCGCTCATTGATTTTATTGAATCAGTGGCATTGAAAGGGCATGCTTTCTTTACAGGAAGTTTGAACATTGCATTATCGTTATCTGAATCACCAATTACAAGAATTTCATTCCATTGCAGATTAAATGTCTTCATTAATATTTCCAGAGCATAGCCCTTATTCTGCTTTTGATTCATTATATGCCATGTAAACTTACTATCTACTATTTCCAGCTGCCACTTCTCTGCTTCTTTCCTTACCATATTTTCGTCTTCTGGGTGCATTGAAAATGCCGCAGATGTTTCCCTCCACTGATTTGTGAAATAAGGTTTCACAGAGGAATTTTTTGAGATGTACTCAAGAAAATTGAAAGGCCTTGATTTGTCAAAGAATTTCTCTATCTTGTCATTATAATACATTATGCCACCGTTCTCCCCGAATACAGGGCCGTTTATCCCCAAAAATGTTTTTAAACCGTACATTACAGGTATTACATTACCGCTTACCAGGGAGAATTGGATGCCTTTTTCTACTCCTTTTCTTATGCAGGAAATGGCCTCCGGGTTGAGGATTCTATTTTGATCTGTTATGGTTCCGTCCACATCGAGGACAATGAATTTAATCATCAGTGGCAATATTTATAATATTAATAAATATTTATATGAAATGAAGGACAAAGCACTCATTAACATATCAAGGGAAAGAATAAGGACGTTATTTTCTGAGGCCATGAAGACAGATAATATAGAACTTGCAAAAAGATATATATCCATAATGGAAAAAATAGGAATGAGGATGAATATAATAATTGACAGAGATATAAAGAGAATGTACTGTAAAAAATGCAAGGCACCTTATAAAAATATATGGATCACAATGAAAAATAAGACTGTTATTATACACTGTTCTTACTGTGGAAATATAAGACGAATACCGTACAATAAACAGAAAAATAAAAATTAATCCATTGTTTCTAATTCAAAGTAGACGTTAAAACCCTGAAGTGTTGCCTGTATTTTGTCGGCAAACCATATTGCATCATCTGCCGTTGCTGAATCGGGCCAGTTGTATACCATATCCTGTTCTCCTTTTATAAGTGAGAATCCAAGGGACCTTAATCTACCTACTACTTCACTGGGTTTTGTACCCTCGCTATTAAATATCACCTTAAGGAATGTTTTCATATTACCGTAGTCCTGCAACGTATAATTATTTTTCCTTATGTACTTCGCTTCCGATCTTCGAGGGCCACCAGTTGTACTTGTGCATAACAGCCATTATAACAGGAACGAAAAACATCCAGCTGACAAAGGTATCTATTAATACACCAAGGGCAAGACCTACTCCTATTTCCTCTATGATACCCAGGCCACTGAAGTATAATGCACCGAATGTTGCAAATAGCAGTAATCCTAGGGTTATTATAACGCCGCCATTTTCTATTATGGAATTTTTAATCGCCTCATCATTGTCCATTCCCTTTGCAATGTTTTCCTGCACCTTGGTGATCATGAATATATCATAATCTAAACCCACGGCAAGCAGGGTAATGAAAACGAATA
>JAKAYM010000067.1 GCA_021826795.1 Thermoplasmata archaeon
TTCATGCTCAAAAAGTCTCTGGTCTCTGACTATAATGGTATTTATTCTGCCTATCATATTGTCTTTTATCATTTTCACAGCTGATCTTACTGAAGGATCAAAAAAATACTGGTCAGTTACCATGAACTTGACATTATAATCCTTTGAAGCCTCTATCATAGCTTCTCCATCCTCTATGCTGGTTGCTATGGGCTTCTCTACCAGGACGTTGCTGCCGGCCTTCATTGCCTTTATGGCCATTTTCCTGTGCAGGTGATGTGGAACCACCAGATCCACTATATCAAAATTATCCCTGATGGCATCTTCATAACTGCTGTAAACGTTTTCAATATCAAATTTTTCCCCTGTTCTTTTTATCACATCATTCTTTCTTTCCACTATGCTGATTTCCATGTCTTTTATGCCTGAAAGGTGTTTCTGCCCGAAGTTGTTTACGCCCACCACCAATATTTTCATAATATTGTAATATGAATAATATTAATTACTTTTCTCTTTTACATAACTATCAAATTTAATGGCAAATATGGTTTAATAGAAGTGATTTTCCCTCACAGTTTTCGCTTCAGGCAATATCAATATCAATATTAATATACGGTTTCCGAATTGATTATCCATGGACGCAGTAGAATTATTAATGCATGACCATGCAAGCATTAGAATAACCGCAGAAAACGATCTACTTAACTCCCATGATATGATGGATTTCCAATTATTTCTTATGAAGATTCATGTGGCTGTTGAAGAGAAAATCGTATTCCCAGCACTTGTTGGTGTTGTAGATTACAATACAAGAAAGACCATAGACACATTGATAGCAGACCATAAACTTCTGGACAAATTCTACGGAAACCTGCTAAAGTGGAAAGAAGAAGAAAATCCACTATATACAAATCGGTTGCCATTATTCTACAAGACACTTACATATCATAATTCACAGGAGGAAAAGCTTGTGTTTCCTGCCTGGAAACATATGGGGAAAGAACCGGCAGAAAGGGCATTGAAGGAGGCACATGAGATAATTGAATCTGCAGGTATAAATATGTACATGAAAGAGACCGGAGTCTCTCTGGAAATGTTAAACTATATATTTCTCTAATTTTCATGGCTGTCATGGAATGTATTTTTTTCTTTCAAAAAGGATTTACTTGCAATAATAAACTTGTTGTTATCCATGTCACGCTCTATTGAGATTTTCCCGGCCATCGAAAGCATTTTTATCCTTGATGTTATCGTTTTCCTGCCGATTCTCTCTTTCCTTCCGGATTTGATTATCTGCCTCAGATTTTCCCCATTCAATTCCCTGATCAGATCATCCACATTTTTATTATTAAAATACAGGATATTAGCCAGAAAGATAAAAAGTACAGTGGAAATACCAGCAATTCCCACATAATATGGTATATTACCAAAATAGGCAATTTGACGCGTAGCCGTGTAAACCTTACCGTTTTCTGTAACCTTTACAGATATTGAATTTATTCCTATTCCCAACTTGGAATTTAACACCTTGCCACTATTTGAATACTTGCCGTTTACATACCAGGCAATGGTTGCATTTTTTGTCTGGTTTCCTTTAATTACGACATAAAGGCTACCACCACTGTTCATTATTTTGATACTCTGGATTCCTGCATTAGATTTGTGGGGACTGCTAATTGTATTGTTGTATGTAAATGTATAATTCTCCATATATGAATAGCCTGCACTGTTTGTTACTATGAAATTTACGGTATAATTTCCACTTTTAATGCCGGTGAACGTGAGATTAAATGTATTATTATCAATAGAGCTATATGTTTTATTTAGTACCCGGGCAGTGATATTGTAATTTAAGCTGGAATTTACATTCAGGAATAGAATAGTGTTATTGAATTCTACTTTTTCCCTGATGGAATTTATAGTCACTGTATATGGTGACAAAATGGGATATTCTGAGTATAAATCAATATTGTTGCCAACTGCCATGATTACAGTATTATTCATATGGGACAGGTAGCCGTCCATTTTTATTCCTAAATTTTCCATACTTCCATTACCCGCTTTAAACAGCATGCCATTGCTGGAACCGAAGCCATTTGCAATAAAAAAGAAACGGTAATAGAGTTTCCCATTGATCGCCATTGATATGTTGCCTTCCCTGAAATATGAAGATATGCCATTATTCGTGTAAAAATATGTTACATTGTATTTTCCCCTCATTTCATTGTACCCATTATTTGACACCATGCCATTGGGGGTCACAGTGTAGTTCTCTATACCGGTACTGTTCAATGCAATGATATTGATATTTCTGGACGTATTGACCTGCAATATTTTCAGGTTGCCCAGATTTACAATTTTCCCATTTGCAAACATTATATTTCCATGAAGATTATAAAAAACGTAACTGCCATTGAAAAATAACATATATGTCATGTTGTGATTTTCAATGCTTTCATGGTGCATGGACATATTGGTTCCATCAATGCTGTATATGCTGGTAACCGTGCTGTTCCATGTATAATAAATATAGTGGTTACCATAGTGTAAAGATGAGAGGTTTCCATTAAAATTCGGTGAAATCCTGGCAATTAATGAATGGGTATTGTTATAGTAATTATATCGTTCTATGCCTCCCCTGGAAGAGACGTAAATCAACGAATTTAGGTCACGGTCGGTATATACTGTATTATTTTCATCCGCAGGGGCTGGGTTAAGTCTGTACGATTCCTCATGCCTGAATGTGTAAACACTTTTTGTACTGGAAAATACAAATTTTCTGTAATGTGTAATACTTATATGCCCAATGGTCTGATTTGAAAATTTGCCCCCGAACATGAACGATATATTATTAACACTGTATGGATTTTTAAGCGCAACAGTGGCAGGTATTGCAGGTGATTTCCCATCCCATATTAAAGCATGGTTTTTCATTCCACTGGAAAATACCATGTGGAGGTTATATGGAACATAACACCGTGAAAAATTCAATATGCCCTTATAGTTTTTAGAACCAGATACTGTAGTCACATCACCGTATAATCTTCCGTATGATATGCTCATTAGAGTTTTTCCATTCTGCATTAACATTATATTGTTTCCAGTTCCACCATTGTTCTGAGAGGAAAGGTACCCGGTTATGTTGAAGGTGTATTCAGTATTGTTAAATGCTGATTCATTTTCTACATAATATGATGGCGTGCAACTTGAAGTGGCAATATTGACGCCTCCATCTGATAGATTGGTTACATCTGTGGTCTCTCTGTCACCGGTAACGTAATAGGGTAATGTGATGTTTTTATCTGCTGCCGTGATATGCAAGGGACTGGCAAAGGTAAATGCAAGTATCATTATAATTATTAGTGGTAAAACTCGCCTGAGTCTCATCAATGGTAATGAAATTAAATTATAAAAAGTTCTTTTCAATAGATTCAATATATAATATATATGCCTATGATATGTATTGTGGAAATAATTAATAAAAGGAATAGGCTAAATGCTTATGGCAGAAATTGCAGATAGAGAAATGAGGTGTGCATAATATGGAAATAAAATTTCTGGGTAACTGGTCTTCCCACATACAGGCCGGAAAAAGAAACGTATCAATGATAATCGACAGGCATATTGTTCTTGATTGTGGTCCACATACAATAGAATCCATGCTGGAATCTGGAATTGACCCGGCTAAAATTGATAAAATACTGATAAGCCACATGCATCTTGACCACTATGGTGGATTAGCTGAAATACTCTGGTACAGAGGTTCCAGAAATATAAAAGATGAACTTACAATTATGGGTCCAAAGGGCATAAGAAAAAATATGGGAAGAATCCTCCAAATTTATAACACACCCGACAATGATAGATTCCAGATAAGGTCTAATTATGTGGAAATACATAATAATGGAGAGGTATACGAAGTCAAAACAAATCTTGTAGATAAAAGTGAGAATGATTATATTGAAGCATTCACTGGGAATCATATCATCCCGGACAATATGTACAGAATAGAGTATCAGGGACATACTATTGCATATACTGGTGATACGGCCTACAACACTAACATTCCCCTTGTTGGGGAAGATGTTGATATATTTTTCCATGAAATGACTTATCCTGACGAGAAAAGTGAAATAGCTGAATTCTGGAGGCACTCAACGTACTCATCAGCAATGAAAGGTTTCTCAGAAAGCCATGCCAGGAAATTGGTACCTGTGCATCTTACAGATGAAACTTTGTATCTATTACAGGGAAAGGATCATGAAAATATTATTCTTCCAATAGGTGATATAAAACTGTGAGTATATATTCTTAAATTCGCATTTTAACATTTGAAAAAAAACAATGAATATTTTTATGTAAATAATTTCTTCGATGGATTTATCTATATCAATTCTATCATATTATATGACAATGGTTGATGATGCTCTGCAGATTATCAAAAAAGCCAAGAAAGAGGAGAATGATAATCATTTAAAATATGCAATTAAACTTTACCGGGAGGCTGCTACACTTTTAATGAATTCGGCCAGAGTTGAGAGTCCGGAAATAGCCGGCCACAGAAAGACACAGGCCAGGTCAATATTTTCCATAGCCGACATATTACAGATGAAATTACAGTCAATGGAAGAAAAAGCAAAGAAATCAAACCCCATGATACTATCAAGTGAAACCGTACAGGAAAACAAAATTTTTTCTCCGGTGCCCGCTAATCGAGAACCGAAAAACCAAGCTGACAATACTAATAGTAAAAAACCAGCTGAAGAAACAGATGATATTTTAATTAGCAATACGAAAAACAGTACTGAGGATGAGGAATTCCTCAGGGCTATGGGCATTGACAACATAAATATACCCGAAACCTCATTTGAAGATGTTGCGGGACTTGATTCCGTTAAGGATGAAGTAAAGGTCAAGATATTGCTTCCCTTGATAAAGAAGGACCTGGCCAGGATGTACGATATAAATGCAGGAGGTGGCATATTAATGTATGGTCCACCGGGAAATGGGAAGACTTTTATAGCCAGGGCAATAGCACATGAGGCACATGCCTATTTTATCAATATAAATCCTTCAAATCTGCTAAATCAGTGGTTTGGCAGGTTCGAAAAGAATATAGAAACACTTTTCAAGTATGCATCAAAGCATTCACCTGCAGTGTTGTTTTTTGATGAAATTGATGCTATTACGCCAAAAAGGTCGAAAACAAACTCCAGTTACATGAAACGGGCAGTTCCCGCATTACTCTCCGAAATGGATGGAATAGTTGGAAGAATAAACACACTACTTATTATTGGTGCCACAAACAACCCGTGGGATATTGATGAGGCATTTTTAAGGCCGGGCAGATTCGGCGAACGCATATACATACCACCTCCTGATGTAGTGGCCAGGGAACTCCTGTTCAAAATGTACTTGAAAAATGCCTTGCACGATGAAATAAATTATGATTATTTCTCAGAAATCACTGAAAATTTTTCTGCGGCAGATATAAAATATATTTGTGATAAGGCAAAGGAAAACGTTTTCAAAGAGGTTACAAAGACAAATATTTTAAGAAATATCACAGAAAATGATATACTGGAGGTAATTCAGGCCAGTAAACCATCCGTGAGCAATGATCTCCTTGCTAAGTATATACAATTCAGGGATTCCTGAAAATTAATAAAATTATTTAGCACCAGCTTTTGCGGTTTTAATTTTTCCTTCTTCTATTTCATTGATCTCCTCAAGAGTCTTTCCCTTTGTTTCAGTGGCAAGGAACACCGTTGCCAGGAGTCCAATAACAGATAGCCCAGTAAAGAAGAATAGGCTTGTGCTGAATCCATAGATCGTTACAATAAATGGAAATGTTGTTATTCCCAGTATGGCGCCAACTCTGCTTACAGATGTGCCGAATCCCTGTGCCGTTGCCCTATCTTCTGTTGGGAATAATTCAATGGGATAAACAAAATCGGTAGACCCTGGACCTATAGCCTCAGTTACATAAAATATAAGGAACATTGCAAATATCAATGCACCGTCAGTGATAAACGCTGATTTATTAGGTACATAAAATGTAATAATTCCCAGTGCTGCAAGCGAAACCACCATTCCTGAGAATCCGATAATCGTTATGCCCTTTCTTCCTATCCGGTCTATCAAAAGTATGGCTATCACGCTTCCCAATATGGCAAACATATCGAATACAGCCGAACCCAAAATTGCCATTCTGGCCTTAAGTCCCAAAAGTTCCAGTATTGTGGGGCTAAATATACTGATTCCATAGAATGAAGCATCAAAGGTAAACCAGAATATTCCAACAAAAAGAAGGCTCTTGAGGTATTTTCTGCTTAATAATTCTTTTAATGGATTCTTATTATCCCTCTTTATAATTGCTAAATTGTCCGTCGTTCCTGTCAATTCTCTCTCAACATCAGCTGCCTCCTTAGTCTTACCCTTATTGGTAAGCCATCTGGCAGATTCAGGGACATCTCTTCTCAAAATCAGTATTATTACAGCAGGTATTATTCCAAGAAGAAACATATATCTCCATGACTGATTTCCAAGGGGCAGTAACAGAAAACCTGAAATAGATGCAACTGCCGCTCCCAGGAACCATGAAAGCACATTGGTCACAAGAAGTTTTCCCCGGTATTTCACAGGCGAGAATTCACCTATAATCGTTGCTCCTATAGCATAATCTGCACCTAATCCCAGACCAAGTAAAATCGCAAGATAAACAGCGAGGCAAAATTCCATGAAAATGCTTCGGCAGCAGTGAGTACAATGAACAAAGCCATATCATACATATACATTGTTCTCCTGCCGTAGAGATCAGTTATATACCCAAAAATAATTGCGCCAAATAGCATTCCTATGACTGTAGAAGCCGCTATCATTGCCTTCCCAAAATCCGTATTCAACCCATATACAGGTTTTGACATTACTATCAGTGCCACTGATATTATAGAAATATCATAGCCGTCCAGGAATGTTCCACCAACCGATAAAGCGGTAATTTTCTTGTGCAGAGAGTTCATCTTTGCATTATCCAGAGCATTATATCCCATAGGGATTCATAGCCGTTGCATATTTAAGAAAAATCCAAATAGAATATTACCAGGCTTATATGGATATATAAAATATATATAAATTTAATAAAAAAATATTTTCATCACCGTGCAGCGCATTTCTTTTAGGCTGGTTTATACACCTGCCTGTTCATGGAAATTTGTTAAACAGTCATAATATTACAACAGAAATTAAAATTAGTATTCAGTAGAATATGAAAAGATCGCCACATCTTAAATTATAAGTGTGATTTTTCCATAGATGAAATTCAGAATATGTCGATAAAAAATCCCACAAGGAAAATGACATTGGTAACCATTCTCTGATTAAATGAACTCCATACCATTGAGGCACACGGCATCAGCATGGAATTATGCATCAGTCAGCACAAGAACAGATATAAGGGCATATATTTCCGTAACATTGTGTAAAAAACCAGAGAGAATCATTATAATGCCCAGGACAGTAAACATAACAATAGTTTTTTTCTTCTTACGAGGTTGAGCCGACAATTCTACTAAAAATAACCATTTCTCTGATTGTAAATCATAATCGCCGTGGTAGAAATAGAAACATTTTTAAATATAATTATTATAGAATATTGACGAGATATGGAATATAAAATAACACAAAAAGACGTTGATGAATACATGGATATGGTTTTAAACAAAAATCCTATGAGCAAATTTGTTTTTGATATGCTTTCAAAATTATAAGTTTAAACCTTAACTCCGCAATTTTTTAGGGAATATATTGGTTCCAAGTCTGTCGTCTATCTTTCCAACGCTTGAAGGTATTTCGCTCAGTGTTTCCTTGTTTCCCTTGATTATTTTGTATACCTTTGAGAATTTCAGAAGCACGTCCTTTACTGACAATTTACCGGTTAGATCAGCAGCCCTGATCAGGACGAATATGCTGCAATACAGGTAAAGTGAGCACTGATACCCCTAAAGAGGCAACACTGTAACCGGCAGTGACCTTAAGACTCGGCAATGGGTTCTTGCGAAACCGTCTGGACCGTGAGGAATGAAGACGAAAACTAAGTAAAAGTGAGAACCTCCAACCCTTTAGGATGGAGAGTATGTCAGAAAATATAAAAAGATGGATTATTTTCCATTCTGCAAATATTGACGATAATAATTCTATCATTGCTATACTTGAGAAACAGTTGGCTATAGTTGAAAAAATTAAAAGTATTGCGGATATCAGGAAAAAACCAGACATTGTTGAAAAAACTCTTAATTATTGGTTTGCCACCGATATATATGGTGATTTCCCTTACTCTGCTATGGATTTTGATATATTAATGATACAAAACCTAAAAAACGAAATATCTCTGTTAAAAACAACACTAATTAAATAAGGTTAAAAAATTATATTGGGTATATCTAAACTCATTATACATTAGAAAGTTTTAAAAATTAAATTAATAAAAGGTTTTTGTTTATCTGGAATGTTTAACGAATAAAATAAGTATTCCTGCAACCAGAGCAAATAATGCCATTCCATAAACACCTGCAACGAAATGACCTGTAACTGTTTCAAGACCACCTACCACGATAGGGCCGACTATTCCACCCAGATTGCCAAGACCATTTATAAGTCCAATGGAAGCCGCTGAACTTTCTCGTGGAAGCGATTCCTGTGGTATATTCCAGAACACCGGCAGAAACGTGAATATTCCTATAGCCGATATGGTGAAGAATGTGAAGGACAAATACACATTAGATATAGTAAATGCGCTAACTGCCAGTCCTATGGCGGCAATAAAGAATATTATGGCCGTCAGCTTTTTCCTATCACCTGTTTTATCGGAGTACCTTAATATGAAAAGCAGTGCTATTGCAGCAACAACATAAGGGATATCTGAGAGAAAACTAGCTAAGGCTGCATTTCCCTTTACACCTGCAAATGACTCAATTATTGAAGGGAGCCAGATGGCGTATCCATATAAGGCTGTAACACCAAAGAAATAAACAAGCGTGAGAATGATTACATCCGGCTCTCTTAAAGCCTGTTTCCAATTCACATTTAATGCCTTGGTTTTCTGTTCCTGATCCAGCTCACCTTGTAGAGAATCCCTTTCAGGCTTGCTCATCCACTTTGCCTCTTCTGGAAAATCTGTTAAGACAACCCATAATATTACAACTGAGATTAAAGCCAGTATCCCCTCGAATACGAAAAGATATCTCCATCCAGGATTAGGTCCATAAACTGTGAATATAACACCGGATAACAACCCTCCAAATATACCAGCAACAGGAATTGCAGCGTTGAAATAGGCGTTTGCAACTCCTCTTTCCGATTTTACGAACCAAACACCCATGAAGAACATAACACCTGCATAGAATGGAGCCTCTGCAAGTCCAAGCACAAATCTAAGGGCATATATTTCCGGAACATTTTGCACAAAGCCCGTGATAATCGTTATAATTCCCCAGGCAGTAAATGCAAAAGCAAATATCTTTCTTACTCCCACCTTATTTATCTGTAACGTCGTGAAAACCTGAGGTATGGCATAAGCAACAAAGAACAGGGAAGATGCAATCCCTGCAATAATTCCTGTCTGTGACGTTGGCACACCTATATCGTGGAACATTCCTGCCGCTATGCCATATGATAAATTCACACGGTCTAAAAAGTTTATCACATACAAGAAAAACAATATGGGGGCTATCCGTATATATCTCTTTTTCAGAGATGAAGCAACACTAACTCTAGTTGTTTCCATTTAAATATATCTACATGATATATATAAAA
>JAKAYM010000068.1 GCA_021826795.1 Thermoplasmata archaeon
ACACGGAAAATTACCAGGAAAAAATATGATTATAAAGGGCGAGATATTCGGGTTAATTCTCTGGTTGATATTCGATGTTCTTATTGGTGCACTGGATATAAGTACCTATGGAGTTCTTTACTATGTAACAGGCATGGGACTTGGGATAATATCACTTCTGGTATTCGGTTATCTTCTGGGCACACTTTATAATAAATGGGGAGATCAGGATGTTGCCATAACCGATGAGCAGTTTAATTCTGGGAAACAATAAATATTTTTATTTTTAGGTTAACTTAATGTTGAATGAAGAAATAAATGCAGGATATTCATGGATAGCGACATAAGGGAAAAATACATGCTTGCCGGAAAAATCGGGAGGGATGCACTGGAATATGCCAAAACACTGGTTGAGCCAGGTGCATTGTTATATGATGTTGCCGAAAAGGCAGAACAGTATATAAAAGAGAGAGGTGCATTACCCTCCTTTCCCGTAAACTTATCAATCAATAATGAGGCTGCTCATTATACTCCGTTTGAAGGTGACAAAAAGAAATTCCATACAGGGGATCTGGTCAAGGTTGACCTCGGTGCCATGGTTGACGGCTACATGTCAGATAATGCAGCCACAGTTGAAGTTGGAAATACCGGTAATTATAGCGATTTAATTGATGCAACAAGGGAAGCACTCAATGCCGCCATAAAGGTGTTGAGACCCATGATCAGCATATACAGAATAGGGCAGGAAATAGGCAATGTTATTACATCCCACGGATTCAAACCAATAAAAAATCTCGGTGGACACGGAATTAACCGTTATGATCTCCATTCTGAAATTTTCATACCCAATTACGACGACGGGAATGGTGAAACAATACAGACAGATAAGGTAATAGCAATAGAGCCCTTTGCCAGCACCGGGCTGGGCATGATACACAATGGGCCACTGGGAAATATATATATTATAGACCAGCCAAGGCGGCAGGACAGGGATGAAATTCTCTATAAAAATTTCAATACTGCACCCTTCGCCGAAAGATGGGTATCCAAAATAATGGATAACGACCAGGAATACTTAAAAAAGAAGATGTCAAGCAAATACATATCGGGATTTGCTGTGCTGAAAGAACATAGCAAGGCAATGATTGCCCAGTCAGAGCATACAATAATGGTACTCGGCGATGAAATAATTGTGACAACAGCCTGATTATAACACCTCTATTATTTTCTGTACCTGTTCAAGTACATAAGATATAGATTTACTAGCATCTATTCTCCTTATATCGACAGATTTTTCAATAAATTCTGATATATTATCCAAAAAATAATCGTAATATTCTTTTATGCTATAGAGCCCATTTTTTTCCTCCAGCATTGATAGCTGTTTTCCCTTGAAATTTAGGTTTTTCCTGCTAGTCTCTATTCTACCCATTGCCGTATCTATATCAACTTCCAGATAGATAATAACATCAGGAACCAACATCATTTTAGACACATTTACCATCCACTGAACTGTTTCTTTCCTGCTCCCCAGTAATCGTTCAATCATAGGGCCTTCATATGCTATGGAGGAGGCAAGATATCGATCGCATATTATTTTTTTATTTTTCTTAAGGTCTTTCTGATGTATGAGCCGGTCATAGGTAAAAAGAAAGAAGTTGTAAAACGAGTTCTCCGGGCTGTTGAGCTTTTTCAGATCAGTGAATTGAAATTCATCTGTTGGCTCCTTTGTGTAATAAAAATCAGGGTATACAACCCTAAGGGCTTTTATCAGTGTGGTCTTTCCAGATCCATCAATTCCTTCCACCGTTATGAACATTATATGGGTATTTTCAAGGATTATAAATTATTATTTGTCCGAACTAGTATAATAAACTTAAATAATTATTAATAGTAATTAATTATATCAATTAAATGCTTCCTAGTATTGAAGAATTAAGAAAAATGCGGAAATCGCTGGGTATCAGCCAGAAGGAGCTAGCACGCATAAGCGGTGTAAGCCAGTCTTATATTGCAAGACTGGAAAAGGGAGAAATAAACCCAGCATATGATAAGGTTAGAAAGATATTTGAATATCTTAATACATCAGGGAACCGCGCAAAGGATATAGACATAAAAGCTGAGTTCATCATGACAAAGGATGTGGATACATGCGAAATGAACGATTCGATCATATCAGCACTGAATAAAATGAGGGAAAAAGGCTACTCACAGCTACCGGTTGTTACATCAGATAAAAGGATAATAGGCACAATTACTGAATCCGATATCAATGATATGCTCATAAAGGGCACAAGCATAGAATCATTAAAGCTTTTAACAGTAAAAAAGGTCATGGGAAAGGTTCTGCCGCAGCTGGATAAGAACAGTCCAATATCCATGATATACCCGCTCTTAAAATATTCCAACGCTGTTTTAATAGTTGATGGCGCAGAACTTAAGGGAATAATTACCAAGGCAGATGTACTCAAGGCAGTTGAAACTTATGGGTAATATCGTACTTTTTACTATTTATGGAATCATACTTTTCGCACCTGCATTTACAGCAAATCCCGGAGCCGTGATAACCGGTGGGCACTTCATAATGGACATGGGCAAAACATACAAAGGTAAGAGAATACTGGGAGATGGAAAATCATGGTCCGGATTTATTGGAGGTTCACTTATAGGAATTTTATCAGGAATTATAATTTACTATGCCGTATATTTTCTGAACATTCCGTATCCGGATTACGGTAAGAATATCCTTGAGGCTGTGCTGGTTCTTATCCCTATGAGCTTCGGATCACTTTTAGGTGATATTTCCGGGTCATTCATAAAGAGAAGAATAGGCATGAAACGTGGTGCAAAAGGTTCTATACTGGATCAGTGGCCCTTTGTTATTGTATCGTTTCTTCTGGTTTTTATATTTGCAAGAAATTTTTTCATGTCCATTTACGGTGATTTATTACCTATAATTGTAATACTGATTATAACGCCTCCCATACACAGGGGTGTAAATATACTGGCATATAAATTTAAAATGAAGGATGTTCCATGGTAAAAATGGTTATTGCTGTAAGAAAGGACCTTGCAATGGGAAAGGGAAAAATTGCCGCCCAGGTGGCGCACGCTGCAGTTGCATGTACCCTTATTTCAATGAAAAAAAACAAGAAAATGTTCAATGAATGGTATGCGACCGGTCAAAAAAAGGTTGTTGTCAAGGTTGACAGTCTGCAGGAAATATATAAAATAAAGGAGGAATGCAAAATTTTGGGGGTTATCAGTGAGACCATAACAGATGCAGGTTTTACACAGATTATACCGGGAACATTGACCTGTATCGGTATAGGCCCTGATGAGGATGAATTACTTGACCAGATAACAGGAAATTACGGGTTGCTATGATAAAATATTAAAGAATCATTGGGGAGAAAAGCATATATATCTATCTTAAAATATCATAATGTGGAAAATCACGGATCATCCATTCTGCCACTGCATTACGGTCATCCTCCGGAGTATCTCTATAAGAGAATGGTTAAACTGGGTGGTATTATTTCCGATATAATAATAGGAAGTTATGGAGAGGATTTTTATCTAAACAGGCTTTCAGATCCATTCTGGTTCCATTCACTATCTCTGGCTATAGGCTTTGACTGGAATTCCAGCGGGACTACCACCGCAACACTGGGCGCACTGAAGGAATACATAAATAAGGGGGATAGCCTGAAAATACTAGGTGGGAAGGGCAGGCATATGGGAACCCTAAAGCAGGAGTTTGATGCTCTGGAGGCAGATGGAAATATACCATCTGGTAAAATCGCCCGGGTAAGAAAGGATGCAAAATTAATAGGGAAGGTAGATGAAAAGCTACTGCAGGATGGATTCACTCTCTATATGCAGTTTATAATAATGGATTACCACGGGAATTATACAATAGTAAATCAGGGCATGAATTCAGAATCGCGTCTGGCAAGAAGGTATCACTGGAAGAATAATAACCGTGACTTATACAACGATGCCAGAAATGGCATTTCCGGATTTGAGAACATAATAAACCTGGATTTATCTACGGAGAAAAGTGAAAAAAACAGATCAGGAATTATAGATATTATAAAGGATAATCCCTTAAAATATAGCAGGCAGCGGTCACTGGATAATTTTATGGAGTCTGCACCTGCACTGGATATGAATTATAAAATTGACTGGAATAGAATGAGGGAATTATATGAATATAACCCGGGCACTTTTGAAGAACTCATGAATATTCCCGGACTCACAAAATCTACAATACGGGCCCTATCATACCTCTCAGAAATTATTTATGGAGCGGCACCATCCTTTTCAGATCCGGTAAAATACTCATTCTGCCTGGGAGGAAAGGACGGTGTGCCCAAGCCTGTCAATGTCCATGATTACGATAAGGCCATAGATTTTTACCGGGAAATTCTCCACGGGAACCAGTATTATGAAGAAATATCACGACGTCTGGTAAAAATGAGCCATAAAAATTTATCCAGATAATTGTCTGAAATTACACGGTTCCCGACGCTGTGTGTTTGTCTTTCCACAGAGAGCTGTATTTATTCAGAGTTTTATCCACATGCTTAAAAAATCTTAAGTTTTCGGGAAAATGTTAATAATGTAAAAACCAATCCCAAAAGCATGGTTACAGTGTCGATAGATATTGGCGGGACATTTACTGATATCATAATAATAGATAAAGAAATACATTATTATAAGGTACCAACAACACCGGCCAATCCTGAGCAGGCAGTTATGGAAGGGCTGAGCAAATATCTTCATAAGGATATTGATGAATTTATACATGCCACAACGATCGCAACAAATTCCCTTCTGGGTCAGTACGGACTTGAACTTCCCAGAACTGCACTGATTACAACGAAAGGATTCAGAGATGTAATAGAAATCGGAAGACAGAATAGACCAGAATTATACAATCTTGATTTCCACAGACCAAAAACGCTTATACCAGCAAAACTCAGGTATGAAGTGGATGAACGCACGGGCGTTAACGGCAATCTTGTCACGAAACTAGATACATATGGCATGGAAAGCGTTAAAAATTCACTTATAAAAAATAAGGTCAAATCTGTTGCAATATGCTTTTTGCACTCATATATGAATCCTGAAAATGAGGTTAATCTAAAAAATTACCTTTCAGAATATTTTGATAACATATCAATATCATATGGTGTATCACCGGAGCCGAGGGAGTATGAAAGAACTTCCACTACAGTTGTAAATTCGGTTCTTATGCCCGTTGTATCAGGGTACCTTAAAAGGCTAAAATCTGTACTGGATAAATTCGGGTCTCCGGAAATTAATATGATGTCAAATGCAGGTGGACTCGTATCGGTGGATGAGGTAATTAAAAAACCAGTTAATATAATCGAATCAGGGCCCGCGGCAGGTGTAATAGCCGCCAGTGAATTTTCATCCATATTAGGCATCGATAAGGTGATCAGTTTTGATATGGGAGGAACAACCTCAAAGGCGGGGACGGTGATAAATCATAATGTGGAAATCACTGCGGAATATGAGGTCGGTGGTTCATCACACCACGGCAGAATAATTAAGGGTTCCGGATACCCCGTTAGATTTCCATTTATTGATCTCTCCGAGGTATCCTCCGGTGGTGGTACGGTAATATGGAAGGATAAGACCGGTGCCTTGAATATAGGGCCCATGAGTGCAGGTTCAGAACCAGGACCTGTTGCATACAACCGTGGCGGGAAAGAGCCTACGCTAACAGATTCAAACCTTGTAATGGGAATCATAAACGATAAAATGTCTGGTTCTGATAAAATACTGAGAAAGGATCTTGCACTGAAAGCCCTAGAAAAACTGGGAAATCCATATGAGGTTGCGGAATCGGCAATAAAGCTGGCAAACCTTGAAATGGCCAGGGCAATAAGGCTTGTTACAGTGGAAAGGGGGCTTGATCCTGCAGAATTCACTCTTTTCGGATTCGGTGGGGCAGGTCCACAGGTCGCAATGCCTGTTGCAGACGAGCTCGGCATAAGGAATGTAATAATTCCTCCGGAACCCGGGGTATTCAGTGCGCTTGGATTGATGCTTGCCGATATAAAATATGAGGCAAGAATGTCATACCCGGAGGACCTTGAAGCCGGCTTCACAGGGCTGGAGCAGAAACTAAAATATCAGGTAAATGACCCAGAATTCCTGAGATATGCGGATTGTAGATATGTGGGCCAGGGATCTGAACTCACAATTCCCGTGGAAGTACCAGACAGGGGTAGAATAATAAAGGATTTTACCGACACGCATAACAGGACATTCGGGTTCACACTGGAAAGGCCCATTGAAATCCTTACAATAAGGGTTTTTGCCGTAAAAAAGAGGGTAAAGCCAAATGTAAAATCAGGTAAAAATACTGAAAACAAACCATTTGAAAGAAATGTATACATAAGTGGAAAATGGGAAAGTGTGTATGTTTACCAGAGAGATGCCCTACCAGTAGGGCAAAAAATCAACGGCCCCGCTGTAATAGAGGAGGATGGTTCGAGCACATTTGTACCTCCGGGATGGAATATATCCCGCGGGGAAAATAATGAATTGAGAGCGGTGAGATTATGACTGACTGGGAAATAATAGGAAAGGCTACACAGTTTATAGCAGAGGAAATGGGAGTTGCACTGAAACGATCGGCAATTTCTCCCAATATAAGGGAGAGAATGGATCATAGCTGTGCCGTGCTGGATTCAGCCGGCAGGATCATTGCGCAGGCAGAACATATACCTGTTCATCTGGGTTCATTTAAAATCGGGTCCAGAAACATTATCAATTATATGAGAGAACATAACATAACATTGAAAAAAGATGAGATGCTCATAACAAATGATCCATACATATCAGGAACACATCTCAACGATGTCACAATTATAGCACCTGTTTACCATGATGGAAAGATATTCTGTTATGTCATAAACAAGGCACACAATGTTGATGTTGGAGGACCAGTTTTCGGAAGTCTCAATCCTGATGCAAGGAATCTCTATCAGGAAGGGCTAATAATACCGCCTGTAATCATTACTGATGATATAATCAAAATGATCCTTGCAAATTTCAAGGACCCTGAAACTGCAAGAGGGGATCTGAATGCCCAGATATCTGCAAATAAGATGGGAATAAACAGGATAAACGAATTAAAATCAAAATACGGTGCGGATGAAATTCTTTCTTCCTGGAATTCACTCATAGAGCATTCACGAGAATTGTCTCTAATGGCATTAAAATCATGGCAATCCGGGGAATATACCGCAGAGGATTACCTGGAAAAGGGCATTGAAAAAATAAACATAGATATAAAACTGGAGATCGGTGAATACGGAGTCATAGCAGATTTTCAGGGCACACACGGTGAGATAGAATATCCTCTCAACGCAGTGGAGGGAGTAACATTTTCAGCAGTGGCATATGCCATAAGAAGTGCTATGCGCTATTCTATACCCACAAATGACGGATTCTACTCTATTATTACAATAAAAGCACCCTATGGGTCTCTGGTAAACCCTGAGAATAATTACCCCGTTTCCGGAGGAAATGTTGAAACGACACAGAGAATAGCAGATGTTACACTGAGGGCCTTGAGCGAGTTTCTGGATTACATACCGGCAGCCTCATCAGGAACAATGATGAACATAATGATGGGTGGCAAGATCGGGAATAAATACTGGTCCTATTACGAAACCATCGGTGGTGGAAATGGCGGGAGGTATGATTCCAATGGAGAATCCGGAATACATAGCAATATGACCAATACACTGAACACCCCGGTGGAGATTGCCGAAAAGGAATATCCCTTTTTCTTCACAAGAAACAATCTAAGAAAGAACAGCTACGGCAAGGGGAAATACCACGGCGGTGAAGGAATAGTAAGATCATTCAGGGTAAGAAGCAGGACATATATATCAGTTATAGCAGATAGGTTCATAATTCCACCATGGGGTCTCAAGGGCGGATTTCCGGGGAAAACAGGCAAACTATATATAATCAGCAACGGTAAGAAGAAATCAATGCCGAGCAAGTTTTCAACTGTCCTGGAGGAAAATGATGAGGTTATAGTTGAAACTCCAGGAGGAGCGGCATACGGGGAAAAGCAATAATATATTTTATTTTTATAATACTCACCTTATATTAGAACCATCAAGACTGTTTATTTTTCTGTTAATTTCATTAAGCATCTGATTTTATATATAAAGTAATAATTCTAATCTATGAAAATCATGTCCTGGAATGTTAATGGCTTGAGAGCTGCAATCAAAAATGGAATTATAGACATAATAAAAAAAGAAAATCCTGATATAGTACTTATGCAGGAGGTCAAGGTGGATAAAGTCAATATTCCAGAGGAAATTCACCATCTTGGATATAAAATATATATAAATTCTGCAGATAAGAAGGGTTACAGCGGCACAATGACTCTAAGCAGAGACGAACCAGTAGAGTATACAGAGGGCATTGGCAATCCAGAATTCGATTCAGAGGGAAGGACACAGACACTGGAATATGAAAATTTTTACCTTATTAACTCATATTTCCCAAATTCCCAGCACGGCCTGCCCAGACTGGATTTCAAGCTCAAATTCAATGAAGAAATCCTGGCATACATGGATCGTTTAAATAAAAAGAAACCCATCATAATCACGGGAGATTTCAATGTTGCCCATGAAGAAATAGATATAGCAAGGCCAAAAGGAAATGAGATGAATCCAGGATTCACAGAGGAAGAGCGAAAGTCCATGACGGAAATATTATCACATGGATATACAGATACATATAGATATTTCCATAAAGAACCCGGGCATTATTCATGGTGGTCATACAGGTTCAATGCCCGTGAAAAGAATATAGGATGGCGTATAGATTATTTCGTTGTAAGTGATACTTTTATGAGTCATATTGAAGACTCAAAAATACTTGAAAATGTTACCGGTTCAGATCATGCGCCACTGGAGCTTTTAATAAAATAATAAATTATTTATCTACTATTGAATGCCTCTTTATTTTCTTCCATGCAAAGCCCTTGAATCTTTCCTGATCTTCTACTTTGCCTCTTTCATGGTAACCGTAGGCTTCCCAGTAACCATCCTCATACTTTTCCATTATTCTGATCTCGGTTACCCATTTAGCGCTCTTCCATCCGTACAGAGAAGGTATGAATGGTCGTGCCGGGAATCCATGCTTAATTCCCAGAGGCTTATCATCTATTCTCAGGGCAAGTATGCTTTTTTCATCCATCGCATCATCAAAGGGAACCGGTGTATCATATCCGTCAGCACAAACAAACATTACCCATTCAGCCTCCTGTGAAGGATCTGATTTTATTATAATATCATGCAATGACGGTCCTGTAAATTTTGCGTCCTTTATTGACCATTTGGTGACACAGTTAAAATCCGAAATATACTCAATTCCCATCATTCTGTTCAGTTCACCGTATGTATACTCCGCCGGTTTCCCCACAAGTCCTGTGACCTTCAGCGACCATTTATTCTCATCTATGGAAGGACCATTCAATGCATCATAAATTATCCAGTTATTAACATAATACTGGCCTGGATTTTTTACCTCAACTTTATCCATAGTTTAATCATATTCACCTAATATTTAACAATTTTTTAAAATAATTTTGACTTGCATAAAGGATTATATACTCCCAGCATACATAATGACAGCAATTGGAGACT
>JAKAYM010000069.1 GCA_021826795.1 Thermoplasmata archaeon
ATCAGCTTTATCCTTCTTAATGGTTGCCTGCTTTATTTTTCCCTTTATTTCTCTATGCTGGAACATCCTTATTTTTCCTATTTTGGAAAAGAATACATGTGTATTATCCAGCATCTTAAAGCCGAACTGTATATATGTTATTGAACGGTACTGTTCCCTGGATTTGAATCTGGGAAATCCTGCCTTTATCCTTTTTCCCTTCTTCCTCTCCCTTATTCTTCTAAAAAAGTTGTCATATGACTTGTCCAATCTGTTTGCTACATTCATGAGTGCCTATGAATATATATTTTTATATTCAGGAAATTCCTCCTTAAGCTTTGATAGCTCAACAGATTGTGTGTTATAGTTTACCTTTAGGCTTTCATAATAATTCCTATTCAGCTGGTATGCTATCTTTCTCTGTTCTAACATGGCATTGTATAATATGTGGGATAAATAGAATATCATCTATGGTCTTTATCTGATTTTTATTTGGATATATTCTGAATCTATATGCGGTCTTATATTCCATGTATATCATTGGTATGGAATGAATATTTATAAGCATTATCTCTTTATTGCCAGAAATTCATCCACATCATAAACTCAGTGGCTTTCTTTCCGGTATATTGATCTGTAAATTTTAAAAAAATATATATGCCTCACCGCCCTGTGTTTGCATGGCAGAAGCTAAGAAATTCAAATGGGATGATGTCCATAAGGAGAAATTATCAGACACGTTTTCAAGGCAGATGATTTATGGAGACCGCATAATGGTAGCACAGCTGGACATCAAGAAAGGTAGCGTTGTTCCTGAGCATTCTCACGAAAATGAACAGGTATCTTGGATAATGAAAGGTAAACTAAGGCTAACCGTGGATGGACAAACTATTGATGTAGGTGCAGGTGAAATACTGATAATACCATCAAACACAAAGCACAGTGCTGTTGCACTTGAAGATACTCTAGATATTGATATTTTCAACCCCATAAGAACTGACTGGATCAACGGTAAAGATTCATACCTTAGAAAATAATTTGACTGTTCTTTTTATATTAACAGTGATTTTTTGATTTAAAAAATTGAAAAATATAGTATAAATCCTGTTATGGAACACACACGATGGAATCACCTTTATCGAATCTCATCGGAATCATAAATTACGAAATTCATATTAAAAATGCTATATTCGTATATTTTAAATAGTATATTGTGATTAACTGATAAGAACATCTTAGTATAGAAACAAACTTTAGATGTTAAAATTAATAATATAGCAAACAAATATTTATTAATAATAAATTATTACTATTTGTTTGTAAAACATAATGAAAGGTGACAAAAAATGGAAACAAAGTGTAAAATATGCGGAGAGAAAATTAGTGTGCCTGACGACTCTATAGCCGGGGAACTTATAGAGTGTGGTTCGTGCGGAATGAGCTACGAAATAGCCTCTATCAAAGGAGATGTAGTGGAAATCAAACCTGCAGAGAACGTTGGCGAGGACTGGGGAGAATAAGTTGTTGAAGGTCGGTATTGTTGGGGGATCAGGCTACGTAGGCGGGGAGCTTCTCAGGATTCTGGTCGGGCACAGCAATGTGGAAATAACATCTGTATCCTCTACCAGTCATGCAGGTGAAAAAATATCAAGAATTCATCCAGATCTTTACGGATTCACGGATTTAAAATTTGAAGATATTTCTCCACTGGATATGGCCAGAAAGGTTGATTTAATATTCCTGGCACTTCCACACGGTACCTCCATAAAATATGTTCCTGAACTGGTAGAGACAGGCGTTAAAATTATCGATATGAGCGCTGATTTCAGGCTAAAAAATTATAAACTTTATAAATACTGGTACGGTTATGAACACGGATATCCAGATTTAATCAAGAAATTTGTTTACGGAATGCCGGAACTTCACAGGGAAGAGATCAGGAACGCCAGATTTATAGCAACTCCCGGTTGCATTGCGTCTTCTTCAATTTACAGCATAGCCCCGTTTCTCTCACTGGATACAGCAAGTGACATTATAAACGTCGATGCCAAGGTGGGGTCATCTGGTTCCGGTTCCGGACTGGATGAATCCAAGGTATTTTCAGAAAGATTCGGTTCAGTAAGGGCATACAAACCCGCAGGCCACAGGCATACGCCGGAAATAGAACAGGAACTGGAATATACATCCGGTAAGAAGGTAAAAATTGCACTCTCAGCCCATTCTGTAAATATGGTAAGGGGAATTCTGACAACATCAAGCATATACGCAGAACAGGACGAAATCTATCTGTGGGCACTCCTCAAAAAATTTTATGGAAACGAGAAATTTGTGAGGCTGATAATGGACCGGAAGAGCAATTATAAATATCCTGACCCCAAGACAGTGATTGGTTCTAACTTCGTTGATATAGGCTTCGCCCTGGACAAATATGTTAAACGGATTGTTTCATTCGGTGCCATTGATAATCTTATAAAAGGCGCTGCGGGAAATGCGGTTCAGTCAATGAATATAATGAATGGCTTTCCCGAATACGAGTCTTTGATGGCTCCATCATTATTCCCGGTGTGAAATATGAAAGTAATAAAAATCGGTGGAAGTATACTGGAAAAATTTCTGGAGAATGATAACCTGTATACTGTTATAGAAGAATTAAATGAGCCAGTCGCAATAGTACACGGTGGTGGTAATTATCTTGATAATCATGCAGATTCGTTCAATTATAGTCCTCAATTTGTCACCTCTCCTGAAGGAATACGGAGCAGATACACGGACAAGGGCACGCTGGAAATATTTACCATGGTGATGAATCTCATTAACCAGAAAATAGTGCTCAATCTGAACAGGCATGGAATCAGGGCGGTAACACTTAACGGCATTCTTAAGGCCAGAAGGAAGGAGAGGCTGATAATTTTGAATGAAAAGAATAGAAAAATGGCAATAGACGGCGGGTACACCGGAAGAGTAGAATATTCCGATCCTGTTCCGGTTAGAAATTTAATGGATGCAGGATATATTCCGGTAATTTCTCCGGTGGCATTCGGTGGTGATAGCTGCCTGAATGTGGACGCAGACAGAGCAGCGGCATACGTTGCCGGTTCCATACAGGCTGATACGCTGACATTTCTTACAAATGTCAATGGCCTTTACTATGAAGACAAAATCATAGAGAAAGCGGATACTGCTTACATAAAAAGTATTTTGAAATATATCGGAAATGGCATGGACAAGAAATTAATGGCATCGATTGAGGCGCTTGAAATGGGGGTAAAACAGGTGACAATTTCCAGTCCTTTTCATAATCTGGAAAACGGCACGGTGATTTGTAATGAATTATGAAAATGAGCATATAGCAAACACATACCAGAGGTTGCCTGTAAATATCCAGAACGGCAGTGGTGCCATACTTCATGACATAAACGGAAAACGTTACATTGACATGATGGGTGGCTACGGTATCGCAATACTTGGATACGGCAATAAGGCTGTAAAGGAGGCAGTATGCAGGCAGTTTGATACCATATCAATAGCACATGCATCAGAGTACACTCCGGCAAGGGAAGAATTCATAAAAGACCTTACAGGCATTGTACCACCCGGACTGGATAAATTCTATCTGGGCAACATTGGCGCCGAGGCAATAGAAGCTGCAATTAAGGTTGTAATAAAGTCCTCAAAAAAACATAAAATAATTGCAATGACAAATTCATACCATGGAAAAACAGCTGGTGCGCTTTCAATCACATATTCAGAGAAATACAGGAAATCTTTTGGGCAGCTCCTCATGAAGGATGTGGAATTTATCAGGTACAATAACATGGAAGATCTGGATAAACTGGATAAAGATCCTGATATTGCAGCCGTTTTCTTCGAACCCGTACAGGGGGAGGGAGGAATAAACATACCTTCTTATGACTATGTAAGGGAGTTAAGGAACAGAACAGAAAAAAACGACATAATACTTGTAGCAGATGAAATCCAGTCCGGTCTTGGAAGAACCGGTAAGATGTGGGCTCATGAACATTTCAACATCAAACCGGATATTATAACCATAGGAAAGGGAATAGGAGGCGGAATGCCACTTTCCATAACAGCGGGAAAGCCGGAATTCATGGATACTCTATCAAAGGGAGAGCAGTCATCAACAACCGGGGGAAATCCACTAGCAATGGCCGCAGGCAGTGCTGTAATAAAACAGCTTGATGCATCCCTGATAATGGATGTTGAAAGGAAGGGAAATATTCTGAGAAACGAACTGAAATCAGGACTGCAGGATGCAAAATCTGTAAAGGAAATCCGGGGTCTGGGATTAATGGATGCAATAGAGCTGAAGACAAAATTCCTCCCAGTATTGATGGGCATGATCAATAAGGGAATTTTACCATTATACTCCGGAATCAATATAATTAGGATGCTTCCTCCATACGTAATATCTGATTCAGAATTAAAGGAGGCAGCAGGTATCATGTCAGAGGTAATCCTATCCCAGGGCACGGAGGTTATATCTTGAAAATTACAATGTTACTGGACATTATGCGCTGGGAGGAGAGGGCAATACTCAAGTCCCTGCAGGATAAAAGTATCGATGTGCAGCTTCTCAATGTCAAGGAACTCAATCTTGACTTGCAGAAATTGAATTATGATTTCGGAGACATATCGATCCAGAGAAGCACCGGTTATTACAGGAATATACATTCCACAGCATATGTGGAATTCACAGGAAACAGAATTCTGAATAATTTCAACGCAACCATTATAACCGGCAATAAAATGTTTACATCAAGCGTGCTCGCACAGCACGGCATAAGAATTCCTAAAACCTTTGTTTCATTTTCCAATCAAAAATTCCTGGAGTCGTTCAAATCTGATTTCAATGGAAGGGCCGTAACCAAACCCGTTACAGGAAGCTGGGGAAGGATGATATCACTCCTGAACGATTACTATGCAGCCATGGATGTTTCAGAATACAAGGAATACATGTACCCGATATACCAGGTAAATTACACACAGGAATACATTAACGATTTTAACAGGGATTTGAGGGTTTTCCTTGTAAATGACAGGGCAGTTGCGGGAATATACAGATACAGGTCCGGAGAGGATTGGCGGACAAACACTGCACTGGGTGGAAGAGCTGAGCCATTGAAAATTACTCCAGAAATAGAGGATATTGTGGAGAAGGTACACAAAGCGCTTGGTTCGGGCATCTATGGAATTGATATACTGGAATCTAAGGATGGTTATTTTGTCAATGAGGTAAACGGGAATACAGAATTCAAGAATACAGTTCCAGTAACCGGTATAAATATACCTGACTATATAGCTGAATATCTCATATCAGAGGCTAAAAGATGAAGCCAGAGGATATGCTGCTGGAAATGCTGAATATATATTCACCCAGTGGAAAAGAAGGTGAAATAGCAAAACTCATAAGAGAATACATGATAGAACTGGATTTCCAGGACCCTGTAATCGATGAACAGTTGAATGTCATATCAGTAAATGGAAATGGTACCCCATCCGTATTTATCTGCGGGCATGAGGATACAGTTCCGGGAATACTTCCTGTCAGGATTGATGGAAACCTTATCTATGGAAGGGGTGCAGTGGATGCCAAATCATCACTTCTTGCACTGATTCTGGGTGCCAGAAAGGCCATTGATGAAGGTTTCAGGGGGAAATTGCTTATATCAGCAGCCTCCGGAGAGGAGAGTGACAGCAAGGGCATAAACAGCATTATGAGAGAATATAATGGTTATGATTATGCCATATTCGGCGAACCTGGCGGTGCCATGAATATAACAGCGGGGTACAAGGGCAGGATTCTATTAAAAATAGATAAAAGAACGGAAACACATCACGCCAGTTCAGCATGGATGGAAACAAATGCAATAGATTCATTAATGGATCTGTGGCATTCAATAAGAACCAAATATGGAAACAACAGGGACTTCAACTCCGTTACTGCCGGGATCACAAAATTTGCCGGTGGTGAATACGATAATATGACGCCAGAGCATGCTTCAATGTATATTGATATAAGATACCCCAAGGCTCGGTCGGAGGATGATTTAATTACCGGCATAAAATCTGACATGGAGAATATACTTTTAAATAATTATTCATATACGATTGAAAACCGGACGGAGCCCTATATATCAGATATAAAAAGCCCGCTTGTAAAATCTTTCAAGGAAGCAATAATTAAAAATAATATGTCCCCTAAACTTATATTCAAAAGTGGGTCTGGTGATATGAACACCCTTGGGAATCTCTGGCATATCCCTGCCATTACCTATGGCCCTGGAGACACAAGACTTTCCCACACACAGAATGAGGTTATAGATTTAAATGATTTTCACAGATCCGTCAACGTGGTGGCAGATTCTCTTAAAATATTATCAGCACAAAATTCAAACAAATAATATTATCAAACGCGCCATAACAGGTCTTCGGCATTTTCGGTATCCCCCATAATAATCCTGCATATTTGATAGGGCGAATATCTGTACATTGACCAGAAGGCACAGGATATATTATTATTGCATTTTTTAAACATAGCATATGCTATATAAACGGCAAATTGATCTAAATACATGGAATTATTTCCATAGAGTTCATATGAAAGTGACCTTATTTTTCTGGCCCATGAGGCAGAGGGTTCAGCAGAGTTGATTATTTCTATGAACAGCCGTCTGCATGTATCCGCATCAATGCCCGTTTTTTCCACAGATTTTATGAAAAGTGAGGTGAAGTCAGTGTCCGGGGATAATTTTTCATAGTACCTCACGGATATTTCAAACAATTCAGGAAAGGCTTTAACAATAGCCGGTGTGAGAACATTTGAGGCTGCCATGATTCTCCGCCGTTTGTATGATATTCCACCGATGAATTTTGAGATTTTTTTGGTGCCGTGTTTATGCTTTCTGGAGTATAACATTCTTCCATACTCCTTTATTATTCCATAATAAAAGGAATCAATACTGTTCTCTTCATCAACCTGTGCTGCAAATCCATCCTGTATATTTTTGATGTAAAAACCTGTTGCAATGCAGCATCTTCTACCTGTTAGAAACTTGAAAAGTAAGGAAGAATTGTTAATGATTTCCTTTACATCCTTCCCTTTACCGTATATTTTACCTGATACCCCGGTTTTATCTGCTCTGGATGATGGAAGCATGTAACAGGCATTAAAATTATAATATTAATTATTGCCGGTTTTAATTGCCCTTGTAATCCGGTTTCCTCTTTTCCAGGAATGCCCTTACCCCCTCCTTCAGGTCATTTCCGGCGTAAAGCATCCCCATTGAGAGGGCCTCCTCATCCAGATTCATCTTTGCAGTGCTGTATATCAGGCGCTTTGCCACATAAACAGATGCAGGTGATATTTTTTCGGAAAGGTCTTTTGCCAGATTCATGGTATTCTCCTCGAGCTTTTCGGAATACAGCCTTGTAATTATGCCGTACTCATATGCCTTCTGTCCGCTTATTCTTTCGCAGGATAAAATCATGTCCATGGCACGGGATATGCCTATAAGATTCGGAAGCCTCTGGCTGCCACCATATCCGGGTATAAGACCAAGTGATGTCTCCGGGAACCCTATTGTTGAATCGGGAAGTGATGTCCTGATATCGCATGCCAGTGCCAGTTCGAAGCCTCCTCCAAGTACATACCCCTTCAATTGTGCTATGAAAATCTTGTTCATCCCGGTAATTCTATCAAATATATGTTCCCCGGTACTGGCTATCTTCATAAACATGAACGGGTTGCTGATAAACTGCGACAAATCAGCTCCGGCGGAGAAAGCCCTGTCATTTCCCTTTATTATTACTGCATTTACATTATTTGCTTCCTCTATAAGGTCAAGCTGGTGGTCCAGTGCCTTCAGCAATTCGAAGCTCATGAGGTTGTTTTTTCCGTTCATCAGGGTTATTATCCCTACCTTCCCTTCTACCTTATAGTCCAGAATTCCTGTCTTTTCTTCTTTTTTAAACTCCACCGGTTTTTTGTTGAAGGTCTCTTTCATTTTATGGTTTTTCAGTGTATCTGAAGGTTTGAATACCGCTATTCCGTACTGTTTGTGAAGCCTGTCGAGGGTTAATAGCACCTCATCATTACTGAGGCCATTGGCAACCGTAATGGGGCCGAATGGCCTGTTCAATCCGTATTTTACCCCTGTTTCTATATCCTCAGCTGTGGCAACGTTATCCTCGATTAATTTCGTTGCCTCATTTATTTCAAGGGCAAACATATCCATTAAATTTATTTTATCACTTTCCTCCGCAGGAGGTATAACAGCCTTTCCATTCTCCCATTTATAAATGCCCTCACCGGTTTTTGCACCAAGTTTTTTAGCCTCTATTAGTTCATCAAATGCATGGCATTTACCATAATCGGGCGATAATTCCTGACCATAATATTTAAGGGAATCTGCAACTGTATCAAGACCAACATAATCAAATAGCTGGTACGGCCCCATGGGCAGACCCTGCGATTTAAAGTAATTATCGATTGCCTGGGGCTTTTCAACCTTGTTTCCGTAGGCATTGCAGAGCAACAGCATTTCCGGCGCCGATATCCTGTTTACCACAAAGCCAGCCTCATCCTTTAATACTTTTATGGGTATTTTCCCGATTTTTCTGGAAAGGTCGTAAAGCTCATTCACGTATTCCATGGATGTTTTATCTCCCTTGATTACTTCCACAAGCTTCATGAGAATAGGCGGGTTGAAAAAGTGCATTCCCAGGAATCTCTCCGGATTCTTGATCTCCTCCGCCATTTCCGTGATTCTTATATTTGATGTATTTGATGCTATGATCTTTCCAGTATGCTCTGCTATTTCCTTAAGCACCTTTACCTTTATATCATAAACTTCAGGAACAACCTCTATGGATAGGTCAGCGTTTTTTACTGCCTCCTCGATGCGGTTGAAATACTTTATATGGGCAAGTGCAGATTGTTTTCCTGCTGCATCTATTTTTTTTGATGCGACCAGTTTATCAAGGCTATCATTTAGCCCTTTTTTGGCTTTTTCTATGACTTCCGGGTAAAAATCTTCAAGATTTACATTATATCCGTTCAATGCAAAGACTTCTGCTATGCTGTGTCCCATGACTCCGGCACCTATGACTGCTACCTGTTTTATCATAGCAATACATATTTTTTAACTTTAAATGCTTTTTGATTCATACTTTACATTGAAAATTTCTGGCCATATTGCTATAATTAATTTATAATTGTTTTTATAAATCCTATAACCGTTGAATATCTATGCAGGAATAATTAATCGATGTATTACTCATAACAATGATAACGTTGTAATGGGAAAACTTATAATATAAATGATTATCATTAACTATGGTAGACTTTAAGCTGACTGTTAACAATCTTCTGGACAGTGCCGTGAGATCAAACGGTGATCAGCAGATAGTATATGGTAAGGAAACCCTTACTTACAGGCAATTTGCGAAAAATGCAAAGAATTTTGCAGCCAACCTCCGGAAGATAGGGGTAAAACCCGGAGATCGAATAGCCGTTCTGGATTATGATACTATCAGTTATCTGTACTGTTATTATTCAATTCCAATGATAGGTTCAGTGATACATATGGTAAACATCAGATATCCTCCTGAAGT
>JAKAYM010000070.1 GCA_021826795.1 Thermoplasmata archaeon
ATATATGCCAGTAGAGTTTGACGAGGTCGAAACAAAAAATATTTACCGTTTTGTGGTGGAGGTGTTCAAGAAATATGTCGATAAATTTTGAATTAAAAAAATGGGAGTACTTAAAAAATTACCGTTCAGTTTGTAGTGATGTTTACCGTATGGTTAAAGCTATTGATAAATATGCAAGAGTTTTTGTTTTTGGATCAGTTTTATCAGGGAAAATTACCGCCTCCAGTGATATAGATATATTAATATTGGAAAACGACACAAATTTAAACGATCAAATTTATATAAAAATACTTAAAAATATTGATGCACCTGTCGAATTGCACATAGTTAACGATCAGGGATTTAGCTGGTACAAAAATTTCTCTGAGAATATGGAAGAAATTTTATCCTAGAAATTGGAATCCATCATAATACCTCTTCAAATGAGTTTAACATAGGTCATCACATCTAGAGAGTTGTCGTCAAATATTCTAATGCCTGGATTTTCAGAAATAAGTAGATGCCGTAATCATCATGTAAATCTTTCAAATTTATGATTGGAGGTAAACATGAAGGAACATACTATGTGATTTTAACACTAGTATGGCATTTTTTAATATAACCAACAAACTATATATACATTAGTGCCATACTAATTTTATATGGCTGATAATAAAGCAATACAGTACGAAAACAGGCTCAAAAAGGGACAGGTGGGAGTCTGGGGGGCAATAGCCGAGGAAATATCAGCCATGGCACCCGCCTGTGATGCAATAGCCTTTGTGGTATCATCTGCTGTTTTCGCCTTTTTCCTTACACCTTTATCGTTTATAATTGCAACCCTTACAATGTTTCTTGAAGTGAATACATTATACCATCTTTCAAAGAGGCATGCCAGTGCCGGTGGTTATTACGGATATATAGCCAATGCGTTTGGACCTGTGCCTGCAATCAGTGCAGGGTTAATGTATCCCATGTATCAGACTGTAAGCACAGCCGCAATCCCTGTATTTGTGTCCGGAGTAGTTTTACCCGGCGTTGTACAGTATTTTCTCGGTGTAGGAATGCCTGCCTGGATATGGATACCATTTATCCTGGCCTTCATAATAATACCAATTATGATTGCAATAGTGGGAATCAGGCCACAGATGAAATATATCAGGTTTGCATCCTTCTTTGAATTGATTTTCCTTGCACTGCTTTCAGCAATTATAATAATTAAGGCACCTGACAATACATTAAATGTTTTCAATCCCTTTGTATGGCCACAGTACAGTTCATGGTTTTCCCCTGAGGGAGGCCCAATTACTGGTGTTGGCCTTGGAATGATATTTGGGTTAACTAGCTTCATAGGTTATGGTGGCTCAGCCCCACTGGGAGAGGAAGCCACAAACCCGAAGGCCATTACCAGATCACTTACCGTGGGCCTTCTGCTCGTGGGTGTTGTTTTGACGGAAGTTGCCTATGCCCAGATAGTTGGCTGGGGAATACCAATGATGCAGACGTTTTCATCCAGTGGAATTCCAGGGATAATTGTTGCAACTGCATACACCGGTATAGTTGGCGGAGTCATGTTTTCACTGGTTGCATTTAATTCTGCTTTTTCTGACAGCGTTGCCATGCAGGCAAACGCAGGGAGGGTTTATTTTGCCATGGGAAGGGATGGAATTATACCCAAATTTTTCTCATTCATTCATAAAAAATATGTTACCCCTTCGAAGGCTTTAACCTTTGTTGCAGTTGTTGCATCTGTCACTGCCATACTGGCAACTTTTATTGTGGCAATGGGTGCTGGAGTAAGCCCATACGCATTATTGGACAACCGTGCCAGTGATCCTATTATAGTAAAAGCTCTGACAGATTCTTTCCAGTTTCTTACTACTATGGCTCTTGGGGGGCTAATTATAACACATGTACTTCTCAATACAAGTGTAATGACAATGTTCAGAAGATTAAAGGAAAAACATAGCAGTGTGCATGATTTGATAATACATATAGTGGAGCATTATATATTTCCATCAGTGGCTACGGTTATATTTATCTTTGTTCTCTACGAATCCGTGGTTCCCCCGGTTTACCCCATTACATATGCTATACTGATAATTGGTGTCTACACTGTATTTTCCATAATATATGCGCTTTACATTAAATACAGGAAACCTGATCTGGCAAGAAAGGCAGGGAAGTCCGTGAATCTTGTTGATGAGGAGCATATTAAACATTAAATTCTTTTTCGATAATCAGGAGAATATTTTATCAATTCCTCTGTATATTCATCTTCAGGGTCTCCCATAATCTTTTCTGTATAATTTTCCTCTATGATTTTTCCACAGTTCATTATATAAATATAATCTGAGACAAAGGATACACGGTTAATGTCATGGTCTATGTAAATTATTGATACTGTTTTTTTAAGCTCTTTCAGGAAAGTAAGAACGGCAAATAGGTTGATTGAATCCATCATGGAGAATGCTTCATCCAGAACTATGAAATTTGGATCAGGGATAAGGGATATTGCAAGTGCGAGTTTTTGTAGTTCACCACCAGAGAGTGAATTCACATAGCGGCTTCTGAAGGTACTATAATCCATGCCTGCCATCTCCAATTTTTCGATTGCCTTTTCAATTTTCACATGGTTTATTTCTGCCGCAGTTGAAATATGCCATTCAACAGTTTTTACCGGATTCATGGATATATAGGGATCCTGAAATACATAACGGATAAAGTTTTGGTTCTTTTCCCGTCTGCCATTATAAAAGATTTCACCTGAATAATCCCTGTCATACCCGGATATGATATTTGCAAGTGTAGTTTTTCCAGACCCTGATGATCCTGTAATGCCACTTATAATATTATCGCGGAATACTGTTGAGATATTGTCCAGGGCGTAGTAGTCCCTGTATTTCAGAGCACTGGACTTTAATTTATATTGTTTTTTGATTCCATTAAGCTCTATCATCTTTCCACCCCGGATATCTTATACAGCGAAATCCATGATCGCCAATGGTTTCATAGGTTATCTCCGATTCACATACCTGATCATGAAATGGACAGTTGTTGATGAATACGCATCCATTGTATTTTTTATTATTTACTGAAATATACTCTATGTTCCTGTTAGAATATAATGGAATATAACGAAAAAGCATTTCGGTATATGGGTGAAAGCGGCTTTCAAGAATGGCTGAATATTTTCCATCCTCTATAATCTGTCCTCCGTATAATATGTAGACTCTATCACAGATCTCGAACAATGCATTCACATCATTACTGGAAATAAGCACTGAAGAATGTTTTTTTATATCCTTTAAAATTGAGAGAAAGTGATATGTGGATATGGAATCAAGGCCTGTTGTGGGTTCATCAAGCACCAGCAATTCAGGATTTTTCAATAAAGCCATGGCAATAACGACCCTGTGCCTCATTCCATCACTCAGCTGCGTTGCCTTCATGTTAAGTATTTCCGGGTTAAGGTTAAGTTCCGTGAAAATTGATTCCACATACTGTCTGTCAAATGATTTCCAGTTGTACAGTTTTCCAATCTGGAAATTCACAGTCTTTAGCGGCTTCAGGCTGTTAAAGGAATCCTGCTTCACATAGATCAGAGAATTTCTGTATTCATGGTAGTTGTTTTTACTGTATATGCTCTTACCATTGTAAAGCACGTCGCCACGACTTGCATAAATATCTCCGATAATAGATTTTATCAGTGTGGTTTTTCCAGATCCATTAGGTCCCAGTATACCAACAATCTCATTCCCATCTACATGCATATTGATGTTTCTCAAAATTTCGGTATATTCCCTATTATGATAATAACCAGAATAGAGTCCTGCAACCTGGAGCATATATCTTCATAAATAGTGTGTATATAAATATTAGTATTATACTAATTTATCAATTCTCCTTTATCGACCAAAAAACTGGGTATTAAAACGATAATGGATGAAGTGTTATTTGTTCCGCCAGATGAAAACTTCATGGTATATTTTTGGCATTGCCCGGGTTATTAATAGCTTAGAAGATCACCTATAGCAAACATAGACAGAAATTATAAACTAAAAGAAGTTGGCAAAGGACATGGGGCAATTAACTTATATATGTATTATAACTTGCCAGTGACATCCTCCCCAAGCTAACGCATGGGGCTTCCCGCTTATATGTTAAATAAGATCTCTCACATGATTGCAAAGGTTGGACTTTATTATCACTTTAACCAACTCCTCTTTCCTTTCACTGTGCCGGAAAATATCTGTGAATCAGAAAGATGAAGATAGTGGAACAGAAAAATAACGGAATATATAGTTATTTCCAAATTTCCTATAATAAGTAATGTTCAAGCAATATTAAATTTGTGTGACAAAGGATATCAATTTATATAAAATTTATAGCAATATTAATATATTATAAGAAACTCCCCTCTAATGGATAAATACGAACCTACTGTGGAGAAAAAATATCAACTCAAAAAGGGGGCGGTGGGAAAATGGCATGCCGTTTTTCAGGCCTATACGCATGTTGCGCCGTCTGGAGATATAGGAATACTGCTCACAGGTGTTGCTCTCTTTGCACTTGGAGCCTCACCCCTGGCTGTTTTGCTTTCATGGGTTATTTACCTGTTAATGGTAAATACCAATTACAGATTCAGTAAAAGGGTATCACATGCTGGCGGTTATTATGCCATTGGTGGACATGGCATGGGTGGTTTTTATGGGTTTATGAATGGTTGGATATATCTCCTTGATGAAATGATTATATATCCCAGTTTCGGGCTTTTAGGTTTTGCATCTGTTGTATTTCTCTTAAGTCCGACAATTTCCTCTATACCATTTGTATGGATACCACTTATCATAATTCCATTTGCAACGGGACTGCTCTTCAATTATTTTGGAATTAAGCCTTCACTGGTTTATCTTCTTATTACAGCATCTGTTGAGGTAATATTCCTGCTTTCCACAAGCTGGTATATCATACTAACAATGGGGGCCGCAAACACAATCAGTGTATTTTCCCTCACTGGAATAAATGTGGTTCCCTTTATTTTTGCATTGCTATATGGTATAGAGGCATACGGGGGACTTGGAACAGTTATAGGCATTAGCGAAGAAACGAAGGAATCCAAATTCAATGTGCCGAGAGCTATTATAATAGCATCAATTCTTGCAGGCGCCACACTTATATCGGCAATGTATGCATTAACAATAGCCTGGGGCCCAACAACTATGGCAAGTTATGCAACTTCGCCCGATCCAGGCCTCATCATATGGCACAGATTTTTCGGACTTCCAGGTGAGATAATACTGCTATTCTTCATACTTAACGGATATATTGCCTATACTGTTGCAAATCCAATTGTCCAGTCCCGGGTAATATATGCAATGGCGAGGGATGGCGTATTCCCTAAATGGTTTGCTGTTACACATAAAAAATACAAGACTCCTTACCGTGCAGTGATGCTTGTTTCAATGGTAGCCCTGATAGTTTCTTTTGCACTCTCATTTCCATTTGGGCCATTCGATGCAGCCATAATTACAGGAGCGATGGCGGGAATAGGTTTGGTAACTGCACATGCAATGTCAAGTTTTGCCTATGTGCGATTTGCAAGGAAAGATGGAAAAATTGAATACAGCCTTCTTAAGGATGGCATAATACCAGTAGCCTCAGTAATAATCCTAATACCTATCATAATATTCGCCTTTGATGAATTGACCTGGCCATACATATTATCGCCAATACTTGCTGCCCTTTGGATTTTAGGAGCTTTTATATTTGGCCTATATCTGTATAAAAATAAAAAGAAGGAACTGATGAATGCTGGTTCGGAAGATTTCTCCGAGGTTATTACCACGGATTAATTTAATTTTTATAATTTTTTATCCTTTAAATATCTGACCGTACCAGTCCTTTCTTACCTTCCCTGTAAGATCAAAATATACATGTTTTATATATGTGAATTCCTCAAGGGAATATGGCGAAAGCGATGCTCCATGGCCACTTTCCTTGTATCCTGCCCATGGCATTTCTGATGGTACAACAACGTGTTCATTTATCCACACAGTTCCAAATCTGAGATCTCTTGTTGCCCTCATGGCAGTGGTAATGTCTGAAGTCCAGACAGATGAACCCAACCCGTATGTGACATCGTTGCTTCTTCTTATCACATCATCATAGTTTGTGAATTTGAGAATGGTAAAAACAGGGCCAAATATTTCCTCCTTCACTATTGCCGAGTTGTCATTTTCCGTGTATATAAGTGCTGGATTAAGGTAATAACCATTTTCGTGATTTTTTATGAGAGGCCTGTTCCCACCGGAAAGTAATTTTCCGCCCTCATTGATTCCCGTTTCTATATAGCCTTCAACACGTTTTCTCTGAGCTTCGGATATTAGTGGACCCATATCTATTTCGGGGTTTTGTGGATCTCCTATGTTCAATTTTTGTATTCTTTCCCTCAGCCTGGCAACAAACTTATCGAATACCTCTTCCTGAATGTAATATCTGGTGGAGTTTGCACAATCCTGTCCATTGTTAACTAATCCGCCTACTATGGCACTTTCAACTGCAGCATCTATGTTCGCATCCTTGAAAACAATAAAAGGTGCTTTTCCTCCCAGTTCCAGAGATACTTTCTTTAGGTTAGATGCTCCAAGCACCGAAAGGCGTTTGCCAACTTCCGTGCTACCTGTAAAGGCGATCATTTCAAGTTTATCGCTTTTCGCCATTTCCTCACCCACAGAACTTCCAGGACCTGTTATGACATTAAAAACACCGTTAGGAACTCCAGCATCTTGAAGGATTTTTGCAAGTTTAAGTGTTGTCAGCGGTGTATAACTCGCAGGCTTAACAACAACTGAATTGCCCATAGCAATTGCAGGAAACGCGCGCCAGATAACCATCATCAGGGGATAGTTCCATGGTGTTATTATGCCGATAGCGCCTATGGGCTCCCTTCTTATGGCACTTGTTCCGTCGCTCACATATTCCGCCATGGCTTTTCCTTCGAGAGTTCTGCATGCACCAGCTATAAAACGTATGTTATCTATAGTATATGGAATATCATACCCAGATACCTGTTTAATGCTTTTTCCTGAATTTTCCGTCTCAATTTTAATAAATTCCTCCTGGTTCTTCTCAAGCAATTCCGCCACCTTCAGGAGTATGTTTGAACGCTCTCCTGGTGGAAGTCTGCTCCAAATGCCGGAGTCAAATGAATGTCTGGCAGCATCTATAGCTCTATGGACATCCTCATTGGACGCTGACTGAACCTTTGCCATTGTTGTCCCGGTGGATGGATTTTTAACATCTAGAACTTCTTTATTTGACGATTCAACCCATTCTCCATTTATAAACATTTTATATGTTTCCATTGTTATTCACCTTTTTCTTTTAGTTTTCCAGTGTTCCATCGTACATATTCCTTATAAGCTGTATGGAATTTTCCAGAGTCAGCCTCCTGGGGTTGAACCTTGGAAGGTCATAAAGCTTCTGCCTGGTGGAAAATATGTATTCACCGAATTTTTCTACATCGGTTTTTGGGAAATTTATCTGCTTTAATGTGGTTGGCATTTCCAAGTCCTCTAGAAGCTGAATTATGGCTGGAGCAATTTTTGATGCAACTGCCCTTGCAGATTCTCCCTTATGAGGTATATTGAAGATCCTTGCAAGTGTTCCTATCTTATTATAGGCAGCAGATATATTGTAATCCAGTATGTACGGAAGAGCCATCCCAACAGCTACGCCATGTATAGCCCCGTACCTGGGACCAAAGGCTTCCCCAAGGCAATGTCCCAGCACCGAGGGTCCAGCCACCCAGGGAAATGTTATAACCATCCCTCCAAGCATAGCTGATAATGACATTGCAGATCTGGCTTCAATGCTGTCCGGACTATTAAATGCTGTTCTAAGATTTCTAAAAATCAGTGAGGATGCTTTTGTTGCAATTCCATCAGATATGGGATTTGCCTCCTTGCTTATCAATCCCTCTACATTATGGGCAAGAGCGTCCATTCCGCTTGCTGCTGTTGTTCTGGGTGGTGCACTGACATTCAGCACAGGATCTACTATTGCTGTATCGGCAAGGAGATTACTGCTTGCCGCCCATGTTTTATACAGCGATTCCTTCTCTATGACAACTGACATATTTGAAACTTCACTGCCAGTACCACCGGTTGTTGGTATAAGGATCTTCGGAAGTCCGGGATTTTTGAATTTATCCTCAACTGGAGTGAGATATTCCTTGGGTTCACCACTATTTGTAACCATTGAGGCCACCATTTTGCTTGTGTCAAGTACGCTTCCACCACCTACTGCAACTACAGAGTCAAAATTTCCGTTGGATCTTGCGAAATCCACTGCATTCACAATATTTTCCATTGTTGGTTCATTTGAAATTCTGTCATATACCTCATATTTTATTCCTGCTTTGGAAAGTGAATTTTCTATTTTAGCAAGAAGACCAAATTTATAGACATTTGGATCTGTAACTATTATTGTATTTTTCTTTTTTATTTCCTTTAGTTGGTTACCCACCTGGTCCGACTGACCTTTCCCAAATAGAATTCTCTTTACCTGATCGAATTTCAACTCTTTATCATACGTATATACATGCTCAAAATCTTCCATTCAAATGTATATTTAATTTATATATAATTATTATTATTCAATAACCTGCTCCCATAAGAGATGAAACCTGTAGTTGCTGGATACACTCTCTGGATGAACATTGCTAGAAGGTATTTGCTGAATTAGTCTATATTAGATTATTCTAAGAGCTCACGCAAACCCATTTCCCCTTGCTTGGGATAAGTAAACATAATGCAGGTTCAAGTTAATGGTGCATGACATGGTTTAACAAATCATAAAGTACCATGTTAATGTTCACTTCTATTTTTTCCAATTCATGATTACTTCAGTTTCTTCCGGATAAGCCCCAGAGCTATACTGTATTATTCCTATATGCGTATAAGGAATTTATAAAAATATTTCTGATAATATAGTCACCTGGAAAATCTTTTTATGCAATATAAGCATTCATTTTTATGAAATTTGATGTACAAACTAAAGACTTTCCTGAGTCTTTCTATGTTTTTATAGAAATTCCCCAGGGTGGAAACACAAAGCTCGAATATAAGCCCGATGTAGATAATATAGTTCTTGACAGGATACTGTTCACATCAATGGTATACCCAACCAACTATGGTTTTATCCTTAATACCAAAGCAAAGGAT
>JAKAYM010000071.1 GCA_021826795.1 Thermoplasmata archaeon
GATTCTGATCGCAATAGTATTACTGGATGTCTTTATAGAAGTAAAGGGTCTGGCGAAATTAATAAGGGAAAAACGGGAACAATGAATTCCTGAATACTTAACAATTTATTCTTATTTATTTTACAATTCATTATCCAACCGTAATTTTACATTGATATGGGCTCATTAAAAATTTATATAATAAAATTTTCACGGTAAGTCACCTACCATTCCCGATCGCATATACGATCGCAAATCATCTCTCAGAGCATTTTGCTATTTTATTCAATAATAATATTTATTTAGTGGTAAAACATTATTATAAGTGAAATTTATCATCATATATCTTGCCCTTCTTGCTGTAACCATAATATCATTCACATATTACATTTTAAATACATATTATTCAACATTTTATATTAAGGGTGAAAGGGTAGAAGGTGTAGATACCTCCCGTGCAACTATTATAATTCCTGTTTACAGGGAAGACATTGAAGTGTTCAGACAGGTTATAGTATCAATCAAATTGCAGGGGGCACCATTTATTGTTGTTGGTGATTCCAGCCTTGAGCCATATAAAACAATAACTGAGAAGAATGGCGGTAGGTTTATATATCTCAGGGAACGGGGAGGGAAAAAGAATGCTCTGGTTCAGGGATTAAAGGAAGTAAACACTAAATACATAATGTTCGTTGACAGCGATACCATAATTCCAGCAGACACCGTGAAAAGCATGCTATCATATTTCGCAGAGGGCATCGCAGGCGTTGGTGTAAATATCCATATTAAAAATAATGGTACCCCTGTGTCATACGCCTCGGAATTCATAGAAAGATTGACAGAAATGGTCTCTAAATCCATGTCAAGGCATGGCAATGTCTATGTACTGGATGGAAGATGTGCAGCATATAAAACTGAAATAATAAAGCCGTTTATGCTCTCAGATGATTTCCTGAACAAAAAATTACTGGGTAAGAAAGTCATGCTTGGAGATGACATGCTTCTTACCAGTTATCTCATTAAAAAAAAATATAGAATGATAAAGGACTATGATATTACGGTGGAAACCGAGCCACAGCAGGATGTTAAAAAATTTCTCAATCAGCAGATAAGATGGTCCAGGCGTGGGTGGTATTTCTTCTTCAAGAATATGGGTGATGGAACAGCCAAAAACGGTGGAAAATTATACACATTTGAGATGATGTATATATATCTCATACCCATAATAGGATTCATACTGTTTTTGTTCAGGGCAATGTTTTTCCTACATATTCTCGGCCATCTTGATTATCTGAGCATTACCAGTGTCTCCCATTTTATAATGTACAGGTTTTTCGATTATCATCCCAGATATTTCATCGGATTTTTGATTAACGGAATCATGTATGGTCTAGGTGCGATCGGCGATGTAATATTTGTCGGGGCAATCGCACTTAACATACCTAAGGAAAGGCTCAGGACACTTGTCTACGGTGCACTGGGATTAGGCATTCTCTTCTTTGTTAATTTATACGGACTCGCAACATTCTGGAAGCAATCAGGCTGGCTGACCAGGTAAATTTTAAATTTTTATTATCACTTTTTAAAAATTATACGCCTGCTAAGTGATGTTATGGATTCATACCCGGCAAGTGCCATCTGCAGATCAAACTCAGCCTTTAATTCACCTATATATCTTTCCACGCCCCTCTGTCCTGCAACGGCCATAGCATAACAGTAAGGTCTTCCAATAAGCACACCATCTGCGCCCAGTGCAAGAGCCTTCATGGCATCAGATCCGTGTCTTATTCCACTGTCAAAAAGAACAGTGCAGCTTATATTTCTATTATCAGTAATTTCATCAAGTGCCTCAATTGTGGAAATGGCACCGTCCACCTGCCTACCACCGTGGTTGGATATTACCACTCCGTCAGCCCCGTATTTTATAGCTGCGTTGACATCATCATATGATGATATGCCCTTAATTATCACCGGAAGCTCTGTCCAGCCCCTGATTTTCCTGAAATCGCTCCATGAAAATGCTGGATTAACATAAACCATTAAAAATTCTTCTATTGCTGAATTCATATCCTCCTCAGGAGGTTTATCCAGGCGTTTTCTGAACTCAGGATCAGAAATGTAATTGGCTATCCCCTCACCCTGTAAAAATGGAAGATATGCATTTTTAAGGTCCTGTTCCCTCCATCCCAGCATGGTGGTATCCACTGTCACAACTATGGCATGGTAACCGGATCTTTCGGCTCTTTTTACCATGCTCTTCATTACATTCTCGTCTTTGCCGGGATAAAGCTGGAACCATTTTTCACTTTCCGGGTATTTCTTTGCTATATCCTCCATGTTAACAGAGGATACCGTGCTTAGAATATACGGAACGTTCATGGCAGAAGCTGCCCCTGCACTGGCATATTCTGCATCCTTATGTATTATGGACTGTACTCCGATGGGAGCAAGGATAAACGGAGAATCATATTTCCTGCCGAAAAGAGAAATTTCCTGGTTCCGGTCATCCACATTGCGTAAATATCTGGGTCTTATCCTGTAACTGGAGAATGCTCTGATGTTCTCCATCATTGTATCCTCACTTCCTGCTGCACCTTCCACGTATCCCCACGGGCCATCTTTTAGTACCTTTCTTGCCGCATTTCTCCATTCCTCAATGGATACTGGAAGGTCAGAATTTTCGTCCATTCCAGTGTAAACCTTCAATTGAAAATCGAGTCCGAACTGTGTCATCAATATCCCACAATTATGATACAGTAACGGTATATAAGTATTGGTCAGATACAATTTATCTAAAATAGGGTTCCATATTTTCTGGAAATTTCATATTTCCATTCATCCCTTTCCAGTGTACATGAAACTCCATGATTCCTGCATATCTTTATGATACCGGAATTGAGCCGTTCCCACCAGTCAGGGTCTGTTCTTCTGTATCCGGTGCCCTGCATATACTGAAATGTTCCCCTGAAATCCTGGAACGAATCATATATAAGTCTTATACCATTGGATCCACAGAATTCAATTAACCTTTCTATATCATCGAGATCATCATTGACATTCTGTATCAATGGACCCAGATAGAGCCATGTGTTTATGCCATTGAATGCAAGTCTTTTCAGTGCGTTAAGGCGTTTTTCAGGTACAGGGGCATGTGGTTCAATCATTTTTGATATGGAAGATTTTATGGAGGTTACTGTAATCCCAACATCTAAATTTTTTCTATATTTTTGCAGTACCATTATGTCCTTTAAAACCAGGGGTGATTTGGTCTGTACAGTAACATAAAAACCATTTGTGCAGAGAATATCAATTGCATCCGGCATTATTCTGTATTTCATTTCAATATACTGGTAAGGGTCTGTAATGGTTGAAACGCCGACAATGCCCTTTTTATATGTCCTGGCTTCCCTTTCAAGCAGATTAATGATATTGGTCCTTACCATAATGGTGCTTCCCCAGTTTTGCGAAGCTTCAGCAGGTGACATATCAATGGCATAGCAGTATTTACATCCGTGGAAACATCCGAGATATGGATTGAATGCATAATCTAGCTCCTTCATTCCTGATTTTCCCAGTGCGTGTTTTGCTTCAATCTCCATAACTTTTATGCCTTTATTCATATTCATCAGTAATAATCCAGATTCGATACAAGATATTTCATATTGTTTGACTTTGCTTTCCATGCCTTTATATCGACTGCTGTAAATTTTGAAACATATTTTATTGCATCATTTATTGTGTCAAATTTTTCAGGGATTACCTTGAACAATTCCCTGACATTTTCCCTCACATACCAGACACCCACAGGGAGGTTGAATCCGGGATATATTTCTCTCCAGAGCATTGCTGAACCTGTTTTCTTCATCTGTTTGAACTTTTCGGCAACTGCAAGCCTGGAAGAATAATAACATCCGCCTATTTCCGGATATGTCTTCCTGCCATGATAACCCTCATAATCAAGCTCGATTTCAACCGAATCGCCGAAGCTATTCCAGGCACTTCCGGGGAACCATGATTCTCCCCATTCGAACATCCACTGCCCCGGTGCCAGTATTGCAATAAAGAGGTTTCCCTCCGTTTTTCTTACATACACCTCGTAACTGTTAATTTCCCTATAATCCTTGATTTCCTCTACCAGGCTATCTGATATTGACTTATCAGTTGCTGTTATTGACCATCTGGTGGGAACAATCCTTCTCTTTTTGCCGGTACCCAGCGATCCTGCACTTAGCGCTTTGGATATTCCATTTATTCCCATTCCCTTACGGTATAGATCTATCACACCATCCGAGGCCTTCAAATCTCTGTCATAATATATTTTCTCAATTCTATTGTCTATATGGTAATTTCCGTATTTTATGCTTTTCAGTGGAGACGATGGGCCCATTGGTGTTATGTTCTCATCAAGGACAACATTGTCCCTGAAAGATTTTTCCACGGTCATTTCAACATCTACGGGTGTCGAGGATAATGAGCTTACCTGTATTTCCTGCAAACGGTAATCGGGGTTTGCAGCATCGTCTACTGAAATTTTGATGCCTCCTCGGAGTAATGAGAGCCTGCTGGATATGAAATCATTGAGGTCCAGTGAAAGCCATTTTGATTCATCTTCCAGATATCCTGTATTACCTGAAAATGGTGGTGTGGACGGATATATATTGATTTTCGGATAACCATACCTCCCCACAAAGAGTGATGGGGGCGATGATCCTGCTATGGAATTTCCGGTGAAATTGTAAACCTTCTTGACCTTATCTACTATGGAAACCGGACAGTAAGAAAGCCCGCATAACATCTTGGCACCGCGGCATTTTATGCATAAAGAAGGCGGAACTCTAACCATTTTCCCGGGCATATATATCCAGTCAATACTACTATATTAATTATTTCAAAATCGATTACAGTACCTTTCTCATTTCACTTCATTTTATATTTATATTCCTTTATTATATTTGTATAATATGCAGGAAATATTTATTACGCCATATAAGGATACATAATAACGGAAGTTCTTTATAGTAAAATAATATTTTAATTAATTAAAAATGATAAAATCCAGGAAATTCAAACTTTTCACCGTGATTATTATAATCCTGATACTGATATTCTCAATTATATTTGTTGATGAAATTCAAAACCATAACTCCAATATGAAAAAGTATAGTGAATGTACACTGGACCTACTTAATAACTCTCTCATACATGGAAATTATGAAAATACGGGAAACGGTATTGCACCCATTGCAATTACATATAATTCTTATAATAACCTTATTTATGTTGCAAACCATTTTACAAATAATATATTTGTAATTAATCCTGAGAGTGGTGAAATATTTGCCAAAATTAACGCAGGAGTGAAACCGCAATCACTGTTATATGATAATTGCAATCATAATATATATGCAATAAATCAGGGTTCAAACAACATAAGTGTTATAAACTCCAGTTCCTCCAAAACTGTAACTAATATAAACGTTGGTTTGTCCCCATCTGCATCCCTGTTTAACAATTATACAAATAGTATTTATGTAGCGAATTCTGGAGAAAACAGCATTTCAATTATTAATCCTGTCACAGAGAAGGTCACTAAAAATATCAATATATATTCACCATCTGCAATGGCTGTCTCAGCTGATAACCATGATTTATACATTTCAAATTATGGGGGTAACAGTATTACAGTATTAAACACAATAACGTATAGAATTATAAAAACCGTCACTGTTGGTCGTGGGCCCAGTGACCTGGTATTTGACAAATTAAACAATCTTCTTTATTCTATTAATGAGAAATCTGAAAATGTTTCAGTAATTAATACGGTAAGTAATATGGTTATATCTAATATAAAAGTTGGTGGCAATCCTTTTAATGGAATCTGTAATCCATTAAATTCATATATATATGTTACAAATTATGATACAAATAATGTATCTGTTATTAATTCCTCATCAAACAACGTGGTTAAAAATATTAATGTTGGTCTCAATCCATTCTCGGAATGTTTCGTTCCCAGTGATAAGGCTATTTTCGTTGTAAATGAATATTCCGGAAATATTTCAGTAATAAATTCTACCAATAACCACGTAACCGGCAATATAAAAATAGGGACAGGACCGCAGGGTATATTATATAATCAATTCAATAAATATATTTATGTTACAGATGCTATGTCAAATTTTGTTTATGTCATAAATTCACGCACAAACAGAGTTATCAATATAATAAATGTAGGAACAGGTCCTTCTGCAATTTCATATGATAAAACAAATAAACTACTGTACGTTGCTAATTATGATTCAAATAATGTATCAGTTATTAATTCCAGCACAGATAGGGTGATAAAAGCGATAGATACAGGGGCAGGTCCGGCAGGCGTCACATACAACCCATTTAATAATTATGTGTATGTGATAAATGAAAAATCCGATAATATTACAGTAATTAATGCAGGAACTAATTCTGCCATAGGAAATATAAATATAGGGAAGAGCCCATTTCAGGCAGCATATGATCCGGATAACCATAATTTATACGTCGTTAATTTTGCCTCCAATAATATTTCCGTTATAAGCTCAGCTGAAAATGTTGTTCTGTATTCCATAAAATCCGAATCCGGGCCACAGGGTATATCATACGATAAATTCAATGGAGATTTATACGTAATTAATTATAATTCAAACGATTTAACCATTATAAATCCTCAAAATAAAAACATAATAGGTATTGTTAATGTTGGGCTATCTCCAGAGGGAATAACCTTTGATGCTTCAAACCATTATATTTATGTAGCAAATGAAAAGTCCAACAATGTATATGTTATAGACACGGAAACTAATAGATTGGTTGCCAGAATTGATACGGGTTACGGGCCATTCAGAATTTTATACAATCCATTTAATAAATATATATATGTTACAGATCAAATTTCTGGAAGTCTCTCAATAATAAGATAAAACAATACTTATAATGCATATTTTAATTAAAGATAAATACAGATATAAAATTATAACATTATATTACACATAAAGGATTTTTTTCAGTAAAATTCCAGGTCAATATGCCCGAAAGAAAGCTACTGATACTGTAGTAGGGTGTTTAATGGAGTTGACCCTGTGGAAGTGAATATCAATATCTCAGAACGTTAAATAAGAGTACATATGCCAAGGAAGGCACAGTCAATGAGTCAGAATCCTCATTGCCCAGTCATGAGGTATATCATCGTGACTACATATGGAATAAATATAAGATAAATGTATGCCGCGGAAATATTTATATTTAAATATAAAATTATATATTCTTGAAATCAAGGCATCCTATTCAGAAATGGATATTTCCACAACGCATTTATTATCTCCGTCCGGGAAATTCTCCATGAGTTTGAAATCATCGCTCACCTTGTCGGATAACATGGATTTTTCTAGAGAACCGCATACCATATCCTTATTGTTTTTGGCCAGTTCATAGAATACACAGTTATGTCTTATGATTTTCACAGTGTCTCCTGTTACTTCCATTTTTGCATAGTAACCAAGACGATTGAGTATATTCACATATTCCCCGATCTTTTCCAGTTTTTCATCCCTGGTAAGTGACGCAAGGGAAATGCTTTCCGATGAAACTTCCTTTACCATATCTTCAGCTATCTTCATGAGTATTCCATTCAATCTTACTGTTCCTATCTCATTTTCGACCTCCTTCAGAAGCATGGATGAGAAATTTATATACTGTTTTGGAAATATCTGCATACCCTTTTCTGTTAATTTATAGTATTTTTTTGGTCTTCCTGCCTTTGCCCTTACAAAATAAGATGAGACCAGACTGTGATTTTCAAGATAGTTTAAATGCTCCTTTACAGCATTTTTGTTTACTTTCATAATATCTGAAAGCTGCTCAAGGGTTTTATCCTCATACAGCAGTGAACTGAGTATAGTAGTTTTACTATTACCTAAATAATCATTAATTACTTCTTCCATGGTACCACAATTATATATTATATTGTTATATTTATACTTATACGTACTTTAGTTACTATATACATAATAAAATGTTTAAATACCTATTTGTAATGAATCTATAATGACAAATACAGTACTTGAAATCAAAAATCTTAAAGCCGAAGTAGAGGGCAAAGAAATATTGAAAGGTATTAACCTTACAGTCAATTCTGGGGAAATTCATGCACTTATGGGACCAAACGGTGCAGGCAAAAGCACTCTTGGAGAAGTACTCATAGGCCATCCCAATTACAAGGTCACAGATGGCAAAATTCTCATTAATGGGAAGGATATAACATATGCTGCACCTGAAGACAGGGCGAAGGCAGGCCTATTTCTCGCATTTCAGAATCCTATAACAGTGAGTGGTGTAAAAATATCAACATTTTTGAGAATGGCATATAATAATTTGTATCCAGAACAAAAAATACCATTGAAGGAATTTTTCAATATGGTAAAGGAAGTAATGAAGGATGTAGATATGGATGAATCCTTTATAAAAAGGGCAATAAATGATGGTTTTTCTGGAGGAGAAAGAAAACGCTTCGAGGTTCTTCAGATGGTCATACTGAAGCCAAAAATTGTTATACTGGATGAGATAGATTCCGGATTAGACGTTGATGCATTGAAGCTCGTATCAGCAGAAATTAAAAAAATGTACAACCAGAATGTTGGATTTCTTATAATCACACATTACCAGAGAATATTGAAGGACATAGCACCTGAATTCGTGCATGTACTGAAAGATGGAAAAATTGTAATGAATGGAGACAAAACCGTATCCGATAGAATAGAGGATGAGGGATACGACTGGATAAAGGAGTGATAAATATGGTGGAAGATTACAATAAAGATGAGGAAATTGAAAAATTGACGGAGAGCCTGAAACACAGCAAAAAGTCGGATTTCGAGTTTCATGATACAATAAATCCTGTGTACTCCACAGGTACCGGGCTGACGAGGAAAACAGTTGAGGAAATATCTGATATAAAGCATGAGCCGGACTGGATGAGGAGGAGCAGGCTGAAAGCCTTGGAAATATTTCTTTCAAAGCCCATGCCCACATGGGGGCCTGATCTATCAGGAATAGACTTCGATAATCTCACATACTATTCAAAGCCCGGAGAAACAAAGGCAAAGAACTGGGAGGATGTTCCGGACAAAAAGATCGGA
>JAKAYM010000072.1 GCA_021826795.1 Thermoplasmata archaeon
GCACTTGTCATAGCCAGTGTTGCGGCTGTACTTACCATGCCGATTTCCAATCTTTTAATACCGAAGCTATCAGGATACTTTTCACTGGATGATAAATCAGGATTCAGGAACACTGTAAAAATGCTGCTGAACATATCATCAATGATTTATATTCCCGGTGCAATGGGCATAGCTGCAATATCAAGAATTACATTATACATATTTGCAGGCCCATCATATGCAATAGCCTACGTTCCACTGATTATTATAATGTTTGTTACATCTCTTTTCATAGGAACGGTAATACTTGCATCTGCTGTTAAAAGTGTGCAGAAAAGCAGGATATTCGTATTCTCATCTGGACTTGCATTATTATCGAATATTATCCTGTCAATAATACTTATACCACGCTTTAATATTATCGGTGCGGGTATTGCATATTCTTCCATGACAACGGTAAATTTTGCAATTATCTATGCATACGCCAGAAGACTGAAAATATCAAATTATGACATAAAAACTGTCATTAAGATATGGATATCATCGATTATATTATTTATTTTAATATTTGCAGCACAGTTCTACCTTCCATACAATATATTCTCTGAAGTATTCCTTATATTGGCAGGAATTGCAATATACCTGTTTGAAATTAAATTCATGAAATTAATGGGATCGCCGGAGAGGGAGTTTATCATATCTATAGTTCCATCAAGATTTTCATTGCTTCGCAAATTATTGAATAAATTATAATTCATAATATTTAATACAAATATTTTTATGAGCCGTATCATTTTACTGACCAATGGTTTATTCCTCCATAGTAATCTTTGATTTCAGCAGGCCCGATTTCGTGAAGAAATCAATTAATTTTCTCATAAAAGAGACTTCTGGAACTGATTCTGAAATTATACTGATAAAGAGTTACAGGAACCCTGAAATTGAAAAATTCCTTGACGATAATAAGATTATATATTCTGATCTGATGGATAGCAATAAACAGAGCGATTACATAAAAGCAGCTTCTAAAATAGCAACTGGTGAAATAATTATTTTCATGGACGATGACGACCTATTTTACAGTGGAAAAATAAAATATATCGCTGATCTTTTTAAAAATAACAAAAATTTAGGATATTATCACAATAATTTTGACACAGTTGACGAATTTAATAATATTACTGTAAACAGGAATTATAAGACACCTGAATTTGAAACACTTTATATAGAAAATAACAGAAAAGCTGAATTCTTTCAAAAGAATAAAAATATTAAGTTAATGTTAAAAATCAGGCCAGACTTCAACAGCAGTTCTATTGCCGTAAGGAGGTTACTCCTTCTGGAATACCACGAAGACTATGATTTCAATGTAAGACCTGATTCCTTTATTTTTGCCTTAGCTTTGATGTCTTCTATGGATATTATGCTGGATAATAAAGTTTTAACATATTACAGGATCTATGGTGGAAATGTAAGCACATCATATAATGCCACTGTCAATAAATTGCAGGAAACCTTTATGGAGGCATTTTCCTCAGGAATTTCTATGTTTGATATTATCCAGAAGATTACAATGGATAGTGCCTATGTGAATTATATTAAACTCAGAATTATAAATTTAAAACTTGCCTACAACTTCTGGTCATTGAGCAGAACATATAAAATAGATTTAAAAAGCAAATTTATGGCTCTCGGTACAGATTTCATCCACGAGCTGGCATATATAATATTATCGGCAATGCCTGCATTTATAAAATTAAAAGCCATGAAGATATTTTACCATGCTAAATAATAATTAATGAACATTATTCAGAATCTATAAACTCATTAATCTTGCTGCACACATAATCAACCTCTTCTTTTTTCAGTTTAACACTGCTGGGCAGGTTTATTCCCCTTTCAGCTATATCAGTGCTTGCCGGATAGTTTCCCTTATTGTATTGCTCATATGGCGGCATGGTATGCACAGGATAAAAGAATCTCCTTGTATCTATTTCATTCCTGTATAGAAAGTCCATTAAGCCATCCCTCTCCTTTTCATCCTTCATCAATATGGAATACAGCCAGTATGTTCCCTTGTAATCACTGCCCTCAGGATGCAGTGTTACCCTATCCTTTAGTTTCTCCCTGTATATTTTCCCTATTTCATGCTTTCTCTCTATGAAGTAATTTATTCTTTCAAGCTGTGCAACACCCAGTGCTGCCTGGAGGTTGGTCATCCTGTAATTGTACCCTATGAATTCATGCCAGTACCTTTTCTTGGAAGTCATTCCATGGTCTCTGAGCATTGACATTTTATTGTATAACTCCTTATTATTCGTAGTGCAGAATCCTCCCTCGCCTGTTGTCATTGTCTTATTGCCATAGAAGGAGAAGCACCCGACTGTACCTATAGAACCCAGTTTCCTGCCCTTATATGTGGTTCCCAGTGATTCTGCTGTATCCTCTATAATATATAATTTATGCCTATCAGCTATCTCCATGATTTTATCCATGTCAGCTGCATTGCCGTATAGATGGACAACAATGATTGCCCTTGTTTTAGGAGTAATTAATCCCTCAATCTTTTCAGGGTCAATGCACCAGTTTTTCTTATCAATATCGCATAATACCGGCGTTGCATTGCAGTACAGCACAGCATTAACAGGGCTTATGAAGGTTAGGTCAGGGACTATCACCTCATCACCTTCCTTAATTCCCAGGGCAGATAATGCTAAATGCAGTGCTGTTGTCCCATTGGATACCGTCAATCCGTATTCTGTTCCTATGAATTCAGAGAAGTTTTTCTCAAACTCATCTATGTATTTCCCGTGTGAGCTCACCCATCCCGATCTGACAGCATCATCTACGTATTCTATTTCCTTTTCTCCTATGTCTGGCTCTGATACTGGAATCATTTCACATTACCTCTGTATGTTTTTAAAAGATTATTCTCATTGGGATAATTGGGCACATCCCACGGAAATTGTTCCCCCTTCAAGTACATATCCCATCTTTTTAATTCTGCCTTCATCATCAATTTTACAAGTTCAGGGAATTTTGTTTTCGGTTCCCATTTGATTTCCTTTCTGGCTTTTGAGTAATCCCCTCTTAATGCAGGAACATCTAATGGCCTTACAAATCTCTTGTCTATTTCAAGATACTCATGGTAATCCATATCAATGTATTCAAATGCGTACTTCAGAAACTCCTCCACTGTATGGGTCTCATCTGTTGCTATCACATAGTCATCGGGCTTATCTGACTGCAGCATCCTGTACATGGCATCAACATACTCAGGAGCATATCCCCAGTCCCTCTTTGCATTGACATTGCCAAGCTTTATTTTCTTCTCCAATCCATAATGTATCTTTGCAACCTCATTGACTATCTTCCTTGTAACAAATTCCAATCCCCTTATTTCTGACTCATGGTTAAACAGTATGCCTGAGGAAATGAACAATCCATAGCCCTCCCTGTATATCCTTGATATCCAGTAGCCGTATAGCTTGGCAGCTGCATAGGGGCTCATGGGCTGGAAAACATCATTTTCATTTAATGCTTTATCATTATAGGACGAACCGAACATTTCACTGGTACCTGCATAATACACCCTTGTATCCTTATAATAAAGCTTCACAGCCTCTAAAATCCTTGTGGTTGACAGCCCTGTTACCTCTGCAGTTGCCAGTGGCGACTCAAAGGATGCCTCTACAAAGCTCTGTGCAGCCAAATGGTAAACCTCATCCGGCTCTGATGCCCTGAACGCATTCAGGATGGAGGATAAATCGCTCAGGTCTCCTGAAATTAAATTAATTTTGTCATATATTCCAAGGGACTGAAGCCTCCAGAAATTTGGAGTGCTCAATCTTCTATATAATCCATAGACCTTGTAGTTTTTATCTAAAAGCAGTTTTGCCAGGTAAGCACCGTCCTGCCCTGTAATGCCTGTAATAAGTGCAGATTTCATATTGTAGGAATGAATTATAGATATTAAAAATATTGTTTATTATGAACCGGTTCGAATCAGTTAGTTTCATCTGTATTATTGGCTATTTCGATTGCTATATCTTTATATGCCGGTATTTTAATGTTATTCTCCTCAAAGTTCCCTGCTTCTACTGCTTTTATTCCCTCTTCCAGATACTTAGAACCACATTCCGGAGTATTATCCTTCATTATATGCACGCCGTATTTTATAAGGTCATTTGCACAGCCTGCAGGAGTAGTTATAACATAAAGACCCATGGCTATTGCCTCTAACCTGCTTATTGCAAAACTTTCATGTTCGGAAAACAGGCAATAAATAGATGCATGATTATAAATTTCTATCAGTTCTTCCCTGCTTTTCTCTCCGGTAAAAATTATCCTTTTATCCATACTATATGATTTTACCATATCCAGAAGTGAAGAGAAATATTCTTTATTATTTGCAGTTCCTATAATTTCTAAATTCCAGTCCGGATATTTTTCAGCGATCAATTTAAATGATTTTATCAGAATATCTATACCCTTTACCGGTGTAATCCGGGATACAGTTATAATAGTTTTATCTCTATGTTTATTATTATATTTCAGAAAATCATCAAAGACAGTATTAGGAATAACCGTCAACTTTTTTTTAATTCCCGGCAATGTACTGAAAACCTCATAGCCGCATGATGTTTCAGTCACTATATTATCAAATATGTGTGAAAGCAGTCTGTAATATAATCTTATAGCTATTTTTCCTACTCCTTTCATCCCTATTAGATCGGTACCATCATTGTCTAATTTCAATATAAGTTTTGTTTTGACCCTATTTATTCTACAGTATATTTTATATCTCCATATAATTAACCATGTTAGTGTTGAATTATTATATGTCATCAATATATCAGGCTTTACTTCCTTAATGATTTTTGATACTTTTCTATATTCATCGAAATTCAAAAAATTCAGCAATCTGGGGATAATTGCTATACCCGATGACTTTTCATCAGCAATATACCGGTCATCGAGGTTTCCTGTTTCATATATTTTTATATTATTTTTCCGGAATTTTTCACTTCTCATTACTCCAACTATCAACGCTACCTCATATCCAGCCTGAACAAAACCTATAGGTATAGCACCAAGGGCTTTGTGCTCATAGGTGTCTATAAAATCTGAGTATGGAAGGTAAAGCAGAAATTTCTCCATATCTTCATTGTAATAATATAGTTATATTAAACTTTATTTATATTTCGTTGATTTCTAATATATTCAATGCCTACTGCCTTTCAATTTATTTATTACTCCTAAATGTGCCTCTGCTACATACTTCCAGGAAGAATGTTTATCTATAAATTTGTTCAGTTCAGGGTCTTCAAAAAGGTACCCCTTATAATTTAAAAATTTCAATGACCTATCTGCCATTGCATCTATATCAAATTCTTTGACAAGGGAAACAGACTTAAAATTTCTATAAAGTGATAATCCAGGAATATCGTAAGCTACAACCGGTACATGCAAAAACAATGCCTGTAGCACCGAAATGGAAAACGAATCGCTATGGCTCGGGTAGAGCATTAATTTTGATCTGGAAAGTTCATTGTATAATTCATCATCATTGAGTATACCGAGATATACCACATAATTCTCGATATCCAGTTTTTTAATTATCCTGTAAAACTCTTTTTCCTCAAAATTCCGTTGAAATGTACCGGAAATTTTTAATTTAATCTTATATGTTTCTGTTATTTTTTTATGTATATAGAGAACATCGAATAATCCTTTCTGGTAAATTAATCTGGCGTAAAATATTATCTGATCACTTTTTTCTTCCTTCTGATACTTCTTGATTCTCTCGTCAATGGCATTTGAGGGATTCAATACATATATATCTTTAAAATTAATGTATAGATTTCTTTTATATTCATTATTTACAATTGTTATGAAGGAAAGATTTTTATTATGGAGCAATTTTCTCATTGTTATTTTTCTATTCAATAAATTATAAACTCCGGCAATAGTTACAAACCAGGATATTCGTGACATCATGCCAGAAAACTTGATAATACTTTTCATGGTACCATATGAATATGAGGTTATATCACCGAGGTCCTGCAGGCAGGCACCCATGGCTATATTGTTTAGCCTGCTCAAGCGGGATGAAATTTCACCTCCAAATTGGATATTATCGAGATAATATTGAAAGTCCATATCATATATGAGATTACAATTTGTTATCTCTTTACTGTAATTTTGAACAATACCATTTATCTCCGGCTTTTCTTTATAATATTTAAGAAAATATGGGCTAACTTCTATACCGGATTCTTTTAGTTTATGTATGAAACTGAAATCCAGGCTATCAGGATTTCCGAACATTTGTGGTTCCGGGAAAAATAAGATATCATGAAATTCTGGAAGTAGCTGTATAACTTCTCTCATGTGCTTTTGAGCACCTCCTATCTTTGTAGATACTATACCGTTGGCAAATATCGCTATTTTCAATACTGGATAAGTTGTGGTATATATATAAATATTCAGGAAAGAATAGAATTATAAACTGGATATAAGGCATTTCTTTTGGCTAAATTCTTTACTGCACAGTTTATGAAGTGTTATGTTTTTATAAAAACTAAAGACTTTTATATTGTTAAATAATATAAAATATATGGCAACTAAAAGGATATTAAATCCTGTAACTGGTAAATACTATAAAATTAGGGAAAGGAACACTTCAAATGGTACAAAAGGTCAGATACTTGGTCTATGGAAACAATCGACAATCAAGAAGAAAAAAAATAAATAAACGTGGGTGGTTGTATAAAATCATGCCTTATTGATAGTAATATCATAGCATATTGGATGATATCCACAAACATACACGAAACGGTTTTTGACAAATTGGCATTGCCTAAAAATTTTAAGGATATATATGATAATAGATACGGATTATCCATATCTTTTATTGAGAATATTATTAAAGGGGCTTTTAAAAATAAATTTGATTTTATTACATTTGAGTTTAATATATTTGAAGTAGCAAAAGCAATCAAAGACGAAATTAAAACTCTGTATTTATTTAATAAAGGAGTACCTATATCACGGTGGTCTAACACGTATAATCACGATAAATTCGACGAAGAAATTATATCTGCAATATATACAGGCTATTCAAAATCTCAGGATACATTGTTTGTTGAAAATCGGATTAATTTACAAACCATGCCATTTTCTCTCAATAGTAAAACATATGCTGAATATTATGAGTTTTATAATTACATACTTTTTAGAATTCCAGATTTATCAACACAGGATGCTTTAATAATCTCCGGAGGATATGTAGATCATATAGATTATTTTATTACAGAAGATAAGAGGCTAACCGAAGTCTGGAAATCATTTACTAAAGAAGATAAAAATATTAAAGGAAATCCTTTGATAGAAATCAAAAATCCAGGAGATTCAATGTTTAAGGCACCTAAATAATTAATCACTTTTTAATGTTAACCTATTACGTGATTATATTACACATAAATGATTGCAGACGTGATTATTGAATTTTAATACTGAACTATTTATATGAATGAAAAATTAACGTTAATGGATTCAGTCCTGTTCTTTGGACATGGAAAAACAGAGATGCGTGGTGGACCGACTATATTCATGTCTATATATAAACAATGGCCGGATAGGGAAAAACATATTATCTATGAGAAATCTTATTTACAGAGCTTAAAAAAATTAATTGCCTTTTTGAAAATTAAAAAAACTTCCACACTGATTCTTGAGAATGAGTATTTTACAGAAGTCTTTCTTGCTCTGCTGTTAAAAGTTCTGAATCGCAAATTGAACGTCTACGGCCCAGCCTATCATCTTCCCTCTTCTCCAGAGGCAGGTAAAGAATTCATAAATTCAGTAATTCATTATTTTGATTATAAAATCGGTTTATGGTTTATGGCTTTTCTTTATTCAGGTATTTACACTGAAAATTCATATATGAAAAATTATATTGAAAGTTTGAACCGTGACCAGAGAATAATAGTTGAAAGCCCGGGAATAAAAAAAGAAAATATAATCCCACTGGATAGGGTAAAAAACCTGAAAAGAGACATCGATCTCCTTTATCTTACTTCCATGACTAAAAACAAGGGTATATTCGATTTTCTTGCTGTAGTTAAAGAAATGCAAAAGGAACAGAATGATATAAGAATAGCCATAGCAGGATACGCATCTCCTGAAGTACTGGATTATATCAGTACATTTGCAACAAGTAATAATATACCTCATATAGAATTATATTCAAATATACCCGAAAATGAAAAATATAAACTATACTCCAGGTCAAAAATATATGTGCTACCATCAATAGAAGATGGAATTCCTATCACGTTCTATGAGGCATGGTCATATGGGGTTATAGTAATAGGATATAATCTGGAGACCTATACAGACATTAAAAATTATTTTATACCGGTTGAAAAAGGCAATGCGAAAGAATTAACTGATAAATGCAGAAATATATATAAAAATTATTCTGATAATTTCAATAGTTTAATGGAAAAAGCCTACAGATATTCCATGAATCATTCATATGAAGCAGGAATAAATAACATTATTCAGGGAATCCTCAAAATTAATGAGATGATTAATCGGGACCGGTAAATGCAGGTTTTCCGGTATATCCTTTTTCGAGCACTATTATACCGTATCCCTGTGCGTATACTCCATAATTTCCAGAATTATAATATTGTAATTCTAACTGATTCAATGAAACCTGTGAATTACCTATATTTGCGGTATCACAGGACCATTGGCTTTTGAAGTTATCAACCAAGTACTGGTAATATGAACCGTTGACAACTATATCGGGTGTATATGGAAATGCAGTTGCGTTAGGATCGTTTCCGAATAATGGGAAAATCTGATTTTCGGTGACAATTTTTGCATTCTTATTCATGGAAGCTGCCACTTCCTTTTCAAAATCAATCTGATGCATATATGTCCCGTTTCCCAGCGTTTCTGTCATTTCATATAATCCAGGCGCACATGGGTCTCCCGATACTACAGGCGTGGCAAGGGAGAAGCCTGCTACCGATATCACAATTATGACAGCTAAAGCGACATTAATCTGTTTCCTGTAATCAGGATGTTTATCTGACTTTTCAGCCATAGCATAAATTCCCATGATAGTACTAACAGCAATCATGGGAATAAAC
>JAKAYM010000002.1 GCA_021826795.1 Thermoplasmata archaeon
CCAGATAGATCTTTATGAAATAGCTTCCAACATAGTTTATCCATCATACATTAGCCTTTTTTCTGCATTTGAGTATTATTCAATTACTGACCAGATTATAAAAAAATATAGTGTAATATCTATTAAGCGGCACAGAAATATAGAACTGGAAAAAAATTTAATAGAATTTAATTTTATAAAAAGAGAAAAATTTTTTGGATATAAAAGAATAGACAATATATACATTGCAACTCCTGAAAAAGCGTTTATAGATTCAATATATTATAAGAATCCCGAATTTTCTTATGTGGAGGAATCTTTCAATAGGGCTATGAGATCTAAATTAATTGATGTTAAAAAATTAATAGAATACGCAGAAAGAATGGGTTCACCTGCTTTAAAAAATAAAGTTACATTACTGATTAAAAATTACAGGAGTGGACAAAATGATTGATGAAAAGACTTTAATGCAGCACTCATATAAATTTCTGGATATAAGGCAGCTTGAAAAGGATTATTTGCTGACACTTTTATTATATGAAATTTACAATGAATTCGATGATGAATTAATATTCAAGGGAGGTACTTCCTTAAAATACTTTTATAATTTAAACAGGTTTTCAGAAGACCTTGACTTTTCATATTTATCCGAAGAAAAATCTTTAAACTCAATTTATGTTAAAATGAACAGGGCACTTAAAAATGTTAATTTGCAATATGATATAATAAACACAGAACATAGAGGGCATAAAGAAGGAGATACTGTTGTTGGCATAAATTATGAGCTTAGAATAAAGGGCCCATTATATAATGAATTAAATTATATGGAAAACATAGATATAGATTTAAGCTTGAGAAATGACATCATATTACCTCCAGATATAAAGTATCTGACACCACCCTATCCTGATATTCCAATGTTTCCTGTGCCTGTAATGAATTTAAAAGAGATTATTTCTGAAAAGGTAGCCTCAATCATTGAACGTGATAAGATGCGTGATATATATGATTTATATTTTCTTATTAAATTCCATAATTTGCAACCAGACTTAAAATTAATAAATAGAAAATTTGACATGAGGGGAAACAAATTCAACAGCACAGATTTTTTGGATAATATAGGCAATGCCTTAAATTCAGCAAAATGGAAATCAGAACTTTCTTTCTTAATTAGTCCCCTTCCTGACAGTAAGGAAGTTTTAAAAGTTATAAATGGTGCCTTCCACAGTATCTAAAAATAAATATATTTACATTTGGAGATATTAATTTCCAGAAATCTATATGCCATCCACTATTGATAACAGAACATATATATAAAAAATATCCTTTAACATGTTAAATTTAAAATAACAAGAGTTATATATTTACATAACTCTTGTATATTAGATTATGAAACTTCCAATAGTTAAACAATTAAAAAATCGAAATCAGATAGAGGTAGCAAAATTGCAGGACGAGTTAGTCCTGTTATTATACAATATAGATAGTTCCCTTGTTCTTCATGGTGGTACGTCTCTATGGAGATGTTATTCTGGATACCGGTTTTCTGAAGATATATATTTATATTCTGGCAGTTTTTCTGATTATATAAATGATTTTAAAGCAAATATCCAATCCAGTTCCCTTACATTATTAAAACTAAAGGATACTGGAAACATATTATTTTCCAATATCTTAGATGGCAATGTAAATGTAAAAATAGAAATTAACCATAAGCATTATCCCGAAAATCCTGTTGAAATGGACTATGAACTTATTGAAGGCAATACAGTGAATGTATTAACATTGTCTCCTGAAGACCTCATTAAAGAAAAGATATTGGCATACAATAATAGAAGATTTATCAGAGATTTGTATGATATATACATATTAATAAAACATATTAATCATTCCGAGATGATCCGAGAAAGTTTAATAAATTTTCTGGATAACAACCAGAAACCTATTGACGAAGATATCCTGAAGACATTGGTATACCAAGGGTTACCACCATCGTACAGCAGAATGCTAGATTATATACAACAATATATCAACTCATTGAAGTGATATTTATGAAATATGTGAAGCAATTTTTAAGTACTTTTCAGAATAAATACGTATTCTCTGCAAATGATGTCCAGAGATTCCTTAGTTTTCGACATGCGAATGGAGATTATTATAAGATATTTCTATCCAATCTGCTTAAAAAAGATAAAATAAACAGGATCAGGTACGGTTATTACAGTGTTTACAATGATATCATGCTAACTGGATTTACATACTATCCATTTTATTATGGCCTTGAAAATGCACTGTCCATATTAAAACTCTGGGACCAGGAAACAAATCCGGTAATAATTACACCACTACATGTCAGAACCGGATTAATGCAGTTTAATGGAAGAAATTATATTGTCAGGAAGATAGCCAGAGAACTGTTTTTCGGCTATACATATGTTAAATATTATGATTTTTATATTCCTGTTTCAGACCGAGAAAAGACGTTGATAGATTTCGTTTATTATAACGAAAAAATACCTCCTGAATTATTCAATGAACTAAAGGCTAATGCAGATAAGAAAATATTAAAAACATACATTTCTAAAATATCAGAAAATAAGGTAAGAAAGAAAATATTAAACTCTCTGGAACGTTGACAGTAACCTAATTTAAACATCCTATAAGTCTATTTATTGCATTTCCATAATAGAGCAATAACATCACCTATGCTGTATTTATTACTATCACTATTACAATTACTTTTTATGAAGCCTATGGTAATATTATCATTCCCTGATTAGGATTCAACTATGAAGATATTCCATCTTAAATCAATAGATTTCAATTCAAGGCACGCATTCGGGAAAATGAAATGATGCTATAAATGCTATGATGGGATTGGAGAAATGTTCAGCAAGAGGTACGCTTTATAACTACACAGAATATGGTACACGATCACTTGTATATCAACCACCATTCCTTTTAGAATTTCATTATTTAGTTACTGCTGATAACAATCTAAACTTACAATTATATCAAATATATCCTGCGGGATAGGAAACACTTACTATAAGTTTCCTGTAGTATAGGAATAATTAAATAACAATTACAGATAACCTGGTATGCCAGACTCTATCCAGCTTATGAATATTTTAAAGGATCAGAAAGATCGCATGATGCGTTTGATATCTAATGAGAAAATCATAAAGAGAGAATTGCCATTCGATATAAATTCATTAACATTAGGGGCTGCCGCCATAATATTAGGGCCGAGAAGGTGCGGCAAATCCACATTTTCATTTGAAATACTTAAAAATATAAAATTTGGATATGTTAATTTTGATGATGAACGGTTGAACATATCCTCAGAAAATCTCAATGACGTCCTGGAGGCTATTTATTCCATTGAGGGTGATGTAGATATAATATTATTTGATGAGATTCAGGAAGTAACTGGATGGGAAAAGTTCATTTCCAGGCTAATTGATGAAAAAAAAATAATGATAACCGGAAGCAACTCAAGATTATCAGACAGGGATTTGGCTAATCATATAACAGGTAGGCACATTAATTACAACCTTCTGCCCTTCAGCTTTACGGAATTTCTTCATTATTTTGGATTCAACACAGAAAAGAACAACGTTTATTCAACAAATAAAAAGGCAGAGTTAATAAATCTTCTCAATAAATATATAGATCTTGGAGGGTTTCCACTGGCATTAAAAATAGGCAGAGATTATTTAATGGATTTATACAACGATATTATTGAACGAGATATAATACAGGCGTATAACATAAAATTGAAATCTAAATTAAAGGAATTATCCCGATATATTATCAATAATTATTCTTCCGAAATAAGTTATAAAAAATTGGGGAATATCCTAAACATATCAGGTAACAGCACAATTAACAACTGGATTTCATACTTTACAGATTCGTATATATTTTTTGTTCTTGAAAGATTTTCGTTTAAACTCAAAGAATCCATTATTGCACCAAAAAAAGTCTATATAATAGATAATGGCCTGATAAATATAAACGTATTTGATAGAAATATAGGAAGGTTGATTGAGAATACTGTTGCCGTTGACCTTTTAAAATGTAAAAATTATAGCCATAATAACTTTGAAATAAATTACTGGAAAGGTTATAATAATAAAGAAATTGATTTTGTTTTACATAAGGGCATGAAAGTACTGAAATTAATAAACGTCACATTTTCTTCATCTATGGAGGATATAAAAGAACGCGAAATTAATTCACTCATAAGTGGTTCTAATGAAATGAATTGTGATGATTTAAATATTGTTACATGGGATTTTGAGTCTATTAAAAATTATAATGGGAAATCTATTAAATTTATACCTTTATGGAAATGGCTCATGGAGGATATAAAGATTTTTAATTAATATTTTATTTGAAAATGGTTTAATATTTTCTTATCTAAAACAGATAATGTAATATCTTTACTGGAAATTCTCATGATTATTTACGATCCATAACAACTTCAACTTTGTTTATCATCTATTACTGGATCAATAAAAATTTCCATAAGGGAACAAAATTGATTTTTACTCTATCAATTGTTTTAGTGCCTTCATAATCCCATGTTATAATTTTCAAATTACTACAGTGCAATTCTGTTCCAGCTCTTATGATATTTTCAACTTCTCTTTTTTCAATTGATTCATAAGAGGATGAATAAGTTACCTGAAGCAATTGTTCTACATTAGCCTCCGCATTTATAACAAAATCAACTTCATGATTATAGTAATCTTTCCAGTAGTATAGTGTTTTGTTTGAGTTACTAATTCTCCTGAATAATTCAATGGCAACTATATTTTCCATTTTCTTGCCTTCCTGTTTGGAAAATTTAAATGATAAGGAATTATATATTCCCGTGTCTATGGAGTAAACTTTTTTTAATGATTTATTCTGTTTTCTTTTTGAGAAGGTATATTTTTCAAGTGTTATAAACAGGTAAGAACCTGAAAGATATTTGAAATATCGTTCCACTGTTCCTATACTTATATTGTATGATCTACTTATAGACCTTAATGATGCAACATCACTTATATTAGATAATAATTCTAACGAAATCTGTTCCAGCTGCGATATGTTCCTTACTTTATATCGTTTTGCAACATCTTTTATAATAATATCATTGAAATAATTTTTAACTAGTTCCTTTTTAACATCGGTATTGTCTATAATTGAAACTTCTGGAAATCCCCCATATTCAATATATTCAATGAGCATATTGATTATTTCAAATTTTTTATTAATCATATCAATAACGGAATTTATGCGAATCCCCTTAAAATTCAAAAATTCATAAAATGAAAGTGGGAATACAAGAATGTCAATGTGTCTACCGGTTATATATGTTGCATATTCATCACTCAGCAATTTGGATGAGGATCCGGTAACCATACATTTAATATTTTTTGTCTCAACGAGATATCTTGCGAACCGCTCCCAGCCATTGGCGTTCTGTGCTTCGTCTATAACAACTATTTTTAAATTATCGGGATTGACGTACTCGTAATATGCCTGGAGCAGTTCCATCAACAGATTGGAATCAATATTTACGGGCAATCTGGGATCCTCAAGATTAATTATAAGTGAATCTTTTTTATCATAATGTTCCTGGATATACTTTATACATATACTTGATTTTCCAGACCTTCTAATGCCTTTTATTACGTTTATTGTTTCTGATTCTAGATGCTCTGAAAGCTTTAAATTATATTCCCGCCTTTCTATCAGGTTTTTCTTGAAATTCCCCCACAGATTATAATCGGTCAATATTTCAATAAGCTCTGATTTGTCAACATCCATGTAAGGTTATATTTTGAATATATTTAAATTTGACCCACATGTGGTGCATTTTCTCCAACATTTGACCCACGTAAACTGCATAAATGAATTTACAGAGAATGCATTTCATGACTAACGAATATTATACAATTACTTCTCAATAGGCAATAAAACTATATAGAACCTATAAATATTTATTCACCGCCATGAATCTAATAGTATTGCGATATAATCATAAATCCAATGCATCTTTTTGTGCCCCAAACTCATTATATATATAAATTAATTCGATGATTGGTTCATATATAACTGATGGTACTTTTCAAGAAAACATTAGCTTAGATGACATTGCTAATAAGATAGACTTCCAAAAATCAATGAGTTCTAGAATAACTACTGCTAACTTGTCAAAACTATCTAACCGTATTAATAAATTAATCAAAGTAAACAAATTGAATGTTCCAAAATTAGCACTTTCAACTCTCAATTACAGCAAAACAATTACATTATCAGTTTCCCATTTTCATATGAAGTTGAAATTGAGACTCTGTTTGACTAGATCTTAGGAGATTCTTTCTGCTCTTCAGTTAGTCTGGCAACTATTTTTTCGGTAATTTCGTTGGAGACACCAAAAGTTACCTGATACCTTGGTTTTCCTGTAACCAAATCTATAACTCATTGTGCTGATAAAACTTCCATCTCATATTACATAAAGGTTAATAGTTAATTAAGGTATAAATATTTACAGGGCAGCATATATTCTTACCATGTTACTAAGAGGTTAAATATAGTAATCTAATCAGGACTCAATGATGCCTTCAACCTCACGGGCTGAAATCTCTTCCGAATATTTTCCTGGATATGATCAATTTCTGTATATCAGGAGTACCGTCTCCCAGCAAAAATCCCCTTGATATCCTGAATTTCCTTTCCATTGATGAGGTTTTTGAATATCCTGCTGCACCTAGTGTCTGAAGCGCATCACTGACCGCATTGAATGCCACTTCGCATCCATAGCCCTTTACTGCGGCGCTTTCTATGCTGTTGTCCATCCCAGAATTTTCCATGGCAAGGGCCTTGTAGGCAAGTGTCCTTATTGATTCGATCTTTGCCATATCCTCAGCAAGCCTGAAGGACACTGCCTCGAATTTTGATATTGGCATCCCGAATGCCTTTCTCATCTTTGCATATTCAATTGCCTCATTCAGGGCACCTTCAGCTATGCCTATGGCGTATAACCCCACATGCACTCTCTGGATGCTTAATATGTCCATGAGCAGTTTGAATCCCTTATTTTCCTCACCAACAAGATATGTTCCAGGAACCTTGACATTATTCATCCTTATACCGCCAAATTCTCCTCTGAACAGATATGCCATATTTTCAATTTCGTATGGTTCAAGTCCATCCATGGACCTATCTGCCATCAGGATGCTTATGCCCTTTCCGGTTCTTGCTGAAATCATATAAATATCTGAAATTCCTGGATTGCTTACAAAGCTCTTTTCTCCGGAAAGAATGTAATCAGATCCAGATTTTCTTGCCTCGGTTGCAATATGGTATGCATCCGAACCATGGCCAGGCTCCGTGTATGCTCCGCATATTATTGATTCTCCTGCAAGATACTGATTTATGTATTTTTCCCTTATAGCCTCATCATTTATATACGGGAGAAGCTTTGAAAAATGGATAGACAAAAATGCAGGCAACGGAAATTCATACTTTCCCATCTCTTCTGATAAAATACCCAGGATAACATCATCAACTTTCTCATCTTTATCCAGTGAAATAGTTGATGGCAAAAGTAATTCCGATAAATCCTTCATTATCTTTCTGGGAAATATCCTGTTCCTCAGGTATTCTTCATAGTAAGGTACATAATTTTTTTCGCAGTATTCGTCAAAGCTATTCTTTATTAATTCTTCCTCATCATTGAGTTTTCCATTAAGTTCCATTTTATTTCCCTTTCCATTCAACTTTTTCTTTATTCAGGAATGCTTTCTGTCCATTTTTAAAATCTTCTGATCCTGCATTTATGACCAGATAGCTGCCCGCGAGCCTCTCCAGATCTTTGAAATTCTCCTTGTATGCATTTATCAGCTTCTTTGTGTTTATGATAGACATAGGTGCGTTCTTTCTGATTTTTTCTGTAAACTCATAGATCATAAAGGGCAGCTGTTCTCTTGAAACAACAACATCCACGATGCCCAGACTGTTTGCCTGATTTGCATTGATCCATTCTGAAGTAAGAAGATACCTGAATAATTTTCTTCCTGTGAGTGCAATGCCGTATGAAGACGCTACAGGGGGCAGGGCGCCTATCAGTCCCTCTGGGACGGAAAATACTGATCTGTCACTGGCTATAACGATATCAAATAGCATATTGATTTCACAGCCTCCTCCAAAGGCAATACCGTCTACCAGCGAAATTACAGGTTTGCTGGAGGATGTAATTGCATCAATCAGTGGATTGGCATATCTGTCGAGCCATATAGAAGCATCTATGGAGTTGTTCCATTCGCTCATCATCCTGATATCATCACCGGCTGAAAAGGACCTGCCGGATCCAGTTATTACAATGGATGTTACATTACCATCACTATTTGCTTTATCCAGTGCGATCCTTAATCCCTCCCACATTTCCTCGTTCAGTGCATTCAGAGCTTCCGGCCTGTTCATAGCTATGTATGCATATCTGTCTCTGCTGTAATACTTCACCGGGCCAAAATCTGATTCGCTGTAATTATACTTATAAAATCCAGACCCAGAAGCAACACCCACAGTATTGTTATCAACCATTTCCATGAGCCTGCTCCCGGGCTTAAATAGTATGTCTCCGTATTTTTTATAATTTTTGTCTAAATTTTCAACTATGTTCTTTATTCCGATACCGTCTGCAATGGCAAATATGCCTGTTGGTGATCCGTATTCTACTGTAAAGAATCTGTTTATAGAATCAAAATCAGAAATTTCAAGAAGGGCTGTTGCTGCATTTATCACAGGAGAGATAAGATCATAGGGATTCAATTTATACATCCCCTCATCAGGAAGAAGAGTGGTGACATTGCTGTAATCATAGAAACCGGTACCGGAGGATTTTCCAAACTTCTTATCTCTATACATAGTGTCAATCATATGGGGGACGCCGAAACCCATGATTTTATATTTCTCATATATTTTATCAATTCCATATAGATCTGCAAGCTGGAATATACCATTTTCAAAGCCCAGTCTAAATCTCAATAAAGCGTCAACTGTGGATACAGAAAAACCATCTTCCAGTACATGAAGAGCCGAATTTATGAAGGACAGTTGAAGCCGGTCTATAAGCTGCCTTCCTATATCCCTTTCTAACAGGATGTTGCTGAGACCCAGATATTCTAATAAATCTAGGCTCTTCCTGATTTTATCTGGATCATAATTCTCCGGCGTCTGAATTTCCACCAAAGGTTTTGTGGAAAGATCTGGGAAATGTAAAATGGTGAAGTTTGATAAATTATTGCCTTTCAGTAAGGCTGGAATATCCTGAATAATTTCCGGAATGAGGTATAATACTCCTTTAAATGAATTATTTAACTTCCATAAAATTTCGTTATCTATTTCTATTCCATCCCCTGCAAAAAAGAAAATGAAATCCATGGAGAACATGTCTGTTAATTCAGTAGTGTATTTAATCGGATTCAATATTTCAGGTTGCTGACCACTGATGAATATATCCAGCACACCATTTGCACCTAAATACATAACTTCTATATCCTTTGATTTTAACAATCTACGGAGAAATTCACGATTACTATTTTTATCGTGGAAAACTATTCCTATTTTTCTACCCATATTGATATTATATCCAATATTCCCGGTCTAATATATTTTTGTACGGACACATAATGGTTATTCCCGATGCTCCAGCCTGCCAGTAACATATTATCAGTAATATTTCAATTATTCCAGGATATCACTGTCATGATTTGTTCCCGGAAGAAAAATATAAAAACCCATCCACTATGTAACTGTATATGAACTATAATGTGCCAGATGTCTATATTATAGATGCAAAGAGAACACCTATCGGCAAAAGAAACGGAGCCCTGAAGGATATCCATCCCGTTGATCTGCTCGGCAATCTCGTCAGAGAAGTTCTGGACAACAGTACAATAGACCCAGAAAATGTAGATGAATTCATAACAGGCTGTGTGAGCCAGACAGGAAATCAGGGTGGAAACATAGCAAGAAATGCATGGCTCTCTGCTGGTCTACCGGAGGCGGTTCCCGGAGTATCAATTGACAGGCAGTGCGGTTCCAGCCTTCAGGCCCTCGAATTCGCCAGAAATGGTATAATATCAGGGGATTATGACATTGCAATCGCCAGTGGTGTTGAATCCATGACAAGGGTTCCCATGCTGAGCACCATAGAAAAAGAAAATCCCATAACTGAAGGGCTGAAAAGGCGGTATAACCTCGGTGAAGAATGGTTCAGCCAGGCATATGGTGCAGAGCTTATAGCTAACAAATTCGGGATCTCAAGAAAGGATATGGATCTGATGAGTTATGAAAGTCATATAAGGGCGTTCAGATCAAAAGAGCAATTCAAGAAGGAGATGATACCTGTAAAAGAACATGGAAATATTGTTCTCGATTATGATCAGGGCGTAAGGGAAAAGCCCGACCTTGAAAAGATGAACGATTTACCTCCTGCCTTCTCCAATTTGAAAATGGTCACAGCTGGAAACGCCAGCCAGATATCAGATGGTGCAAGTATGAGCATACTGGCATCGGAAGCTGCTGTAAATAAATACGGTTTAAGGCCCAGGGCAGTAATCAAGAACGTTGCTGCTGTGGGGGTTGATCCTGTTACCATGCTGACAGGCCCGATTCCTGTTACTGAGAAGGTTCTAAAACGTACTGGATTGTCCATTGATGATATAGATGTTTTCGAAGTGAACGAAGCCTTTGCATCCGTGGTTCTTGCATGGGAGAAGGAGCTTAAAGTTGATCATGATAAGGTCAATGTAAATGGAGGTGCAGTAGCACTGGGGCATCCATTGGGTGCAACCGGCACAAGAATAGTTTCAACAATGCTGAACATTATGGAAAATAAGAAATACAAATACGGATTGATAGCCATATGCGAGGGCGGTGGAATGGCCAACGGTGCTATCATCGAGAGAATAGAATAAAGGCATAACTTTGTAATTATAATAAAAAATAATTTTTTTCTAAATAATGAAGTTGATTACAGATTAGATTCATCTAGATGTGCACTGACCATAATCCAGAACCCGCTATCAGCATTGGGAACGCCTTCCAAACCGGTCATAAAAGTATTTTCATCTCCCAGTGTAATGTAACCTTCATCTTTTGTGTCAGGATTGAATACAAGGATCAGGGCCAGCTTTCCTTTTTTATTTCTTAACACACAAACTTCAACAGGGGTATCACCTGGGAAATCGAATTGATTTTCTTCCTCCTGCAATGAGTCTATATATTCCTGAAGTGTACCTTTCCAGATTATCGCTTCGCCCTTCTCATCTACTTCTTTTACAATTTTCTGTTTCATTTCTTCCATTACATCCATGCAATCCAGAAAACTATTGGAGATTCATATATAAATATAGCTTATCCAGGAAAACTTTGTAGGTCACAGTCTATCAGCCTAATATAATGAAAGCCGGTCACAGGTGAATTAATATAAATATTTGTCGAGATAGAGAATATCTATGAAGGAATAAAAAGGATATTGGGTCTATTAATTACATATCTTTTTCCTGAAAATATTCATTCCTTTCCAGTCAACTTAAATAATAATGCACAATGAAAATATTATGGACAATACATTGAACAGAAATAGCATGACTTTCTGGGGCCTTGTATTCTATGCAATCATGGTTATTGCACCAGCAGGGCCCTTTGCTTTCACAGGTGCAACTGCAATGGAATATGCAGGGGAAACTGCACCTTTAACATTCCTGATCGGTGGTATAGCACTGTTCCTTGCTGTTATTGCTGTTTACATTTATTCTGAAAAAATCAGCAATGCCGGTGGTTATTACAAATATGTAGAAGTCGCAACCCACAGTAAATACCTCAGCAAAAGTGTTGGATTTTATTACCTCTTCGTGGTGCTCAGCAGTATTATAGGTTCCAGTGTATTACTGGGATGGTTTCTGTATATAGGTTTAGAGGTTATGCTCGGTTACACACTTCCATTTGTCTTTGTAGTAATAGTTTCATTCATAACACCGGTTATTTACCTGATAGTCGGAATACTGTCCCTGAATTACAGTCAGAAGATAGCGATAATCATGGGTTTATTTGACCTGGTATTCTTCCTGGGGTTATCCATAGCAATAATAGTAAAATCACCCTATAACGGTGTACAGTATTTCAATATATTCAATTCAACCGATGGCCTGCATGGCTTCTTCCTGGGCATGGTAACAGGCGGGTTTGTAGCATTCTCAGGATACGGTTCCATAGTAGTTCTTGCCGAGGAAACGAAGACCCCCGGGCGTACAATCAAAAAAGCTATTGTCACATCACTGCTCATAATGATTGCATATGATACCTTTGTTATTTATGCAAACGTGGGTGGCCTGGGTCCAAATCTTCCTGCCGGGCTTGCATATTTTGCTCCGGGGCTCTATGTAACAGACAGTTACTATGGAATCTATGTTACACTGGCTGCATTCAGCATTTTCCTGGTTTCAGCACTGATATCCACGGTTATATTCGGAAACAGTGCAGCAAGGGAATTGTATTCTTTATCAAGGGATGGAATACTCCCGAAGGTATTTACCAGAATACATAAAAAATATAAGAGTCCATACATGGCTGTCATAGCTGTTTTTATTGTCGCACTTGCGGGAATCAGTCTCGGGCTGATACCACTGGTATATTACTACGGAGAGAATAATGGATTATTTGATCTGCTGGTCATAAATTCTATTATAGGTTCAGTGTTCACCCTTAGTTACCATATTATAGTTAATGAAACACTGCCTGTATTCATGCATCACCTCAAACAGCTCAACCCTGTAACACATATTCTGGCGCCCAGTGTTGCATCCATCATAATCGGCATAGCAATATACTATTCATTGATAGACCTGGTATGGCCGCTTTCATCTGCATACATATTCCTGCCCGGACTTGTTATCCTGGCCGTTGTAATCACTTACTATATGAGGCACAATAATGTTAAGATGGATACAATAGATGAGGAAAATGAAAAACGTGCAAAGAGGCGTGTAGAACAATAGATGACACGTTATCAGAAACATCATATTTATTGTTTTTATTTACCAATTTATCGTGTAAATGGTATATTAGATCTTATGTTATAAAGAAAGCTACGCTAAATCATGATAGATCCAGGAATTAGATTTTGAATTATATGGGTATCGATACTACAGCGGTGATGATAATATACAAATTATCGTTTTTAAATAAAGGAATTTAGGCAATATATAACAAATTGAATGCATGTTGTTTGAAGATTTTTCATGAGTAGCGTGTAATAGGGTGAAGACCGAAAATTGAAGTATGAAGTTCCGGGTATCAAACCCCGGAGGAAGTCACTGTAAGTACCATAATTCACTTAAATTATTCACATATTTCTTATCCTTTTTATTTTCCAGGGAAACATATCTAGCCATTGGTGGCTGTCCGTGAGCGACACTCATGCACATATTATCAATTTCTTTCGGGCCATCTATAAATTCTCTTATCCATCCCTGCAAAAATAGGTTTGGAGGGTCAAAATGGCTTTCACCATGGTAGGCATATGCCTGTTCAATTAGGAGCAATTGATGTAGAATTCCAATCGTCATAATATCATTCAAATAAAATCTGAAAGTTTCATTCTGCAGGGTTTGTAATGTATGCAGTGGGTCTTCACCATAGTATATTGAATCGAATGCTTTAAGCAGTTCTTCTTTAAGATCAGGCCTGCTTTTAGACCTTAAATTAACGTCAATTAAAATCCTGAGATGATTCGGCCTGAATCTTTCTGATCCTGATTGAAGCCATATTTGAAAATTTTTTGAGGAGTCATAATCACTGAACTTCCCGGATAATTTAGATGGCCTGGTGATAAATACGATAATACCTTTTTCTGAATACACTGTGCATTCTTTATCATATTCTAGTTCTTTAACAAGCTCGAAAGCGTGCTTATAGTCCATGATATGGTATATGGTCAAGCATTTGAAAATTTAGAATTTATATGTATAAATACATATTTATATGGATTATGATTCTCATAACATGCGCAGAACCCAGAAGATAACCATTACACTGGACATCGATACTCTTGAGAAGTTCAGGAAAGTATGCAAAGAAGAGGACTCAAAGGTCTCTACAAAAATCAATTCACTGATCAGAAGCTGGCTTGAAAGGAGAGTGTATTAATGGAATTTAAGGAAATGAAGAAAATTACTATGACCGATTATGATAACTTTATCCAAAGAAATAAGGAAATCGTGATAGAAGATCAGCATATAGGAATTGGAGGCGAAATCAAAATTAAGGAACTCCAACCAGAGAATTTTAAATTGGAAATTGAAAATATCTGGAGCTTTCCAGATCGCGGGAAATGGGCATCCCATTACCTGAATGCCAAATACCGGGGAAATTATGCACCACAGGTACCCAGAAATGTTATATTAAGGTATTCGGCAGAAAATGATACAATTCTTGATCCCTTTCTTGGCTCCGGCACTACCCTGATAGAAGCAAAGCTTCTTAACAGGCATGGTATAGGAATAGATATCAATAAAGGCTCTGCAATGCTAGCAATGGACAGGCTCAATTTTGAATCTGAAGGTGTTAATACACCGGATCAGGATATTTACGATGGAGATGCCAGAAATATGGATAAGATCTCCGATGGTTCTGTGGATCTGGTTATAACACATCCTCCATATGCAAATATCATATCCTATTCGAAAAATAATAAAATAGAAGGAGACCTCTCCGGAATAACATCTCTGGATGAATATTATGATCAAATGAGAACCGTGTCTTCCGAAATATTCCGTGTATTAAAAGAGGGAAAATATTGTGCCATACTAATCGGTGATTCCAGGAAATACAAACATCAAATACCGCTGTCCTTCAGGATTATGGACATATTTCTGGAGCAGGGGTTTATCCTGAAAGAAGATATAATAAAAATTCAGCACAATACAAGGACAAGGCAGTACTGGGAAAAGGCATCCATAGAAAAGAATTTCCTGCTACTTGCCTATGAACATTTATTTGTCTTCAGGAAACCTGAAGAAAAAGGTACCGCAATATACAAATACAGTACGAAGAAAGTCAATAATTTGTGATGATCAATTCCTTTGCCCCAGTTCTGCCGGTTCCAACTGAATTGATGTATCTCTTGGCATCAACAGTTATTATATTGAAGTCACTATAAAGTTCACGAATCTCCTCTGAGTACGAGTTACTTAGCATAACCTTTACATCCCTTTGAGTTAGACTTCTGAAAACATTGAATAACCTTAATTGTTCATTGAAGTTAAAACCCTGGTAAGTATATCCGGTAAAGGAGGATGTTTTATTCAATGGCTGGTATGGTGGATCAAAGTATACAAAATCGTTTTTTTCTGCACTATCAACACAAATTTCAAAATCAACGCTTTCAATCTGTACATCCTTGAGCATGGCACTGAAATTGTAGAGATTATCGCTGTCGATCATCTTTACAGTTTTATATTTTCCATATGGGACGTTAAATTTTGATGAGGAATTTACCCTCCATAAGCCATTATAACTATGCTTGTTGAGATAAATAAATAGAATAGATCTTTCCAGTGAAAAGTCAGGATTGCCAACAATTTCATTGAATCGTGCTCTATTGGAATAATAAGTATCCTTGTCATTTGTTAACTTCAGTTCCTCCATCCGTGTAATAAACTTACTAGGGCACTGCTTTATTACATTGTAAAAGTTAATCAATTCTGGATTTAAATCGGACACCACTGCACTTTTAATCATTCCATGATTGTACAAATTAACAAGAAAGGATGCACCTCCAAGGAAAGGCTCAAAGTACTTCTCAAAATAGCCAGGAATCCTGCTGTAAAGTGCGTCGTTCAACTGCCTCTTACCACCTGCCCATTTTAACAATGGTTTTATGTTTTCACGTTGCAATGAATCTTCTTTAAGCATTGCTATTACATTAAAGGTAAACTATTAAATTTTACGTTAAGGAAACACCTCGACTGGAATCGAACTATAAAGATTGGAAAATTTACTGCTGTTCATGACCTGGATATAGTTCATTTGTGTTCAATCTGGATACGATCTAGATGTTTCGCCTGACATAATCCGCAATATATTCCGGAAGTATAATGTCATGATCTTTCGGTATGGCTTCAATTATAGTATGGAGTTTGATTATGCCGGACCAGTATGGCAAATCCTCATCCGATTTCTTCTCGTTCGGGCCACTTGTATTAACTTTGACAGAAATCACATCAAGAGAGAGGCTCAGGAAACCGGTAGTATTGATCTCTTCCGGAGATGGATGTCTGCAATCATTCCACCTTCCCGGTACTATCTTCTCGGCCAGTGCCTCAGAAATGCGCATTTTTTCATCATCATCTGTCACTTCACACATTGATCCGAATACTACTACTGATCTGTAATGCATTGATGTATTGAAAGCGCTCTTTGCAAGGACGATGCCGTCCAGTATGGTGACATTCACACTGACAGGTATGCCTGATTTAAGTGCTTTGTAAAATCTTCCATCTCTCAATGAATGGAGGTAGAGGTAACTGCCGATCCTGGCAAATACCATGGGAATATTGAACACTGTACTATCAATGCTGAATGCGACATGGGACAGGAGTGATTGATCCAGTATGGAATAAGCAGTTTCCATATCATGAACTGATCTTTCCGGATGCCTGTGTATATCTGTGATTGAAGTCATAAGAAATGAAATCTTTATGCTTATATTAAGATGTCTATGAACAAATTTTGATTCGACGTTGTAAGATAAACTCAATTCACATGATATTTTCTTCTGAAATTTCTAATAATCCATCATTTATACATATATAGTTTAAAATAACCATAGGAAAATACTATTAATTTTATAAAATTCTAAACATATCTGACGCTATCAACAAATCACCTGAATTCATTTTTATATTTAACCATTGTATCAACTAATGTTTGAAAATTTGTATCCTTTATAATCCTATGAAGCTGGCGTGTATCTGTCCTCTCTATTTTATCGTATTCTGTTATAATATCCAGAACCTTTAGGTATTCTGTTCTATCCCTATAGACTGCATATACAATAAAATCGATATCGCCACTGATATTATATACCCATATTGCTCCGGGAAGGTTTGATAATTTCTCTCCGAGTTCTGTAATATAATTTTTTCCAAATTTTGCCTTAACCAGTATAATCACTGGATATTTAAATCCCAACAGTTCATAATCTAAAATAGGAACCAAGCTCTTTATAATTCCAGAATCATATAGCTTTTTCTTTCGTTTACTAATGGAAGGTGCAGAAGCCATTAATGCATATTTACCGATATCTGTTAGTCTCATTTCTGGATTTTGAATTATACTATTTAAAATTCTCAGGTCGTATATATCTAAGGGCTCATCTTTATTCATAAATTAATAATAGATAGTTAAATATAAAGATACCTGAAATATATTTCTTAAAAATAGTGGTAATTAGAAATTAATTGGCAAAAATAACTTATTCAAAGCAATAGTATTACAGGTTTATATAATACTGATAATATATATTTAATCAGGTGTAAGTATGATACGGGAACTGAAATCCGAAATCGTAGAGAAATATGAAACCATAGATGTGGTGAAGACAGTCAGTGATATAATAGAGAGGGTGAAATCTGAAGGAGATATTGCTTTACGAGAATATGAAAGCCAATTCGATAAAGTTAATATTACTGACTTCAGGATGGAAGATAGTGCAATAGAAAGGATAATATCACAGGTGCCTGACAAAATTAAAGAAATCATAGATACGAATATAAAGAGAATAGAGTCATTTGCAAAATTTCAATTTTCAATGTATAGAAATATGGAATTTGTAACCGATAATGGTAAAACGATACTTGGCCAAAAAATATTACCAATAGAAAATGTGGGAGTTTATATCCCGGGAGGTAGATACCCTCTCCTTTCAACTCCCCCTATGACCATAATTCCGGCCAGAGTTGCAGGCTGCAAGAGGATAATTGCCTGTACACCACCAGGTGAAAACAGGCCAAATCCTGCTACACTTTACGGGATAATAAAATCCGGGGCAACTGAGGTTTACACAATTGGCGGTGCGCAGGCTATTGCTGCTATGGCTTATGGAACGGAAACAGTTAAACCTGTAAATAAGATTGCAGGACCTGGAAATGCCTACGTCAATGAGGCAAAGAAGGAAGTTTTTGGAAAAGTTGGAATAGATCTGTTAGCCGGTCCAAGTGAAATACTGGTACTTGCCGATGAAACTGCTATAGAGGAAGAAGTTATGGCAGATCTGTTATCTCAGGCTGAACATGATCCTTCAGCTCGTTGCTGCCTGGTAACCATATCATCAGAGCTTGCCCACAGCATTTACGACAAAATGGATGCATACATAAATAAGCTATCAACAAAAGAAATTTTAAAAAAATCGTGGCTAAACCATGGAATAATTGCATTATGCGACACTATGAAAGAGGCAGTAGACTATACAAACAATTATGCTGCCGAACACCTTGAACTACATTTAAATGCAGAAAACTCAGATTTCGCATTTGCTAATTTGATAAATTACGGTTCTGTATTTTTAGACCATGGTGTACCTGCGGTGTTCAGTGATAAGCTTTTAGGGCCCAATCATACCCTTCCAACATCGGGAGCTGCTAAATATTCAGGTGGATTAAGCGTTGGGAACTTCTTAAAGATTTTAACATATTCTAAGGTTACCGACGACGGTGTAAGGGATATGCTGGCACATAGGGTAAAGATACAGAGTGATTATGAGGGATTCGGGGCCAAGGCCAGAGCAGCGGAATTGAGATTCAGGGATAACTATGTAAAAGGTGATGTTAATGGGAGATAAAACATTTAACAATGAGCTGAAAGCAAGGAGTGGCGGTTTATGGTCCGCAGTATTTCAGGGTATGGCATTTGTTGGCCCAGCTGCAACAGCAGCATCCTTCTTTGTGGTAGAAGCGGCTGTAGTTGGACCCTCTGTTCCATTAACTTATATGATTGCGGTACTGGGTGTTGCATGTGCAATGTACATGAATTATAGATTTTCTCAACGGATAAGCCATGCAGGGGGATATTATGCTTTTGTGGAGGCTGGCCTCGGTAAGCGCATGGGTGTTTTCTCTGGATGGTTATACCTTTTCAATCTTCTGGGGGCCGTGAGCGGATTCGTGATGTTATTCTTTGCTGGTATATTATGGCCGCTGATTCCCGTCCTTTCAGGATATACGTATGGATGGCTTCCATTGATCTTTATTCCATTCACCATAATGTTTGTGTTTCTTTACAGAGGGCTAAAACCATCCCTTTATTACACTACAATAGGATCAATCATTGAAATAACGTTCTTGATACTGATGTCTTTAATAATCATAATAAAAGTGGGACCTGCAAACTCTGTCCTGCCATTCACAGCAACCGGGCATTCATTCAGTGCTATTGGTCTAGCTACAGTGTTCGCAATATTAGGATATGTAGGTCTCGGTTCAATGATAACAATCTCTGAAGAAACTCATGAGCCTAAAAAGAATATTCCAAAGGCTATATTAATAGCGGTAGTTTTATCCTTTGTTGTCTACGCATTCAGTTCTTATGCTCTTGTTGTAGGCTGGGGGATCAATGATATGGGTTCTTTTGCAACAACCAGCAATCCTGGATTCATAGTAGTAGAAAAATATCTCGGATTGATTGGAATGGTGATATTCATACTGATAACTCTGAACAGTTTTATTTCTGAATCAATTGCTCAGGGAAATGCTTTCAGCAGGGTAGGTTATGCAATGGCAAGGGATAGAATGATATTTCCATATTCTTGGTCAGAAACCCACACAAAATACGGTTCTCCAAAAAAAATTATTGCCTTTGAAATGCCTATTTCATTAGCAGTAGCGATAATAGCAGGAATATTATTTGGTCCATTTACGGCGGCTACCATTTTGACTACAATGAATGGAATATCTTTATACATAGTGCATATAATTTCAAACATTTCTCTTCCAGTATGGGGAAAATTGAAATTAAAAACAAAGGTTACAGATCTTTCATTAATGATATTCATACCACTTGTGGCCAGTGTGATTTACATATTTGCTATATATGGGAGCATAATACCATTTCCTGGATACCCATTTGACATCGGCATTTATTTAATTATTCCCGTAATAATTTCGGGAATAATTATAGCACTTGTTACAAAGAGTAAAGCAACAATAAAAGACGGTGAATAAAGATCTCTATTTTTATTATTCGCATTTCATATAAATTAGATCCATCAACCTGTTTGCATTCCTGCACAAAATTTTAAATTTATCTTTACATAATTCCATATATGGTTATAGATTGTAATATTTCAAATATTATAAAATATTATGCCGGAAGCATATTATTCATGGTTTCCAGATACCTTTTAGGTACCGGTCTTTCTATTTCCCAGATTATGCTCACCGGATTGCCCCCGCTGTGGCTTTTATGGCTAACGCTTCCCATAAATATATACGGAGATGCACCCAGAAGGTTCTCCCTGAATTCCCTTATGAATAGCAGAACTGTATTCCCGTTACCTGGAGAACCGTAATATCTTCTGGCTGTTGGAGACGAAGGGGAAACTGTACTCTGAGTCTCCCAGTGAAACATTCTTTGATCAATGGCATAATCGTTGTACATCGTTGTTGAAGAATAGTATTTTTCAGATTTATTCAGTGTTACAAACAGGACATCCATATGTTTTTCGGGAATGTACTTGACTCCCTCACGAACCGAACCGGGATCGGCAATGCCCATTGCAGCCAGTACCTGATTTTTAGAATATGAGCTATATAATCTCAGAGGGAGTATTGATTCCTTTGATGGCATACCTTCAACAAAATCAATTTTTGATAACAGATAATCAAGAAGTTCCATTAATTCCCCATATAGAACCGGATATTTTTTAAGAGAATTCAGGGCCTCAAGAGTGTCAGAGAAACCTGATTGATTTATAGGTACATTCCAGATTGTGAAATAAAACATATCGGCCATTTTGATTTCTTCATGGGAGAGGCTTTCCTTAGAAACAGTATCAGGAATCATGAGTTTTTCTAGGATTGTTTTGATCCAAGAATATGAATTTATCTGGCATATTCTTTTCATTGCCTTTGTAATAGTTTCCTCAATGTCCTCATGGAAATCTTCCCTTATCCCTGCTAAAACGCACAATCTGGAGAAATTATTACGGATATACACATCCCCGGCATTGATGTGGTAAAATTCCAGAAAATTTTGCATTGTTATTGGCATGCCTGAGTTTTGGATAAACTCCTTTATTCTTGAAACCAGGCCATTTCTGGATGAATAGGATTTTTTAATATTTTCTAGAATATAATCCTGTGCCTTTCTTTCCAGTTCAATATAACATCCTCTGGGGAGGTCTATAAATCCTGATGTGATTTCATCTTTTATGGAAATTGCACGGTGACGCATGAGTGAAATGAATTTTGCGGCAAAATTATATTTTGCATTGGACCTTCCGACGAAATCAAGTACAGTAAGGCATTCCTTCCCTTCAGATAATCTCAGACCACGGCCTAGCTGCTGTACGAAAACTGTCAGGCTTTCAGTGGGCCTTAGAAACAGAATTGTGTTTATTTCAGGAATGTCAACTCCCTCATTGTATATGTCAACAGCAAAAATTATCTTTATATCTCCGTTTCTCAGTTTAGCATGGGCACTATTTCTTTCCTCCCGGGATGAATTTCCTGTTAGGTAGATTGCACTTATACCATTTTTATTGAAATAATAAGCCATGTATTCAGCATGGGCAACAGAAACACAGAAACCGAGCCCTTTCAGGTCATTAATATTTGAGAGATATCTCTCTGTGGCATTAATAATCAGGTTGGCCCGCTCTTCTGACATATTCCCACTGGCTGTATACAGCCTTTCCAGTTCGCCTGGGTCATATTTGCCATTCTTCCATGATACAGAATCTAAATCCACTGAATCGGTTACACAGAAATACTGGAAGGGACTCAAAATTCCCCGGTCAATTGCTTCCGGCAGTCTGATTTCCGAAGTAATGTGGTTATTGAAATATTTCAGTATGTCCTTTCCATCCATCCTCTCAGGCGTTGCAGTCAGGCCTAATAGTATCTCAGGTTCAAAATATTTCAACAGTGGCTGGTATGATTTTGCAGGTGCATGGTGGAATTCATCTATAACTATGAAATCATAATAATGCTTATCCAGTTTAAGATCCGGCCATATGGAATTAAAGGTCTGGACCGACATGAATAAATGTTCCATGGACGCCGGCCTATTATTGCCCGTATACAGTTCACCGAAATTATAGTCCCTGAGTACACTCCTGAAGCACTGTAGGCTCTGCCTGAGGATTTCCTCCCTGTGTGCAATAAACAATAATCGGTTCTTTCCGGAATGGGATCGGGCAAACCTGGCGTAATCAAATGCCGATATTATCGTTTTCCCTGTCCCTGTTGCAGAAACTACAAGGTTTCTGCAATTTCCCCTGAGCTTTCTGTCTGCATCCAGTTCATCCAGTATTTTTGACTGGTAATCATATGGCTTTATGTCAAATATATATTCTGATTCCTGATTCCTCTTTATTTCCTTATTTAATGCTTTCATCAGTTCATCAGATTGATTTTCAGTGTATTCAGTGAAACTGTCGGAATGCCAGTATGTATTGAATGTTTCCTGGATTTTACCCAGCATCTCTGGCATGTCCTTTCCTGCCACCTTGACATTCCACTCCAAACCTCCTGAGATTGCGGCGTTTGACAGATTTGAGGATCCAACATAGGCGGTGGAGTATCCTGTTTTCCTCCTGAAAATATATGTTTTAGCGTGGAGCCTTGTGTTTTTTGTATCGTATGATATTTTTATTTCTGTATTGACTAGTTTATTTAATTCCTCTACTGATTTTATATCAGTTGCACCCATGTATGTTGTTGTTATGACCCTAAGTTTCCCTCCCCTTTCAGTGAACGATTTCAATTCATTCCAGATTAACCGAAGCCCGCTCCACTTTATAAAAGAAACCAGCATGTCTATGGAATCAGATGTTAATATTTCCAGTTTAAGCTCAGAATAAAGCCTGGGCTCTGCGATTGAACCGGTAAATAATGAACTGTATGCTATGGATGTTGCAGGTCTGGGAACCGGATTTTCACCGGTGTAAAAATTTTCACCAACTGATAGCAGCATTTCCGGGGGGTCTATAATTTCATTGCATTCCTTGACCCCTGAACGGGAGTTTATTGTTTCAAGCAGCTCATTGACAAATTTCACCCTCAATGAAAGATTTGCATTGTTATCCTTCATATAATTCAGTGCCTTTTCCAGTTTCTCTGCCATATAAATAGATAGAAGTCTTGAGGAGCTATCAGAGTCAATCCTATCAGTTGAAATTTTATAACTCTTATAGTTTTCAATTTCCCCCTTGAGCCATAAATTTACCAATTCCTCATAAATCCCTTTTTCCAGCATTATAGATTTGTATAATTTGGCAGTTAATAATTTTATTGAAAAATATGCCGACTGAATGTATTATAAAATTATTGCTCACAAATTTAATAATAAATTATAAAGTATTATTTTTCCTCATTAACTTCAAGAAGATCATCTCCCGGAGAGATTTCATTATTGACCTCCTGAAGCAATTTAACTACAGTTCCCTTTACCGGGATGTTGACTTCTATTGTAACTTTGGCAGCCATTATCTGGCATACAGGCATATCCTCCTTGATTTTATCTCCGGGAGCAACATACCACTGCGTCACAATAGCCTTTCCCAGATCTTCCACCTTCCAGAGTTCCGGTACTTTTATAATCATCTCTTGAGCATCTCCCTTACAGTATTAATGATTTTGTCTTTATCAGGAAGCGAGTATTTTTCCATCCCCTGGCTGTATGGAACCGGTGTGTCAGGCGAGGTAAGGCTTACAGGTGCGGTTTTCAATTTACTGAAAATTCCTTGGCTTACTTTTGAAATAATTTCAGATGCTGTGCCGAATGAACCGTAGTCCTCATCAACAGCAAGGAGGGCACCTGTTTTTAAAACGGACGCCATAACAGTTTCAGTATCCAGCGGCTTTATTGTCCTTAAATCTATTACTTCTGCGCTGATTCCCTCTGCCTTGAGTATCTGCGCCGCCTCCGTAGCCATATGAACAGTGGATCCTACTGCCACTATTGTTATATCTTTCCCTTCCAGTACAACTTTTGCCTTTCCTATAGATACTGTATACTCTTCTTCTGGAACCTCCACTACAGTTGACTGTGGATATGGCATCCATGGAAGACCGAGCAAGCCCTTATGGAACATGTATATAACCGGGTTATTATCCTTAATTGCAGATATCATTAGACCCTTGGCATCGTAACTGTTGGAAGGAGCCACAACCTTTAATCCGGGAAGATGACCGAACAGTGCATACAGAGTCTGTGAGTGCTGTGCCGCATCCCCGTATCCTCCGCCTACAGCCATGGTTATTACCACGGGCATATTTACTGTGCCACCGGACATATAATGGTTCTTCGCTATCTGGTTCATTATTGGATCAAGTGTTACGCCCACAAAATCTGAGAACATCAGTTCAACTATGGGACGCTTGCCTGCTGCTGCAAGTCCTGAAGCAGAACCTATGAATGCCGATTCGCTTATTGGTGTATCCCTGATTCTATCTGGTCCAAACTTTGACAGCAATCCGGTGGTGGCACCGAATATTCCACCATATTTTGCCACATCCTCACCCATATATAGAACGTCCTGATCCTTTTCCATTTCCTGGGATATTGCTTCAGATATGGCAACGTACATGGGTAGTTTTCTCCCTCTGCTCACTGCATCTATTGCATAATTTACCGGAGCATAGACATCCTCCGAGGCTTCCTTTCCATCAGGTACAGTACTGTTTTCGGCAAATGCAAATGCCTGTGATATTTCCTCCATGGCTGAATTATTGATTCTTTCATCCTCATCCCCGGACAGGATGCCATTTTTGATCAGATCTGCCTTCATGAGTTTTATAGGGTCCTTTTCCATAAGCTCCTTTACCTGATTTTTTGGCCTGTAAACTTCCGGGTCTCCTTCAAAATGCCCGTAGTACCTGTAAGTATCTATACTTATAAGTGTTGGGCCATTGCCTGTTCTGGCACGTTCAACAGCCTCTGCAGCTGCCTCATACATTTTTACCGGGTCGTTGTCAGCTATATGCACTCCGGGGAGCCCGAATCCATTTGCACGGATGGCATCGTTTTCCAGTGGAGTTGAATCTTTAGTTTCTACAGATATTGCCCAGTCATTGTTTTCGATTACAAATATAACGGGAAGTTTCCACAGCGATGCAAGGTTGAGCGATTCCATGAACATACCCTGGTTCAATGAACCGTCACCGCCGAAAGCCACTGCAATGCTATCCTTTCCATCAAGCTTGAATGCAAGGGCTGCGCCAACAGCAGGTGGAAATGATGAACCTACAATTCCTGCACAGGCAAAATGCACTTTATTATCAAAAATATGCATATGTCCTCCCTTTCCCTTGCTCAATCCTCCTTCCCTACCCATTATCTCTGCCGTCATTCTGTTGAGGTCAACGCCTTTTGCTATTGCGGTGTGATGTGGCCTGTGTGTACTATATACAAAGTCATCATCCCTGAGCAGTACGGACATCCAGGCTGCAGATGGTTCCTGCCCTGCAGAAAGGTGCATTTCTCCCGGAATCTTTCCCGCTGCTATGCTGAAAAGCGGCTTCTTATCAGCAAGATATGCATCACGCAGTTTCTCCTCATATTTTCTGCTCTTTACCATAGTAGAATAGATTTTGATCATATCCTCCTTATTCCTATTACTGTCTGAAGAATTCATAAAATTACAACTTGAAATTAAATATAAGATTTTTTATTTAAACGAATATATGCAACTTTAAAGATATATAATAAATTTGGAGTAAATTGTGAGTTAAGTTTCCCTATAGTTTTGATAGATAATAATAACGATTTCATGGCACTTGTCTTAATTCATTTTCAAGGTTTTTAATGTAACTATCATAATTTTTACCAAGCATACTATCATAAAGTATTTCGATACCACCGTTTACATATTCTTCTGCTATACTATAATATTTTACTGGACTTGAAATAATATTCAAATCCCCTGTTGTTTTAATTGCAATAACTTTAATTAAAGCCTTTTCATTGTTGTTTAGATACGCTGTTCTCAAATCAAAATCTGCTCTCTTTTTAATTTCATATCTGATGTTTTCTTTAAAGCCCGTCATCAACGCAAGCATAAACAGATCTTTATTGCCCAGTTTGTTACCCAATCTAGTAAAAATGCTGTCAGGACTGTGCAGTAAAGAATTTTCTTTATTTCTATACTTATCGTCAATGTAAAGTAGTAACGGTTCCTTTTCATTCAAATCTAATCACCTCGACATAATCGCCATTGACGTCTTCTCTAAAATCCAATTTCAGTTTATTACTGCATATATCATTTATCTTATTTTCAATTTCATCTGTAAGTTCACTTCTCGTAACCAGTAAAATCATCTGGGTATTATTAAAGGTGTTATGTAGCATATCAGCGATATTCATTTTAACACTCGGGTCGAGTCTAGCTAGCGGGGTGTCAATAATAATCGGTACATCAATTCCAGAGATATCGTTCAAAGCAGCAATAAATGATAATGCCAATACTTCTCTTTCTCCTGCCCCCATTGAGCCAAGTAACTCATTTCCTGCATTATCTTTTACTGAAAAATCATAGTTATCCTTTATATTCAGCTCTGTAAAAGTGCTCTCCTTGGTTACAAGACTAAAGAATTTTTCCTTTGTTTCTTTTTCTATTTCCATTCTCATTTTCTCCATGGTATCTTGATTTATTTTTTTAATTGCGGCTTCAACTTTTTCTATATAATTTAGATATTTCGTATATGTTTGAACTTTATTATTATGCTCTAATGCTGTGGTATATTCCTTATTTTTAATTTGCAATTCATTTTCAAATTGTACAAGGCTATTTTTAAGCCCACCCAAGTTCAGATATTGCTGTGGTATAGAAACCTCATAATTGTTTAATTGGTGATATTTACCTTTTATTTCCTCGGAATTAAAGCCCTTCAATTCTGTTTCCAAATTAGTTTTTATTTCGAGATTTTTTTCATACAGTTGGTTACTTTCAATTATATTAGAATTAATTTTTGCTAAGTCATTATTGAAAGAATTATTGCTTAAAATATTATCTAATGCATAGTATAAGCTATTCAAATCTTCACTTATGTTTGTTTCACTATTTGTAGACTTATAAAGATTTTCTATTGCCTGTCTATGCTCATTATTTTGACTTAAATCACTCCCGCATATACATTTATTATCATCGAGTAATTTTTTTAAAAAGTCTTTTTTATATAATGATGGTATCTCACCAATTTCTATTTTCCCCTTGATCTTATCTCTAACATCCTTGATACAATCTTTCATAGATATGTAGGGTGCCTTTTTGATTAATAACTCAATTTTGCTAAATTCATATTCGTTAATTTTATTTAAATTATCCTTTATTGCTTTCTTATTTTCAATAATCTGTTCCTCAATACTTTTGACATCTGGAATATGTAACAATTGTTTCTGTAAATCATCTCTATTTATTTCAGCCTCTTTGATTTGTGGGATTAATTTATTTTTTTCATCTTCTATTTCTCTGATTTTATTATTTATCTCGTCTATTTTTTTAGTTATCTGATCTAACTTTTGTGAGTCTGCTTTGTATTTTACTTCCCTTCTAAAATTATTTTTTGCATTAGTTATATGTTTTTCAACCTTTTCCAATAATTCCAAATTTGACAGTTTATAAACCTCGTTGTTGATTATAGAGTGGTCCTGGAAATATTCCTCCAGCATTTCACCATCAAAGAGAAAATAGGTGTGAATAGATTCAGGAAAATGGCGATCTATAAATGATTCCTTATCATCCTCGGGCCATACCGTGAATTCTTTATCTTCTTTACCTCTATATAAAATTTCAAAGGAAGAACTGCCTTTAATAAATTCATAATTCTGCTTTAAAAAATTTTGTTTACGTGATATTTTAAATTCGTTTTGATTTATATCAACCATAAACAAGGAAATTTCAACATTTTCTTCAGATTTATCTGACTCTTTTTGCTGGATATTATTCAATAGCGGCAATCCTTTTAACTTCTTTGTTGAATAAAATTCCTTTCCGTATAGACACCAGGATATTGCATTCATCAGCGTTGTTTTTCCATATCCATTTTTGCCTAATATTATCGAAATATTTTTTTTATTATCTACATTCAGGTTGATAGTAACATCTTTATACTGTCTATAATTTTTTAATACGATTTCTTTAATAAACATCAATTATCACTTAACTCCTTGATTTGATCCTCATACCACGCTGCGACTCTTGGCCTTTCACTCTCACGGAATTCATATTCTTTTTTAATTGCCTCTGTCAAAAAGCCTTTTAAATTGTCATCAATTCCTACCGTATCATTAATTTCCTTTATCAGCTTTTTAAGCGAATTATAATCTATTTTACTAGATCTATCCATTATTACCATATCTCCTGTTTAATTTTATAAATTTTATTTAAGCACTCTAGACTGTTATCAGCATTATAGGAAAATTCATCATATCTTCTCAGTTCCTTTTCAAACAGCTTCAATTCAATTTTTTTAAATTCTGGATCAACGTTTAAAGGAGGTTTTACTATTATATCATAGATGTATGCGTGATCTTTATCTCTGCATCTGCGTAATATCCTACCCATCCTCTGATACCATTCGCGTGAGTTTCCGGTACTTGACATTAATATAGCATTCTTGATAGACGGAACATCCACGCCTTCATCCAGACATTTTATTGCCACCAGCATGTTATAAGACTTCTCAGAAAATTTGCTCAAGATAAAATCCCTTTCACTGGTATTATTATATTTTCTATCAGGCTTTGTACTTTCATTCATTGTGAATTTATGTTGTATGATATCTTTTTCATTTAAAATATCCTGAACAACACTAATTTGTTGTGGTGAACAGTAAACCAGTGTATGATTCACATCTCGAGAAGAGGATAACTTATCAATAATTTCTCTCAATACATTATATTTATTAAAAGCATTTTTTATAATATTCTGACGTTTGAATAACAACTGTTCCTTAGCTTCGTCATATCCGTCTAAATTCCATATTTTTACCAATTTTTTGGTAATTTCCATATATTTCGTTTCCTCTTCTTTATCCAAATCTATAAAATATGGCAGGTAATCATAATGAACAATGAAAGATTTGTTAGTATCGGGATTAATTGTGTTCAGAGCTTGTTTCAAAGAAAACGTGTATACTATACCAGAAAAATAATTTATGATAAAATCTGTCCCCTCCTCATCGAAATATCTCTCCGGAGTTGCGCTCAACCCTAATCTGTATTTATAAATCTCTAATAAACCAGTTCTGCGTTTTTGTGAGCCTATTCCATGCACCTCATCAACGATTAAAAATTTATCATATGGATATTTTTCTATTATATTTATAAAGTCCCTATCAGACAGTTTATTATTTGTGGTTAGTACAATTAAGTTGTCTGTATAGTAAAGACCTATTATTTTAATATATAATTTATCTTTCCACTTGGCTGTGTTTGTAACGAAGATGTTTGTAAGTCCCAAACGTTTCAAGCTTTTTTCCCACTGACTTAACAGATGCACGTATGGACATGATATAACTGTCAAAAATTTTTTATTTATTTTTAGTAATTCTTTAACGCAATAAATTGCAGTATATGTTTTACCAGTACCAGTTGCCATTGAAAATATACCTTCCATGCCATTTTCTATCCATGATTCTATTGCGACATTTTGATATTCCCTTAAAGACGGCGCTGTTTCTGATTCTTTGCCCATGTACTATATTAATGCATAGTTATATAGATCCTTTTCGGTTATATATCACTCCACTCATTAACTTTTATTTTAATATAAATTATGGGACAAAACCTTGAGTTAACTGGTCATCCATATTTGCTTTAAAATAGTTAAATAAACATTATATATAGTGTTAATTATGAATCGGACCACTTACAATGCATTAGATATCTGTAATTTGTTAACTAATATTAAAAGTACTAAAATGTTAGTTTATAATATACTATTGAAATTTTTAAATCACAGAAGAAACATAAAAAAATTCGCGGGAATGTTACAAAAAGACAATGTGGAACTGGATCGTATAAAGGAATCCGTAGCCAATAATAGAAGAAACAGCAAAGGAAGATTCTGATGATTATTCATGATGCTCCTTGCCAATTTGTTCTTTTAACCAGTGCCCAATGCACAATAATAAATTTATAACTATGGATTCTAATTTTAAGAAAATTAATTATAATAACCTCGATTTAGCTTACACTAAGACTCTATTACTGACTATTTATCTCCATTCCTACTATTTTCCGCATCTTTCAGGAATTTCCCTATCAATTTCAGATAATTTTCATAAAAATTTCTACCCTTATCGGTTAGCTGCGCATACACTCTCGGTGATTTAAAAAATGATACCTTCTCGGTCCTTACAAAACCACCCTCTTCAAGTTTAGAAATATGATTCTCAATACTACCTTTCCCGCATCCGGTGACCTTCATTAGATCCGAAAGCTTCATCCTTTTATCAATGGCAAGTGACATTATGATTATAAGTCTGGATGATGATGTTAATGGAGTGTTGCTCAATTCCACGGATATCTGGCGTAGAAGGTTTTTAAGTTCGGATTGAACTTCATTGTCCATTGTCAACCTCCAGATAGTCTGGTGCCCCGTATATCATACTGATGCCTGCAGTAAGCCAGACAAATACAATTATAGCAAAGGATGAATAATAGAGCAGGTGATCATCAAATATAGGCAAAATACTGGTAAAATCTACAATCAACGGTATTATTACAATGAACAGAAAGGAAATTACAACTGTATATACCACTCCAGGAATTTTAGATAATGAAGATTTTACAGACCTTATTATAATGAAATCCATAACAAGGAAAATAATCGATTGAATGGCCATCTCAACAATGGGTTCATAGCCCGGTGGAATATACGAAGAGAGAAAGGATACAGCAATGAGAATAAAAACAAGAGCCAGTGTTACTCTCTTCCATAATCCACCACTGGAACCAATGCTATTTTCATTCTTCAATCTCAGGAATCTTAAAGTTTTTCCATATATATGGAGCCAGTAAAGGAGCGCGATTACCAGCAACAGGGAATCGATAAGAAAGGCTATGAAATGAACATAATCGGGCATAATAACATATGAGAGCAACGGTTCCAAGTAAGCATATAGAAATATTACACCTGCGAATAGTGCAAAGAAGAGTCCCCAAGATCTGCTTATCATATACTGTTCGAAGGTTATTATCCTGTTCCTTGTTGCATTGATGTTTTTCAGGATAATGTCATTGCCTTTTTCATCAACCATTTTATCACCATTATTACAAACAGAATTTGTTATATCTGTTAATTGCTCTATCTATAAAACATAATAATTTGTCTGCCTATAAATATTAACACAGGTTCAAACTTTGAACCCAGCAGTGATTTCATAGGTTCTTAAAGTATATCCAGATATGGAAATCAAAACTGTTAATTTAACCAAAGTTATGGGCAGTAATTTCTCATTACAGCCGCTTAACCTTGATATACAGGGTCCTGGAATGGTAGGCTATCTCGGTCCCAATGGAGCAGGGAAAACGACAACATTAAAGCTCTTCACCAATTTAATCAGCCCATCAGGCGGAGAAGTCTTTATAGACGGCGTTAATGTGCATGAAGATCCGGTAAGTGCTATGAAACATGTTTCTGCCCTTATAGAAGACCCCGAGCCATATAACTACTATTCTGTTAAGGAATTTTTGTTATTTGTGGGTTCCATAAAGGAATTGAGTAAGTCCGTTGCCATGGAACAGATCAATAAATATGCAGCAATGTTCCATATAGAAAACCTGAATCTGCGTATAAAGAAACTATCCAAGGGTAATAGGCGAAAGGTCATGATAGCTGCCGTCCTGATGGGCAACAGTGACATCATTCTTCTGGATGAACCCTCTGATGGACTTGATCCAATAGAGTCAAAAATTTTCAGAAATATGCTTAATGAACTCAAAAAAACCAAACTCATTTTAATGAGCTCCCATCTGATGTTCGAAGTCGCTGAAACCTGTGACAGGATTATCCTCCTGAATAGAGGCAGGGTTATTGCCAGTGATGCAACGTCAGAGATTATTAAAATGATGGGAGGAGACAGAATAGGGCCTAATGAACTGGAGGGTGCATTTTTCAAATATATAGGAGATGATTCATAATGGAAAAAATGTTTTCGCATATAAAGCTCTTTTATAAGGATTACATGCATTTTGCCTCACGATCAAGGATTATGATGGAGATGGTTGTGGTGGATGCCGCGATCCTGGCTTTCATAGCTTATAAGATATCGCAGATAGACCACGTAAAGACCCTGTGGACTGGTGGCACGGCATTTTCAGCAACCTTAGCAGGTTTTTCATATTTCCTCATCTGCTGGACTGTGACGTTCATGGGCAGCTTTGCAATATCAAACGATTTTACCACCAATACAGCAAAATATATGCTTTCGCTACCTGTAAGAAGGAGCAGCATATTTATTGGTAGATATCTTGCTGCGACAACACTGGCTGCCCTGGCCACGATCTCATTCTTTGCCTTTATTGCCGGTGAATCATATTATTATTTCGGAAATATTCCGGCCACACTACTTAGGGCATATCTGGTATCCCTGCTTGTGATCCTTACGGCCATGTCAATCGTTTTCCTTTTGAGCAGTCTCATAAAACTTGATCGTTTTGTCCTTATGGGTTCGTTTTTCTTATTTTTCCTGGCAATGCCGGTTATTGATGGTGTTTTTCAGATAAATTCATTAAACGTAAATAGTCTATTATATGTGGATGCAAATGTAGTTACAAAGACTATAGGCTACACACCATATTTTTCTTATGCAGACTTTATCCAGATTGTACCACAGAACTATAATCTATTGAACTTCAACGAGGCTATTATTTCAATGGTAATCTATATTGTTGTGTTATTTCTCCTGGGTCTTTATGTTTATAGTCATAAACAGGTTTCATAAATTGTTGATATCCATATCTAGGAAAAACAATTTTAACTTTTAATCATTGATTTTTTTAATTCGTACAATTCCATAATCAAATCATCATATTTGATATCAATATCCGGATATACCTTCTCTACAAGCCAGTAAGTTATGGATTTGGAAAGAATATCGGACCAATTCCTGCTCTTGGATATTCCCTTGACCTTTTCCAGTATTTTGATATTTCTTTCAATTATTCTGTTAATTTCTCTTTTATCGTTTTCCTTAGCACAATGGGCACTGATCCATCTTTTTATATTTTTGGTTAGACGTGCAATATCCTCTGAATTTGAATTACAGTTCTCTGCAACAGAGATTAGAAATCTTACATCACTAGGGAATGATATAAAGATAATACCATTATTTCGCAAAAACACTTTCATCGAGAACATGGCCGTCCTCTTATTGCCATCCATAAAAGGATGGAATCTGATTATATGCTCAAATAGAATGGCAGCCTTTTCGTCTGCTTCTGAATATAAATCTATCCCGCCAAAGCCTTGATTCATGGCATTGATTATGCCTTTTATGGTGGCTTCATTGTAATGTACCTTTATTCCGGTGGATTCGGCAATTATTTCATGTGATAAAACAATCTGATTGGAATTGAATTCCATAAAAATCTTAGAGTTATAATTTTGCAAGCCTTTCCATCACCCGTCTAAAGACAGGGTCATTTTTCATTTCAGATTCATAGAATTCTTTTATTTCATCTTTGCTATTCATATCTATCATTCAATATCCATCCTTATTATTGCCTTTTATAAATATTGCGGAATATGATTTATATTTATGCCCCGGTCTCAGCCTATTATATTGGATCATATAATCGAAAAAATTAATATTAAACTTGTATGAACTGTGTATAAAATGTGAATAATTACGCTTTATGCTTATTTTTCAGCTTGTGGGCAACTTGATTTTTCACATTTACAGTATCCTTTGTTACACCTTTTTCCCTGAGCAGATATTTCTGTGTTCTTCCTGTAGGAGTCTTCGGTAGTGCATCCATGAACAGTATGTAATTTGGAATCCAGAAAGATGGCATATTGTCTATGCAAAAATCTACAATTATTTCTGGATTTAATCCAGGGTTCTTTGGTACAACTGCAAGCATGACCTCCTCATCACTTCCGGTGACTACTGGGAACACGGCCACATCTTTGATTTCATCCATTTTAAGCAGAATTTGTTCTACCTCGAAGGATGATATATTCTCCCCCTTTCTTCTTATTGAATTCTTCGCCCTGTCAACAAAATATATGTTGCCTTTTTCATCATATCTGCCGGGTCTCCCGTGTGGAACCATAAACCCTTGAAAGCATTCACCGTGGCTGTAGGCATCTTATAGTACTCGAGGAAAGTTGCATATGGCAATTTCGGTCTTATAACAATTTCACCTACCTCGCCGGGTTTAACGGGATATCCGGATATGTCCTGAATTTCCACCTGGAATGGCGGTGCCGGTATTCCACAGCTACCTGGTGGGTTTATTCCCTTTATCACATCACTGTATGGCGATGTTACGGGTATGCCTGCCTCTGTGCCGCCATATCCACCAGTAATATGGATGTTAAATCTCTTCTCAGCCATCTCCCAGATCTCTCTGGATGAATAGGCTATGGCAACTATTTCACCATGGTCTTTCTCCTCAACCGACTCTGGCTGTTTTATCAGCATTTCAAAAATAGGTCCTACAGCATGGAAATGGGTTGCTTTATAGGTCTTTATATCTTTCCAGAAGTTAACAGGATCAAATTTTTCTACAAGAACCATAGTTGCATTAGCCATCATTGAAGAAATTGCAGCCAAATCCAGGGCCATGATATGGAATAATGGAAGATAAACGTAAACAACACTGTCTGAGGAGACGCCCCCGGCATCAATCATATCGAGTGCGGTTACAATGAACTGCGCATTGCTTTCCACAACAACCTTTGACTGCCCGGTTGTTCCAGAAGTCAGTATCATTGCTGACGGATCATAGCCGTTCTTGAAATATTATGCATTGTTATGCATTTCTTTCTTGCAGTCGCTGATCATTCTCAATATTTGCCTGATCTGGATGGTACAGGTAATCATTCTTCATTGAATGCCAGGAGGGACTGCCACTCACGGCAAACGGGGTGCCGCAAAGGCATAATCCACGAACAGAGATGGATAATGATGCTAATTTATCCCTGTTGTAGGTTACGCCACAGTTGATGCATTCAGATTCCTTCCAGCGAGGGTGCCTTAATTTACCACCGCATACAGGACATTCGGATGAAGTCCCTGCCGGATCTACATACAATGTTTCATTGTCTGATTTATAATCAATATATCTCTGGAACAGCCTGTAAGGCCATTTATTTATATGTGTCCTGAATCTTTTTGATTTGATATTGTTTTTTGCATCTTTTTTATTATTTCCATTGCTCTTATCTCCCCTATTCCTTTTCCTATTCTTCTTTTTCATTCCCTCCTCCTTTATATTGGTCAGATCCTCGAAGACAAAGGTCTTTTCACTATTGTTTCTTACTATTTCTGTGGTTATTTTATGTATTTTATCATTAGTAATATTCCTCTGCCTGTGCTTTGCCTCCTTTAGTTTCCTGTCCCTCTTTGCAGGATTGATTATGTGCTTCTGCATCTTACTCCTCTTCCTTGCATAATCCCTCTGTGCCTGTGCTATATCTGATGTATCTATTGATTTTACCTCAACTATCTCACTATTCCTTATCACTGTATAATCGATAGATTTGAAATTCAAATCAAATCCTATGATATTGTTATGAATAACAGGTTTGTCATCAGTGCTGACTCTGAATGTTATGCATACTTTATTACCTGTCAATAATACCTCTGATATGGGATATTGAGAGTAATCAATGTATTTATTACTCTTATCCACTATGTCAATATATTCGTATTCATGGGGTTTCAGTGTTATCCTCAATTGATTATTCTCTATTTTAGTTAATTCTGAATCTATTCTCATTGCAAGCTTCTCTGCCTTTATTACCTTTAATTCACCATCATTGTTCTTCCTGTAAGACCTGAGTATTGCTATGGCACTCCTGCATACGGGATTGATATGGTGTTTTGCATACTCTGTATTATTATCATAATAATTTTTAAGAGACTTTCTCAGGGTTATTGGTGACGGCAATTGATTGCTATTCTGCACTGCAATGGAATATGCATTCAATATGCCTCTATTGATTAATTCTTTCATATCCATTAAGTATTCAAGTATCCTGTCATCAGGATTATAGTAAAACCATATGGTTCTTGTTTCACCTTTTGACTTCCAGGGATGCGTCATTCCTTCACTGCCTCCAGTATGTTCTTCATTTTATGAGACCTTAAACCATATAATTTTGCTGAGAATGATGTTATTATGGATATCAAATCCCTAGTAAGCTCCTCATTTGCTGATGCAATTTCCTCACCATCTGTTTCTATAATATTTGTATTATGCATGCTGCATATTGCTTCTATTAAATCAAAGCCGAATCTTGCCAGTCTATCCTTATGTGTAATGTAGATATTGTTGATTTCATTGTTCTCTATTTTATTCAATAATTCATTGAATCCCTTTCTGTTGAACTTCAATCCAGACCTTACATCCGAGTATACTGCTGCATCAGGGTGCAGTGCCTTCAATCTCTCGATCTGTTTATACAAATCACCCTTCTGGTCATTTGATGATACCCTTGCATATAGTGCATCTATCCTGTTGCTCTTTACACCCAGTATCCTGTTTATTTCTTCCTCTGGTACCCTCCTGAAATTATTTGACAATCTAATGCAGTGTATTTTCCCCTCACGATCCCACCTCCTCAGTGTGGTTGCATCTATTTGTAATATATCGCATGCCTCCCTGATTGTATATATCCTGCTCATATATATTGCATAATAATAAATAATTATATATAAATATTACCATTAACAGTTAGAACCCTTTAATTCTGAGTCTTCCTTAATAGAATAAGTTTTTAGCAAGGTCTCAAAGGTAACAGTATTCTCTAATTTCTGAGGTAAACCATTCTCATTTCCTATCAAAATAATTTTTTCTAAGTATGGTAAATTATCCTTTACAGCCAGATAATTCCCGGCAAGTCTGCTATCAAGAAACAGGAATCTGGATTCAGGCATATCAATATTGTATACCAGTGGGTCTTTTATAAAACCTGTATTCACTGTTACAGGAATACAACCAGCCTTGAGTATGCCAAAATATGAGAACAGCCATTGGGGAGAATTGAATGCATATATTGCAATTTTATCGCCTCTCTTTGCCCCAAGCCCGATAAGTCCTGATGCAATTCCGGAGCTGATATTGTCTGTTTCCTTATAGGAATACTTCTCATTCTTGAAGATGATCCATGTCTTATCCTTATTTTCCTCTCCTTTGCTTTTTAGCAATTTTACGACTGAGGGATATAGATCAAGAGCCTGCCTGTATATTTCTTCGTTATAGAAACCATTTTTCATTTTCGGGTCCGGTGGAAACATAGAAAAATATACACTATCTTACCATAAACTTTTTTATAGCAACATAAATATGTTAATATGCTAAAAATCCTTCAACCAGTTCTGTTGTATATTCCTCTATTGACTGATCGTTTTCATCCCACCAGATAAGATAGCAAAGCAGAGAACCGAAGAATGACCTCTTTTTTGCAAGGGATAGTTTCATATCTGCCATCCTTTCGACCCTGCTGAATACATTGTCAAAGCTGGTGAAACAGAGGTCTTTTAGTTTATCCTTCAGGGCAGGGTACTTATTCTTGTTGCTTACGGTATAAAGAAATAAATTTCTTATATCAGAGGGTTTGTAATAATACAGAAATTTTATTCCCAAATCATAGAGAATGCCATTTCCATCCAGATAAGCTGTATTATCTATGGCATTCATAACTTCAATGGGTACTGATTTAAGTGCTGATTCTATAATGAGATTCTCCTTGTTTTCATAGTAAAAAAACAGAAGACCCTTGCTTACATTAGCTTCCATTGCAATTTCATCCATGGTTGCCTGATCATAGCCTTTTCCAGAAAATACCTTTATTGCTGCCTCCAGTATTTTTTCCTTTTTATCGGCCTTCATACCCTTATATTGCATTTAGATATATTAATTATTTGACTATATGGTCAAAATATTTATATAATTATTGACTATACAGTCAGTATAGGATGATGATAAATGAAAAATAAATTGTTATATGCATTCGGATCGGAATGGTTTGGCATGGCCATAGCCACACTTGCTGTTGCCCAGGTATTCTTCCTGGTATCAAGATATCTGGATAACCTGACATTGAAATATACCGGAGAGGTATTCTTCTATCTTGGAGTGATAATATTTGTGGTTATATTTATGTTGTGGTCTGTACGTGGACTAACAATACACGATAAGAAATGGAGCCACTGGAACAGCCTTACGAGATTGAGTTTCATTGCACTGATTCCCATTATTTCCTTTGTGATGAATCATATACTCATAGATCTTTACGGTCTCAGCAGCCTCACTGCAACCCTATCGCTTTATAACTATTTCTTCAGCTACTTCCTTGCACTTATACTTGGAATTCTTCTGGGATACAGGCTTTATACCAAGGAAATAGATAAAAATGAAATAAACTATGCCATAATAATACCACCACTATCCATAGGTACAAGCATATTCCTTGCAACACCATTAATGGGATATTACCACGGAAATACAGCACAGGCAATATACTTCCTGGTTTTGATGGGTCTCGGTATATTCTTCTTCCTGTATATATTCATAGGTTCAGTAGCACTATCAGGGCATGTGTCCAATAAATCAGGTTCCACACTTCCTACTGCCATGCTACCGGTTGGTGTCTCGAGCCTGATAATCATAAACCTGCTTTCCATAACATCCTTCGGCCCGGTTATCGGGCACATGATCTTGGGAATAGGCACGGTAGAATTTATTTCAATTCTTCTGTGGGGCTTCGAGGTATGGAATTTCCTTGTTATGTTTATAATAATGTTCAGGAAGGAAACATTCGGATATCTATCTGTATGGGCATATGGTTTTCCTCTGGGTTTATTTGCAACATCCACCATAAAGCTTGAAGCGGTTACAAGGATTGCTGTGCTTGGTGACATATTCCTGTTCATCTGGATAGTCCTGATTCTGCTCTGGTTCTATGCGCTGCTGAACACCTATATATTTGTACACAGGCTGGATAGGAATATGAAAGCCACACCAAGCAAATAAATAAATTATTTTTTTAAGATTTTTT
>JAKAYM010000003.1 GCA_021826795.1 Thermoplasmata archaeon
CATATAGTATATTATCCTGACAGGAAGAGGCATGACTTCTCCTTTTACACAAATATAGATGTAAATAAAGGCAATGTAAGGGAAATAGCTGAAACATACAGGGAGAGATGGGGAATAGAGAACGGATACCTGGAGAAGAAGGATGTAAAGGAGAGGACACATTCACCTGATATGGGCGTAAGGCACTTTCTATTCTACCTCTCAGTGCTGGTCTACAATATGTGGGTTCTTCTTAATCTTATTAGAAGAACAGCAGGCTATGGATGGATTACCCTCATGGACTTTATCATCTCCATGGGCAGGGGTAAATTGAATATAATTATGAAGGGCAATGGATGATCAACAGTTAAGGCCAATAAGTTACAGGCATTCGATGTGCATTGATAGCTTCAGCCATGGAGCTAAAGTATGTTTCTCCTGATGTTCCAGCAAAATATACGATTATATGTTATTTATAGTACTACAGTTATGGCAATTAATGCATCTAATGGATGGAATAACATGATGTTTTCATGTTAAAGGGCTGTATTACATCATCAGCTTTAACACATGCGGAGAGTCTGTATAGCAACAAATATTTAATTATAAAATTTGAATACCATGAATCTATCAGAAGGTAAAAGAGATGAATAAGTACTCGTTAAAGGATGGTGAAATAGAGATTACAAATCAATTCCCTGACGGCCACATGGAAGAGTTTATCCGGAGTGCCAGTGACAGTGAGATGGCTTTCCAGTTGATGACGCATAGCTTTCCCTATCCATACACTGAGGAGGATGCACTTGCATTTATCCATAAGAACCGTGAATCAGGAAATGAAATGTTTGAGATAGATTTTTATATTATGTACATGAACAGATTGGTAGGTGTTATCGGGCTGTCTGACATAGATTGTGAAAATTCACGGGCACATATAGGATACTGGATAGCAAAAGATTGCAGGAATAAGGGGATAGGCAGGAAGGCACTTGGGCTTACAGTACAGTTCTCACGGGAAAAATTAAAATTAAAGACCCTCTACACAACAGTGTTGACGTCAAACATCCCATCAATAATTATACTCACTGTGAATGGGTTCACAATGGATGGCTTTTCCAGGTATCGTTTTAGATATGAGAATAAATTTTATTCTGCTTTTACTTTTTCTTTACTGCTGTAATATTTAGTGGTTCTACTAAATTTATGAAAAACCTTGTTATTACTGGTAATCTAAAAAATCTCTATTTAAAAATAATTCTATTTATGACAATATTTATAAACAATAATTCTATAAGTGCTTTCATATGACGAAATACGTTTTAGTTTCGGACTCTACCTTGAGTTACGACTACAGAAATTTCCCGTTGCTGGACTTTTTACCGTGCGCTCCGGGAAGCAAGGTACCCGGAAAGGTTTACAGATTCCTGAGAGGTCCATCCCCTGAGGCATTACCAAATGGCGAGGCAAAAAACGCACCATATGCAATAAGAAAAATAGAAGCAGGGCTTTTAAGGGATAACCCAAAAAAGGACGTTGCAGTTGCCCATATGGATTATCTTTCAAATTTTATCACAGATGATACGGAAATAATAGGCGTATCCACAATGGACCCGCTTGGTATAGGTCCGACAACAATGTCATATGCCGCATTATTCGGAGGGGCACTTGATTCATGGGTAAGGCGTGAGTGGGATATACTCATGGAGAGGATCAATCAAATAAGAAAGGGTAAGAAGGCCAAACTTGTTGTTGGCGGACCCGGTGTGTGGGAATTTACAGTTTTAAGAGATGAAATTGACAAATACCACTTTGATTATGTAGTTTCCGGAGAGATGGATGATATAATATCAGATCTTTTCCGTGGCATAGAGCATGATGATATTGATAAAAATATGTTCACAAGGGGGTACATGACATACGATGACCATTTCAGAAGAGTTGTAAAAAACGATGACCTATTTGTTGGCAGGGGAACAGGAATAAGAGCATATCCGGCACTAGAGGATATACCTGAAATTGTCAATCCCGCAACAAAGGGAATGGTAGAGGTCATGAGAGGTTGCGGTGTTGGATGTGATTTCTGTGAGGTTACACTGAGGCCTCTGAGATATTACTCACTGGACAGAATAAAGAAAGAAATAGAAGTAAACGTAAAGGGTGGAAATGACCATGCATGGCTTCATTCAGATGAAATATTTGAATACAAGCATGAAAAGATGTTTACTCCCAATCAGGATGAATTGGTTGACCTGATGAATACAGTAATGTCTATAAAGGGGGTAACGGGATCAAATCCCACACATGGAAGAATATCAATACCTGCTGCATTCCCCGATCTTATAAAAAAGCTAAGTGAAATACTGAAGGCTGGGCCTGATAACTGGATAGGCATCCAGACCGGAGTTGAAACGGGAAGCGATTCGCTTGCATTAAAGCATATGCCCAATAAAACGATGCCACTGAGAATAGGTCCTGATGGGTCTTTTCATGAGATCGTCTGGGAAGGTGTCTACAATGAAACTAAGTACTATTGGAGATCGGCTTTTACCATACAGGTCGGACAGCAGGAGGAAACCGACGAGGATAACTGGGACTCTATTGCGATGATTAACCAACTCAGCCATTCATATGTTGATGGAAGACCTTTTGAATTTACAGTTACACCATTAGTTAATGTGCCGCTTGGAAGGATAAAATCCAGAAGTCTGAACTCAATGCTGAACACTACACAGCTCGGCGTTTATTATGCATCCTACAGGCATCTTGCAAAAATGGCAACCAGAGACGGATTCCGTGATACCCATGGAAATATATTTTCACGTGCAGGTACAGGGACAATTCTCAGCGTCGGTGGAGAATTAATGCTCAAGATGGTTGAGAAAATAGCCAGAAAGAATGGTGTTGATATAGATAAAGTAAAGAAATGGGGAATAGAAAATTCAAAGGAAATTTCCTCACTGAGTATGCTCTCTAGAGCATAAATCTTTAAAGTATTTATAGATAATTTTTATACACTGCCATGGTAAATTACAATTTTTTGAAAAAAATTCTTGTTGTTGGTGAAAAAAATCTTTTATCGAGACTTTCAGAATATCCATTGATGGGAATAGAAAATTCTTCCAGTTTAATTTCAATGCTTAAAAATGCCCCCGCCAATATTGAAGCATATAATGAAAAAGTCAGAACCATGGAAAAGAAAGGGGATGAAATGAACATAGATTTTAGGCATGAGGTTACAAGCGGTGCCATAAGCTCAAGTTTAATGGATAATCTGCTGGACCTTATAGAGAAATGTGATGATATACTGGATAAAACATATTTTGTGAGCAGAGAATTGAATAGATTCAATATAAATTATAATATGTCTCCTGATGAAAAGGCTATACGTGATCATGCATACACTAATTTCATCGACATACTTGAATCCAATAAAAAAGCATTGGATTATGTTCATAGTATATTGAATGAAAACGATCTGGGCAAAATGAGATCTGATAGAAGAAACATAGAGGCAATAGAAGAACAGGTGGATGAAATCAAGGATGATATAATAGATTATACGTATAAAAATTCTGGAAAAATGTCATATCTTGTATTCGAACACTTGAACACGCTTGCACATAAACTGGATGATTTACTGGATGATTGTGAGGATATTTCAGACCTTGTATTCACCATAATGCTTGCGGTGACAAGTTGATATTTTTTATTTTTTCGCTCATACTAACATTCTTCCTCACGCTTCTTGTTTCGGGAAATAATCTTTCCGCAGCGGTAGGAACACTAATAGGTTCAAGAATAGTGGAAAGATATGCTGGAATTTTGATTGGTTCTACGGGTTTTTTCATGGGTCTTATAATTGAGGGAAGATTCCTTCATGGCGCATCTCTTTCTCTGATACCGCATTCATATTTCTATATCACATATGCATTTCTTATTTCATTTCTTATATTTCTTTTTGCGAATATAGGAAGGGCACCTCTATCGCTGACAATGGCACTTGCAGGTACTGCTCTTGGTATAGATATCCGCATTCGCTATCCCGTCGATTATAATTTTGTTCTTCTCATGATTACCTTCTGGGTAATAGCGCCTATTATTTCCATAATTGTTTCATATATAACGGAACGCGAAGTTTTTCACAGAAATTTCAAGAATGTCTGGGGTGTTGCAAAATGGCTTAAGTTCTTAATAATTGTTTCATCATTTTTAACAGCCTTTACCCTGGGAGCGAATACACTTGGATTCATAGCAAATGTGGAGGGTTTTAATGTTACAACCATTTTAATTATGACTTTTGCAATATTTGCAGGATCCCTATTCTTCAGCAGCGGAGTAATAAAAAGGGTGGGGGAGGAAATGTACTCTATGAGGTATTCAAACGCGCTGGTTTCACTGGTTGTGTCATCCCTGCTTGTTGAAATTGCTACACTATTTGCTGTACCGCTTTCAAATACCCAAACACTGACATCCAGTGTTTTCGGTGTTGGCATTTCCTATAAATACAAGGCCATTTATATGAAGCCATTTTTTATTATTATTCTGACATGGATATTATCACCGTCACTGGGATTTATACTTGGGTATATGGTCTGACTACAGTCCATGTGTCAGGTTATCAATTCTTCCTCCATCCACAACAAGTACCTGCCCATCCATATATTCAGATTCATTGCTGGCAAGGAATAAAGCTGCATCTGCTATATTTTCCGGTTTACCTGTCATATTGAGTTCAGTTCTCGATCTGAATGACTGCCTGAGCTTCTCTGCTTCTTCAGGACTCTTGCCACCAAGGGTCATATCTGATTCTATCCATCCAGGTGCAATGGCATTTACTCTAACATGCCATTCCATCAAATCAAATGCAAGCCTCTTTGTCAACATAGCAATTGCAGCCTTCGTCATTGAATAAATCGTAGTTCCCTTAGCTGCTGTGCCCACACCGGCATTTGATGACATATTAATTATTATGCCATGATTTTTCTTGAGATCGTTCAAACAGTTTTTCACAGTGTATATTGGTCCCATGAGATTTATATCGAATATTTTCCTCACCTTTTCTTCGTCAAACTCATCCCATGAAAATGAGCTGAGTATACCTGCATTGTTTACCAGAATATCTATGGTGCCCATCTTCTCATGTATATCTTTTATCATACGCTCGACTGAAGCATGATCTGATACATCGGCCTGAAAAATTTCTGAACCGGGAAGATCCTTTCTCAATTTTTCTGCAGATTCCCTGTCTCTATTGTAATTTATAGCTATCCTTGCACCCTCCTCTGTAAATTTCCTTGCTATTGCACTACCAAGACCTCTTGAAGATCCTGTTATCAATACTATTTTATTATCAAGTTTTGCCATAATTAATAATATTGCCACCGTATAAAAATATGGTGCAAACCTGAAATTACATCGGTAACTTTTCTAGTAAATGTTAAATATTCTTATTAAATTGGTAAATAATGATCAACAATTATGAGGCCGTCTATAAAAAGCAGCATTACGGGCTGGTTGGGAGTCATTCTGCTGTAAAGGTTTGCCACTGGACGAAAAGTGAATTACTCGGTAAGGCCCCATGTTATAAAAACACATTTTATGGAATAAAATCACATCAGTGCGTACAGATGACCCCTGCACTGAATTCGTGCTCTGAGAACTGCGATTTTTGCTGGAGATTCCAGGGATTTGATTCCATGCATATAAATGAGGAAGATGATCCGGAATTCATACTGGAAGAGAGCATCAAAGCTCATCTCAAACTCATATCCGGCTTCAAGGGAAATCCCAAGGTAAAGAAAGAATTGTTTGAGGAGGCATCGCATCCGAGACATATGGCTATATCCCTGACAGGAGAACCCACGCTTTACACCAGGCTTGGTGAGCTAATAGAAGCGGCTACCAGGAGAGGAATAACAACATTTGTTGTAACAAATGGAACCATGCCTAAGGTACTTGAGAATTTAAATCCGTTGCCTACTCAGTTATATGTGACCGTTGCAGGGCCTAATAAAGAGGTTTTCAATGATGTATTACATCCTGCCATAGGAAATGCATGGGAAAACTTCAATAAAACAATTGATCTACTGCCATCCCTGGATACCAGAACGGTAATAAGGCATACCATGGTAAAAAATATTAATTTCCCGTATTATGATGAGTATGAAACTATAGACAGACGTGCCGATCCGGATTTCATAGAATCAAAGGGATATGTCCATGTAGGGCAGTCAGCAGGGAGATTATCATACGAGAACATGCCAACACATGATGAAATCCTGGAATTTTCCGGTGAACTCGCCCGAAGGCTTGGGTATGTTGAATATGCCGATAGATTTGAGAGCAGGGTAGCCATGATAGCAAAAAATCCAGAAATCGCTAAAATAAATGTTGATGAAGAAATACAAAAAACTCTCAATAAACTTGAAATAAAGAGAAAATGAGCATTGGCATATCTATTTTATATCTATTTTCTTTAATTTTTTTACCGGTTCTGCAGGTGATACATTGTTGTTAAGCATCCTGGAACCGAACCTTAAAAGCTCAAGTCCACCATCAAAAAACTTTTTGCCTTCCTGGAGGGCAGTTCCAACAATACGTGGTACCTCTATATTTATCTGTATTACTGTTTTTTTATCCATATCCAGTAATTAACTTAATGTTATATATAGATAACCGTTTTTGAGTTCTGCCCCTGTAGGTTGCATATTGGCCATGGTCTGTGGAAGATAAAGTATACGTTTCCAGTTTTTTACCTCAACAATAAGTTCACCGGCTCTATTAAACAGATTCAGATTTTCTTTATCTGCAAATGGAAGCTTCATTTTGACTGTGGTTTTGCCATTCTCTCTTGTGAATTCTATGGGTTTTCCCTTATAAAAGACGGAATATGGATCCTCGGGACCATAAAGGTCATGAGCAAATTTGAGCACCTTCCCCTGGCCCATGAGTTCATAGTTTTGCAGATAACTTTTAAAAACCTTTATTTCTGGAAATGAGGCGTCGATTTCTCCAATTATTTGTGCCTGTGTTTCCCTCCAATTGCTGAAGAAATCGCCGGTATTTTCCGGATATATTTTATTTGCTATTATTGCATCCACAGGATATCCATAGAGAAGCAAATATGTAAACGCACGCTTGGTTTCATTGAAAGACATCTGATCGGCGTTGGTTACCAGCCTTATGGAAGTGATATCCGGATCTTCCAGAATTTTATGTATTTCGCCCAGGTCATCGTAAAGTGTTTCCGCACTCTTGAATACCTTGTCATTAGGCATGGGTATACCAGTGAAAGGTCGCATTATGGGTCTGGCTATTTTGGCAGCAGTCCTGCTTATGGGAAATACCTTTTCCATGTACCAGCGCATAACCTCGGGAAATGAAAGCATCCTCAATGCCTCTCCTGTCGGGGCACTGTCCACAACAATTACATCGTATTCATTGTTCTTTATATAATCATTTATGTACAGCAAATATGTGGCTTCCTCAAAACCTGGAAGTATAGCTATTTCATCTGCTGAAATAGGATCGAGGCCCTGGTACTGGAATAGGGCTGTCAGGTACTCCCTGAGATCCTTCCAGTGTGATTCTATTGCATCGTTTATATTTATTTCCTGAGCATATAGATTCTCTGAAATCTTTGTAGCTTGAGATTTAATTTCTGTATTTAGAGAATCACTGAGGCTATGAGCAGGATCTGTTGACATCACTATGGTTTTCCTGTTGTTTTTTGCCAGCATTGACGCTGTAGATGCTGCAACACTTGTCTTGCCAACTCCACCTTTTCCTGTATACAATAATACCCTTGTCATTATATCACTCCTGATTCATTAATTCTATCCACCACAATAAGTGCCAAGTCCATTAATAGACCCAGGTCTTCTGATCTGCCTATACCGTTTAAATTTTCTACTGATCTGAGAATATAGTCCTTTGCTATCTTGAAAGCATATTCCAGAGACCCTGATTTAAAAAGTAAATCCCTGAATTTAATTTTATAATCGGTTTCTTTATATTGACCGTGCAGTATACTTACCAGTATTTTCATATCTGCAGAATCTACATGGGATAAGGCGTGTATTATGGGAAGTGTTATAACGTCATGGTTTAAATCTACCATCGTTGGCTTCCCCATTTCCTTTTCATTGCCAACTATATCCAGTATATCATCTGTAATTTGAAATGCCATGCCCATGTTGAAGGCAAAATCACTTAATTTCTTTCTAACTGTTTTATCCGCCCTGCCGGCTATGGTTGCACCCTCTGCACATGCCGAAAAAAAGTACGCTGTCTTATTTTTTATTATATTGTTATATGTTTCAATACTAAGTGAAAGATTTCCTATATTCAAAGCCTCTATAACCTGACCCTCAGCAAGATGTGAAGACCCATCAGCCATCACTTTTGATACCTCAGGCCCATATCTGGATCCGAGCTCGTATGCCTTTGCAAAAAGATAGTCTCCAACTACTATGGCATTGTCAATACCATCCCGGGAATACAGAGTTTCACGGCCACGTCTGTATTTTGATTTGTCTATTATGTCGTCATGTATGAGACTGGCAGTATGGATTAATTCGTAACCTGCGGCAAGGTCCAGAATTTTTTCGTATGGCTCGTAGCAGGATATTTCATATGACAGTATTGTTAGCAGGGGTCGGAACCTTTTGCCGCCGGCATCAATCGTATATTTTGCCATATCGAACAGATAATTCTGGTCAGTTTTTATGGATTCAAGAAGTCGTGAATTAACCTCATTAATCTTATCCCTGAGACCATACTGCCATTCATAGAAGTTTTTCATCGAAACACCAAGTGATATTTATGTATAGAAAATTATGATTTAAGGTTTTGTAGAAATTTTTTTTACACATTATAAAAATTTATTTTGTAAGTACTATTTCTATGGATGAAACGTTTGAAGGCCCATTTTCTCCTTCTAGCGTTTCTGTATCAAGCTTGATGCTTTCATATGTTGCTGTCTGGATAAATTTATGCTTGGTAATTTCTGCAATATCAACTGCCTTGCTTATGGCTTTTCCTCTTGCTTTTATCACTATTCTATTTATATCAGAATTATTAAACTGAGTCACAATAGCCAGTACATAGTTCATAGTTGGTTTTCTTCCCACAAAGATTATGTTTTCTTCAGACATGTAAATTACCCAATTCTACATTTATTCAGAATATATAATAATATCGTTAAATTTCATTTAAGCCTTACCATTGTATCTGTGTTCAGTACACCACTCATATCTCTGATTTTATCTACCTCCATATTTAATTCATCAATTGTACTTTTCAGGATCCTCACAGCAACGTCAATTCTACCGGAAAATTCGTAAACATCCCTGTAAATGTTTTTCAAAAGTTTAATTGTGTTTGTTGCTATTCTTGAATCCAGTTTTATTAAAACTATACCCTCAATAGATATGGCAGTTTCCACGGTAAACTTTTGAATTACACCGGAACTTACCATATTAAATATACGCTTCCTTATGGTTCCCTCTGAAACGTTTAAATTTCTTGCTATCTCCATATTTTTTTCTCTTGAATTTTCCCGCAACATGTCTAAAATCTTAAAATCCATTTCATCCATTTTACTCTATTTCAGTAGATAATTTAAATTTATTTGTACGAATATTTTCCTATCTATAAAGGCCTTTATCAGCTTCAGTTTTCTTTTTTATAGCTTCTTTCGGTACCTTCATGGTTCTTATCATAGGTACTGCATTTATGCCATACTGTGGAAGCCCGGTGTTTGGATCGTTTCCAACTTTCATGATTGACATTATTTCCATTTTAATTTCCAGTACGGCTCCATCATCCAGGGATACCCTTATCCATTTTGGCTCCTCCTCCATTTTAAATCCCATAACAGCATTATTATTTTCATCATCCATAATATCTTAGTGATATATCATATAAATATTATATTATCTCTTCAGGATGCTCTTAAAAAAACTTATTAATCAAAAACATATTACTACCGGAACGCAAGGGTAACTAAGCTTGGCCAAAGGTGTAGGACTTAAGATTCTATCTCGAAGGAGTTCGCGGGTTCAAATCCCGTCCCTTGCATGATTATAAAAGTTCAATGCAGTAACATGCTAGGTTAGTGTTCTCAATTCTTTATTTATATACTTCCGATCCTGTTTTTGTAATATAAAAATAACATTATATAATTACTGGATTATATTATAAGTATGCTATAACGAAAAATGTATATATAGTGATTTTAATTGTAGTATATGGAGAAAGTAAAAATAAGCGGAGTAGACCTTGTTAAATATCTATTAAGCAAATATGGTCCATTGTCCCAGAAGAAATTACAAAAACTTTCTTATTTTGCTGAATATGAATATGTTAAAAAATATGGAAAAAGATTATCTGATCTATCATTCAAGCGTTATTATTTTGGTCCTTATTCTGAAGATATAAAAAACATTGAAGACCTTGAAGAAGATATTATAATTAAAGAACAGGCAGGTACCAATCCTGCAAAGGAATCAGAGCTTATTAATGATGATTTTAAAATAGATAATAAAACCTCAGTTATTATAGATAATCTTATAAAACCATATATTAATAAAAATGGAAAGGAACTTGAGGAACTGGCAGATAAAACGGAGCCTTATATCGATGCAGAAGATTTCGACAATCCTATAGACCTTGACAGCTTTGCATGGTTTTACAGTGAAGTTAATTCTGATGATTTCTGGAAAAATGCCGAAGAAATAGACAAAGAGAATATCCGAAAAGGAATATATGGTAGGCATATAATAAAAGATGATTCTGACATAGATTCTCTATTTTCATGATTTAAATGTGTGATAATTATTCTATTGATTTATCTGCTATAGAAGATTATATACAAAAGGTTAAAGATAAAAATATCAAAGAACAGATTAAAAAGAAAATATATGCGGTGAAGGAAAATCCCTATATCGGTGCCACTAAAACAGGCCGTATCAAAAATTACAGAACAGTAAAAGTAAACAGGCAAAAAATCGTAATACTCTATAGAATAGAGGAAGAAGACTGCATGGCCATATTTATAAAAATTGGCACACATGATGAAGTTTATAATAAAACCTATGGGAAAAGATAAAGGCCATTAAAAATAAATATTATCATTCATCAGATCTGTATTCATGTCTCCTGGCCTTATCCACCAGGTACAATCGATAGGTTATGAAAAAGGCATTTCTCTGCATGGATTTATTCTCATCATTCCAGTTCCTTTCTTCCTCCTTCTAAGAACTGATCCTTCCATTTGTAGAACATTGATACAGCTATTCCATGGTTCCTGCATATCTCTGCTATGGTAATATCAGGATTCTGGAATGATTCCATTATAATATTATACTTCTCCTCACCGGTCCATATTCTTCCAGGCATTTAGATTACCTTGCTAATATATTTATATAAATTATTCTTTATATATATCTATTTAGATTTGCATAGGTTTAAACTATCTATAACTACTAATGAACTACACTTTGGAATTCTGAAGAAGCTTTCAATGAAGGAAATAGTGAAAAACTATAGAGTAGATAACGCTAAAGTGAATAACTATTTAGCGGTGGCATAAAGGAATGTTAAGTATAGGTTTTTCATAGAAGTAAAATAATTACATTATCCAAATTATTTATTTGAATTTAAGAGTAAAACATTTTGACTCAAATTAAGGCTAAGACTATTTATAATAGCCGTATATTGCAATACTTTAATTTCACCTTGGGATTCCTTACATAGTTTATGAATATTTCAATTTTTAGACCTTAGTGGGCATTTTAGCTGTGCCGGATTCCCAGATAACTGACCCCTAACCCAATATGTCAATTTATCAGTGTTTATATTTACTGTTCCATCTTCATTTATTTTCCATATAGTATTCTTATCGTCATATAAGGCTACAGTACATTTCTGTATGCTACCATCAGACCTTATAACATATTCCGAGAACGAGGCGTCATAACACATTATACAAGCATCTCTATACAATGTTAAATGTAATTTCCTCGCTTTTAATGTCAGGGTTGTTATCATATTTTTCACTATCTCAGGATTTTCTATAACCGGTAAATCATTGTCATTTTTCCCACCCAGTTTAGATAGCCCACGTATAAATAACAAAAATCTATCATCATATGCAAAATCCTCTGATAATTTGTCGATGAATTTTGATATACCTTCATAATTATTTTTATTTAAATGTAGCCGAATTATGATTGATGATCTTAAGTTACTATTATGTAGATTCACTAAATTCCGATATATAATTTTGAAAGAGCCATTTCCAACTCTGGTTATCCTGAGTTTATCGTGCAGATCCTGATTTCCATCAAAAGAAATTTGAAAGCGGTTAACTCCCAACTCATTCAATTCATATAACTTCTTTAATGTTAGTAAACTACCATTTGTGGTCATAGATGATATGAGCGTAAAATTGTATTTCTCTGACAAGCGGTGTGAAAATTGCATTATATCTTTTATTATATTATATGCAAGCATGGGCTCTCCTCCAAACCAATCTATGGTTAATTCTTCAAGTGTAGGTGCTCTATTCAATATCTAATTTTTAATACCGTTAAAAGTTTTAGTTTCCATCTTTTTAAGAATAAAATTTTCATAACAATAAACACACCGAAAATTGCATAGCTCGGTAGGCATGATTATTAATATCAGATTTTTATTGTATATCATAAATTTCAGAATAAAATAATATTAATAAAGTATTTCAAGCTCTACGCCACATCTTAAGTTAGCCATTTTCGGGCTTATTGGATCATTCTCTCCATTAATTTCAGAATATTTTATCACACCAAATCTATCAACTTCTATACTCCATTTTATATGTTCTTTCATGTCTATCAAGATATTGATGCGATATATGTATATATAAAGGTTTGTATTTTAGGATTATGCTTAACAATTACGAAAAAATATATATTGCAATTTTTTTGAATTCTTTATTATATGGGGCAGCATTAATTTTCGTTGATTTAATTCTAATTAGAACCGGTTCGATATTGCTGGGGAGTATAACGTTATCTGTATTTTACATACCGGCTATATTTTCATTTATCATAGGGCCATTAACTGATAGCATAAAAAATAAAAAATTACTATTAACATTTTCTGAAATGTTCAAGGTAGTTATTCTGTTTTTTATGCTTTTAGATCTGTTAAATTTTTCATTTAATAATTATATTATTTTTCTACTACTATTATTTATATTGCGGTTGTTATCAACTTTTTCTAATCTGAGTTTTATGGCTATCCAGCAACACATCGTTAAAAATGAAAGTTCCAAAAAATATTTTAAAAATTTACATTCGGTGATTTTTATCTCATCAATTATTGGTCTTCTTTCACTTGGTATGTTATTAGCATATAATTATATATATTCAATACTATTTATGCTTATAATTTATGGATTGGTGACCTCAGTTTTTCTATCGTTAGATGTTAGTGGAATAAAATTTGAAACCAAAAAATTCAGTTTAACTAAATTGAAGAGCCTTAGAGATAGCATACTATATTTAAAGAATAATAATACTATCGAACTTTTCACCATTTTGGCGATAGTTAATGGGGCGGCTATGGTAATGACTATGCCCCTTATTGTGTTTATATCACATGATATAATAAAAGTAAGTGCAATTATATTAACATCATTCTATGTTTCTTCATTGCTTGGGAGCTTAATTGGTACGTTTTTAACTTCAAAAATAAAAACAGAGAGCAGGAAAATTATCCATAAATATTATATATTTATATCATTTTCATTTATATTCGTTTATTATATTATATATTTATCACATTATTATCTGTATTCAATCTATATTGTGTTGTTTGCAAGCGGATTTATGGAATCGATATTATCTTTATTCCATAGTCTTATTAATCTCAAGTATATAGATAAAAATATCTCAGGCAGTATATATGGATTAAAAAATACATTAAATTCTATTGTTATCCCAATATTCGCCCTAATAATAGGATATATTTTATCGTCTTATATTTTAAAATACTCATTTATATTTATATCTGTCATTTTTTCTATAAATTTTTTTATTCTATTGTTCTTTAAAAATTTGCCTAAAGTACATAAATCAACGACCCTCAATTGATTTGATAGACTCATTCCAGAATATAACTTCGTGGAGATTTCCCGTGATGGATTCTCCTGTTTTACCTCACTTATCGATACACTTAATGATTTGTGAATTCAAAGCGGTATATTCCAATATTTTATTACCTCCTGGATTCAAAAGAGGTATTTCTCCCTGTTATTTAATGATCATTTCATTATTAACAGGGAGGTTTATATTTACACATAATATGATACATAACCTTGGAAAGACTTAAATTCATAAAAGAGATTTGATTTAATGGATAAAAATTATGAAATTAAAACACTGGCACAGGTTTTAATAAAATCTCTGAAATTATATGGAAATAATTTTATTTTCGGAACAACAGGAGCCGGAATGGCAGAAATTCAGGATGCAATATCTGTTGAAAAAGGGACGAAATGGGTACAGGCATTACATGAATTTACTGCAATAAGTTCTGCGGAAGGTTATGCTCTGGCAAAAAACAGGACCGGCATCGCACTCGTGGATAGGATAGTCGGAACACAGAATTCCATCGGTGCACTATATTCATCATACTTAAATATGGCACCTCTTCTGGTACTTGCTTCCAGAGATATTCCCGGGACACATCTTCTGAATGATCCTACCAGCCATTATTCTTCAAAGCATCTTGATATCATCGAGCCATGGGTTAAATGGTCAAACAATTCACAGTCGGAGGAGATGATGGAGGAAGACTTATCAAAGGCATTTTTTATTACCCAACTCGAACCAAAAGGCATATCATTTCTGACATTGCGCCATGATCTCATGCAGAAACCCTACGATGGGATGGAAATCAGGACAAAGAAATTTTATTATAACAAAAGATTACCGGATATTGATACCATAAAAGTAATAATGGGCAAAATACTCGCTTCAAATAATCCTGAAATTTTTGTTTCGCATGCAGGAAGAAATATGGAATATGTGGATACAATGATTAAATTTGCCGATAATTTCGGAATAGGTGTTAAGGAACGCCGCTATTTCATGAGTTTTCCACTGCAAAATCGGATGCATCTGGGTTTTGTTCCAAGAATGTATGTACCCGAAACTGCAAACGATGACCTTCTGCTTCTATTTGAATTCGGGATACTTCCCGGAAATGCCTTCCCTGTGGATAAGGATATTATAGATTTTTCCACAGAATTTGTAAGAAGGAGGGATATCTATAGCGGTGGTGATTATGGATCCTCCAACCTGTTCAACTCTATTGATATAGAATGTGACCTTGGACCAACGCTGGAATTAATAATGAAAAAAACGGAACTGAATCATAAAGAAAGGGAAGTTATCGAAAATAGGAAAGCCTCTGTTATTGAGAAACATGAGAAATTAATGAGAGATATAGAAAATTTGGCTGCTAAAGATATTGAAAAGGGCATACTATCTGACAATTCTATCGGGTATGTCCTCAATAAGGAATGGAAAGCGGGGATGGCACTTGTTAATGGCAGCATCAAATCATACAATGGATTGAACCAGCAGATAAACCTTAATACCCCCGGAACATTTTTCAGCAACCCCAGTGGGCATTTGGGTTCTCCTGTGGGCATGGCCTATGGTACATTTTTAGCCAGAAACGAAGAGAATTACATATCTGGTGTTAAAAATTACAAACCGGTGGTCTGCATAACGGGAGACGGAGATGCAATCTTCGGAAATATCACCTCTGCCTTGTGGAGTGTTAAACATTACGGGTTAGGAGTAATATATATTATTTTGAATAATGGGTCCTGGGCAATAGAGTGGCCGTATTTTGAAAACACAACGGAAAAATATATTAAAAATTCAAAGGACACGGAATTTATAGATATTGACAATCCCAGAATTAATTTTGCAACAATAGCAAAGGGTTTTAGTGTTGACTCATACACCGTTAATGATATATCAGAACTTAAAGATGCATTCCAGAAGGCTGTTTCATCTGCTATTATTGGGAATCCGTCACTTATTGACATTATTTTACCTAAATTCAGGGCAGATTAATTTCATTTATAGTGCTGTCAGAATCTCCAACATATTCTTCTATTTATGTAAAATTATAAAGTTAAAATATGTATAAGCCATACTAATGAGCCCGTGTGGGGTAATTTGGATATCCTGAAGGCCTGCGGAGCCTTAGATTCGGGTTCAAATCCCGGCGCGGGCGCTTTGTACATTATTTAAATCCCTAGTGAAAAAGAATATACTCAATGTTATAAAAATTATACAATGTATGTACAGCCAATCTCTAAAATATTATGAAAGTACGGTATATATTACTCCTTTTTCGCTGTAAAGCCTGTTTTCAGCCTCGTCAAATACGACACTGTGTATTCCCTCTATCACCTCATCGGTAACCTCAAGACCCCTTCTGGCAGGTAAACAGTGCATGAATATATAGTTTTTATTTGCGAAATCCACCAGATTTTCATTAACCTGAAAATTCTTGAAGGCCTTTTCCTTTTTATCTTTTTCATTTTCTTCACCCATGGAAACCCATACATCAGTATATACTATATCTGACGAATCAACTGCGGTTCTGGGATCCCTTACTATTTCTATCCTGCTTCCAGTTTTTAGGGCTATGTCCTTCGCTCTGTAAAGTATGTCCTGATCGGGATCGTGGTTTTCCGGACATGCAACTGATATATCCATTCCTGTGATGGCAGCACCAAGAAGAAGTGAATTTGCCATATTGTTTCCATCACCTATGTATGCCATTTTAAGGTTTTCAAGCCTGTGCCTCTTCTCCATTATGGTCATAAAATCTGCCACAATCTGCATGGGATGCTCCTTGTTATCAAGAGCGTTGAGTACTGGTACAGTAGAATATTTTGCCAGTTCCCTTACATTCCTGTAATCGAACGCACGGTAAGAAATTACATCAAGAAATCTGGACATTACCCTTGCCGTATCAGCGATAGTCTCTCCGTCTCCAAGATGCATATCCTTGGGACTGAGATAAATGGCATGCCCGTTCAGCTGCTCCATTGCAACCTCAAGGGATATCCTGGTTCTTGTGCTGGGTTTTTCAAAAATCATCCCAAGTATCTTCTTTTCCGAAAATTTAATGGTTCTATATTTCTTCAATTTAATTGACAAATCGATTATATCTTCAAGATCATTCTGCATATCTGCAACGGAAAGTATGTCTCTCTTCATAGATTCGATAGAAAAAGAATAAATTTAAAACTTTTTATTTATTATATCAGTATAAAGAGTTATTGCAGCTTTGCTCCCGTCACCTACTGCGGTGGCTATCTGCTCTTCACTGCCTGATAATACATCACCTGCTGCATATATTCCCGGTATATTTGTCCTCCCCTTTTCATCGCCAATTATGAATCCGTGGTTATCCAGTTTCACACCTATGTTCTTAAGGAAAGCTGTCTGAGGTATAACACCGATATAAACAAAAATTCCATCCAGTTTAATAGTTTTCTCCTCACCGGTTTTCAGATCCTTGTACTTTAATTCAGTGAGTTTCTTTCCGTCTCCAACAAACTCCTCGGTTTCAGCGTTAAGTATAAAAGGAATCTTTTTTTCGTCAATGGATTTTACGTAGGCATCCTCACATTTTTTAATTTTAGAGTGGGCTATAATAGAAACACTTTTGGCTATACCGTCAAGGTAAAGTGCAGATATGGCACCAGAATTGCCTCCACCTATCACAGCAACATCCTTATCCTTGAATAAATATCCATCGCATGTTGAACAGTAGGATATACCTTTACCATAGTATTCATCCTCACCCTTCACATTCATTTTCCTATGGGTTGTTCCGGTTGTAACTATAACAGCCTTTGCAGTAAAGTCGGACCTGTTTGTGATAATCCGAAATTTATCTCCGTCTTTCTTTATATCACGCACATCAATTTCCGTAATTATTTTTCCATACTGCGCGTAGTGCTTCCTGAAATCCTCGGCCAGATCGGCTCCATCTATAGCCCTGTACCCGAGATAGTTCTCAACAAGAGGTGATACTGCAGTGTTTCCACCTGGGACTGCTTCGCGTTCAAGAATAGCAACACTCATTCCAGATCTTTTTATATATACCCCGGCAGAATAGCCGGCTGCACCTGCACCTATTATAATTACATCGTAATCAGTCTCATAATCCCTTTCGGTAGAACTAATATTAAACTGCATCATTCTATGTCACCGTTAAAACATTGTTAAATAATATTTATACTTTATAAAAAATGGAAAAATAAAAAAATCAGTATCCGCCCATTCCACCGGGCATACCGCCACCCATGCCTCCTGGCATGCCACCGGCTCCACCTGCTGGTGCAGAGGATTTCTTGCTTGCAATGACATCGTCTATTCTGAGTATCATTGTGGCAACTTCCACAGCGCTTTCAATGGCATGGGTTTTAACACGGAATGTATCAAAGACGCCTGCTTTGAGCATATCGCTGATTTTATTTGCATCCATATCCACACCGAAGTTTTTGTTTCCCTTCTCGTGCTCTGATTTTAGTGATATAAGGGTGTTTATTGGATCCATTCCGGCATTTTCTGCAAGAGTTCTGGGTATAATTTCAAGTGCCTTGGCAAATGCTTCTATGGATAACTGTTCCCTGCCACCAACACTGTTGGAATATGATCTGAGTTTCATTGCAAGTTCAGCCTCAGTTGCGCCCCCTCCTGGAAGATATCTTCCATCTTCCTTGGTTATTGCAACAACCCTGATTGCATCGTTTAGTGCTCTCTCTATTTCATCAACAACGTGCTCTGTTCCTCCTCTGATAAGTATATCTACAGCCTTGGGATTTTCACAGCCGGTTACAAATGTCATCCTATCATCGCCGATCTTTCTCTCTTCTACAGTTTCAGCCTTTCCCATTGTCTCATTGGAGATATCATCTAGGTCTGTTACCATCTTTGCGCCTGTTGCTTTTGCAAGCTTTTCCATATCACTCTGTTTAACTCTCCTTACAGCATATATTCCATATTTTGCAAGGTAATACTGAACTGTGTCATCTATACCCTTCTGGCATAGAACAACGTTTGCTCCTGATTTGTGTATTTTTTCAGCCATTTCCTTGAGGGTGTCACTTTCCTGGTCAAGGAAGTCCTGTATCTTTGAGGGGTCTGTTATCTGGACCTTTGCATCTATTTCCGTTTTCTTGATTTCAAGTGCGGAATTTATTAATGCTATTTTTGCATTTTTTACAACAGAGGGCATCTTTGAATGGACTTTTTCCTTATCTATTATAAGCCCGCTTATGAATTTTGTATCAGCTGCACTTCCACCGCTCTTTTTATCAACCTTTATATTTGCAGTGTCAACAACAATTTTTTTGCCATCTGTCTCTGAAACTGCATTTATAGCATTAACCACAAGGTCAGCAAGAAATTCGGCGCTGACACCGGTGTTTTTTCCAGAAAGTGCAGTAATTGCAATCTTTTTCAGTATTTCATCATTATTGGCATTTACAGACATTGCTATAAGCTGTCTTCTTGACTCCTCTGCTCCGAGGTGGTACCCGTCTGCTATTATGGTGGAATGAACTCCCTGATCAAGCAACGCCTCAGCCTGCTTAAGCAACTCTCCTGCGAGAACCACAACTGTGGTTGTACCGTCGCCTACAGCAGTATCCTGTGATTTTGATGCTTCAACAATCATTTTTGCAGTGGGATGATCTACATCCATTTCCTTAAGAATGGTTGCACCGTCATTGGATATAATTATATCACCGATAGAATCAACCATCATCTTATCCATGCCCTTCGGACCCAGGGTTGTCCTTACAGCATCTGCAATAGCCTTGGCGGCTTCAATGTTGTTCTTCTGGGCATTCTTTCCCTGCTGCCTTTCTGTACCTTCCTTTAATATTAATATTGGGGTTTGACCTGACATCATAACAATCGATTCATAAATATGTTCTTCAATATAAATTTTTCTAAAATTAGAATATTAAAATTAAATGATTAAAATAATTTTAATTTGACCTATCTGAAAAGACTTTTTTCTTTGTTTCCTTTCTTACCTCTGCTGGGAGGCGACCAAGACGGTAATCTCCAGTATCAATGTATTTTATAAGACCGACAAGTACGGGATGTACCACCTTTATTTCGTTGTAAATGTCAAATGCAACCCTTCTGAGGTCCGGATGCACCTGAGGATTTGAACGGAGTTCTATGAAATATGCAAGCTCATTTAGATTTGCGGTGAAAACCACTGGATATCTGAACGCGTATGGGACTACATACTGTGCCAGCTTTAATCCATACTTTTTCTGCAGTTCATTATGCATGTTCCGTGCCTGATCCATTAACTCCACAAATCTCTTCCTTAGTTCCGGCATTTTACTTAAATTTTCAGGTATATCATAACCATAATCTGTGCTCAGGGGTTTTCTTATAATTGAAAAAAAACGGTGTCTCTGGAATTCCCGGAATGCACCATAGTTCATATTTACTTCAAATGTATAGTTAATTGACTCGAATGCCCGACCTATCTTGTGCCTCCGGTTTCCCCTGATAGAAATGAGTTCCTTTATAAGAGAAATCTCCTCCTCAGGAGTAAGAGAAATACTTTCATACACTCCAGTATTCTGGTAAATTAACATTCTTACCGCCATATCCATTGCCTGCTTCTCTTCCATGTAGTTTATCAACTTAACACTTCCTGGCTTAACCTCACTATTTACAATATTTGTACCAATAGAATCTCTGGCATTGATATAACTAACCTGATCCTTGCCGTGTGATGTTACGGCATCATCAATGAGCTCGGGAAGTTCTGGCTCCAATTCCCGGTAAATCATTTCAGCGTATTTCCTGCTTTCTGGTGTATCATAGGCATTGAGCCTTTCTATAAGTGAAATAAATGCTCTTCCGTTACCAGATAATCCCATATTTGTGAGTGTTGATGCTGGTAAAAGTGATCTTATCTCATCAAGCACCGCCGAACGCAGAGATGACCTGTATGACTTTTTTATTATTTCATCATCTACTGACTTCAAATTATTATAATTATAGTTTCTGCCACCTATCTCAAACATGAAGCTTTCCGGTGGATTTGCCTCTTCAAGATACTTCATCAGTTCCGGATAGGAACAAGAATAAAAATCAAAAAGATCAGTACATATTTCATTGTATTCATCCTGGAGACCAGGAATACCTGCATCAGCCCCCTTTAAAAATAGATAGTCCCCCTTTACCTTCTTGTTATATTTTACATACCTTGAGGATTTTTCCAGATACGATAATCCTATTCTGGGCTCTTCCATGACCTTGGAAAGAACATTTGAAATATTCTGAATGCCAAGCTGAGCCGTTGTGAGTTCAGCCACAGATTCATCACCATAATCAAGGAATATTCTTTTATAGAAGCTGCTAGCTTTTTCAGGATTGTTTTTGAATTCTTTTTCATAAACATCTCTTATATCAAGATTTAGTGTTCTGCTATACCTGGACATCAAGGCACCCCTGTCTATCATATCTGTTTTTATGAGGAAAACGTCCCTGTCTGTATTGGAAAAATCTGCCATGATGATAGTAAGTGTTTAATGAATAAAAATATAGCGATGGCTTTGTGTCATATTTAGTAGTGTACTGCTTTGTAGAAGATTTTTATATACATAGTCCATACAGTACCATGAAATTGATAGTTCTGGGAGGATCAGGATTCGTTGGTAGCAACATCCTGAAGCAGATGGATGCCGAAGAAAAGGCTTATTTTTCAAGGAATAATTCAGAGGAACTGGACAACCTCGGTATAAAATACATCAAGGGGGATATCAGAGAATATGATAACGTGAAAAATGCTATTGAAAATTATGATGTTATTGTTCATGCTATTGATGTCCTTGTGGAAAAGGAAGAGACCCATGAGGATTTATCGCTGAAGGGCATGAAAAATATAGTCCAGGCCATGCAGGAATTGAGGGGAGACAGGAAACTCATTTACTTTTCTGCCATAAATGCCGATAAGGGAAAGACTGACTATTTCAGATACAAGAGACTTGCAGAGGACAATGCAAGCATGGTAAAAACATCGCTTATAATCAGGCCATCCACAATGTTCGGTCCCGGTGATAAATTTACCAAAATGCTTCTTAATGCTGCAAAAGGTCATGTTCCTTACCTCCCCAGAAGTGGAAATATGGCACCTGTTCATATCAACGATGTGATTACTGTGATAAAGAACTCCATGGAAAGATCAGGCATAATAGATATATGCACCAGGGACGAAGTTTCCTTTGCAGACATGTTCAATATTATCCGTGCCAAACTAGGAATGAACCCTGTAAAGGAAATAACGCCCACAATATTCAAGCCTGTTTTAGGCTCACTGGAGAAAAAGGGGGTTCTGACAAAGGAACAATTCTATATGCTGCAGCTTGACTATTATAAAGAGAACACGTCATTATATAGATATGTAAAGGAGCCCATAACTTATAAGGATTATATAAATTCCACGGATATTGAAAAATTAAAGTAAAACATTCCCAACGGCTTCATTATTTATCATATTTATCAATTTTTGCATATATTCAACAGGATATTCTCCGATGTACTCTGAAAAGTCTTCATCTTTTTTCAGTGAAATCAAATATGATAATGCTATTCTCAGATTTGAGGATGCAAGAACAAGGTAAGCTGTATATTTATCACCATTATCCATTTTTTGGTCTATATCAATCCACTCCTTTGTTTCCCTTCTCAGGCTCTTTCTCAAGGCATCGGGCAGTACTGTATCCTTATCGTAGATATTTTCGTTCAACGTATCAAGTATATCAAGCATCTCCCTTATTTTCTCTATATTCCTTGCCTCTGAAATGGCCAGACCAAGAAATGATTGTACAATTTTTATCTCAGCCTCATAAAGAAAGAATTTATGGTTAACGGGCAATTTTTTATCTATTAATTCACAGTATTCAAGTAAAAGTTCATCTTCCATGGGAGTAAATTTGACACTCTTTAATTAAATTATTCAATATTTTTAAACTACAGTAGCTCCGGGCAGATTCGAACTGCCGTCTGCTGGTCCAGAGCCAGTAATGCTTGGCCGCTACACCACGGAGCTATAATATGTCATTACATTGTAATATAAAAATATTAATAAATTATCAGTACATCATAATTAATGTTTTCAATAGGCAATGAGATAAAACTTACAGTTTTTGGTTCGTCCCATGGCCCTTATATAGGCGGAACATTGGACGGGTTACCTGCCGGAATAAAAATTAAAAGTGAATATATCCAGAAATGGCTGGACAGAAGAAGGCCGGGACAGAGTATTATAACCACGCAGAGAAACGAAGAAGATACCATGGAGATCATTGCAGGATCAAGAAATGGGTTTTCCGATGGGTCTCCATTCACGTTTATTTTTAAAAACAAGGATTATATAGACAAGCATTACGACGAACTCATGAATAACCCGAGACCAGGTCATGCGGATTTGACCATGTTTTACAAATACGGCGAATACAGAAATTATGAAGGTGGTGGATTTTTCTCAGGAAGGATGACACTACCACTTGTGGCTGCTGGTGCAATGGCAATGGATATACTTAATGGTTATGGAATAAATATTGTAACTTATATAAAATCAGCAGGAAACATACATATGAAAGGGAAACCACCGATAGATCCTGAAGATGTATACAACTACAGAACAAGAATGCCAGACAAAGACCTCGATGGTATATTATATAATACTATCCTCAAAATAATAAAGAATGGTGATAGCCTCGGGAGTATCATTAAAACTTCTGTATACGATATTCCTCCAGGAGTGGGAGAACCTTTTTTCAATTCTGTAGAGAGTGAAATATCTAAAGCAATGTTCTCTATACCTGGAATTAAAGGCATAGAATTTGGTGCAGGATTTGACCTGGGAAGCATGAGTGGATCAGAGGCCAATGATGAGTTTTATACAGATGGGCAAAAAATAATGACAAGAACAAACAATTGCGGTGGTGTTCTGGGTGGCATTACAGATGGGATGCCTGTTGAGTTCAACGTTGTAATGAAGCCAGCCTCTTCAATTAGAATACCACAGAAAAGTGTTAATATTACAACAATGAAGCAATCGGAGATAAAAGTCACAGGTAGACATGATCCCTTTATATCTTTCAGGGCGGTTCCAGTTATCCAGACAATGACCGCATTTGTTATACTAGACCTGGTGCTTAGCAGAAAAAAATTATAAGTGGAAAACCAGGTAACGGAATGACAGTACAGAAATAAACATGGAAATAAATAGAACAAAACCTATTGAATATTTTGCTGTACGTATAGAACTCAGAACCGTGTTTATTAGGTTGTGGAATGCATTTTCCTCTCCCATTGTAACATTTACATATTCTGTATTCATCCCTACAGATGCAGGGGCTGTTTTTTCAAGTGCATCGATCACTGTTTTATTTATTAGATTAGCAACTTCGACAGGATCGCAATGCATGCCTAGGGGATTTATATCTAGTTGGCCAACATTTACAACATGGTTATCCGTGGTGTATATGTCCATATTTCTAATACGCTGATCCGATTTAGACCTTGCAAGTTTTATAATATCCCTGCTGATATTATTGGAATCTGTAAGAATTATAGCGTTATAATAATCCTTTATTTTGAAAACCAGTGCCTGAATCCCCATGGATGCCAGACCATCTATTTTCTTATAATTTCTGGCGTAGCCGATAACAGCAGGATATTCTGATGGTATGGATTTAAAATTCTTTATTATTGGTGATATCAGGAAATCACAGTCTTTAAGTTCTTCTGCGTCCTTCGTGAAACTGTTCTGCGCATCAAGCAGGGCAAAATTTTCTGCTCCGTTACTATGTAGTGCCTTCATTACCTTTAATCCAGATTCTAGTGATATATCATCAAAGGCCTTGCTATATGGTATAACAGCTGAAAATCCTGAATTTCCAAGTTTCTGAAGTGATACATCGTATCCATCGACATTGAATTTTATGAAATCTGACACGGTGTTTTCATATTTAATTTTTTGAAGCGATTTCGTAACAGAAGCTGCAATATTTTTTATATCGTTTCTCCCGCTGCAGTTATTGCTATTCGTAGTGGCTGTATGGAAAACCATTAAATTATCCCTCTTCGTCTCATTTACCAGTTTCAACGGAAGATTGCTTGTGCATAGATTACCGAAAGGCCCAGGATGAACAAATGGGAACACTAGAGTTACAAGATCCTTATCCCCTGTTTTTATGTTTGCAGTAACAACGGGTACCTTCTTCTTCCTGTTATAAACACGATCAAAAAATTTTTCCCCTATCTCTCCATCATTATCCCTGTTAAGAAAGAATTCTATGAGTTCAGATGGTTTTGATCTGTACCTTCTTGTGAACTTTCTGGTACTCAATATCAGAAATATGTATGAAGATACTATATATATAAGTGTTGCAACTACAAGCGGGACTATGAATTTCAATGCTTTACTTGTTATATAATAGAATGCGAATGATGATATAATATATGAAAATGTATAATTTGCCGAAAATAACGTCGCCATTTTAATATTTGAAGGGTAATATATATAAAGCACGAGGAATCTGAGAAAAGCGGGAAATGCCATTGAAAGTGCTAGTATATAATAGTAAGGCATGGATATTACCGGATTCAATCCCACAGCCACCCAAAAGAATAAAGTTGCCATTGCAATTGAAATAAAATCCATATAGAATATCCGGTTATTATTGAATTTTTTGTTGGTCTTCTTTATGGTTAAAAAATCTATTATAATTAAAATGAAAAACGGAATTATAAGCATGACGACAATATTCCGTATATTTTCTGTGATGAGATAATCTATAACGAATATCAAAAAGAGTGGCAGCACAAAGTAATACCACTTTGGTGATTTTTTAACGTATTTTGACAATCCTGCTAGTGTTTTTCCTTTTTGCACCATAGGGAATTAAAAAGTGAGATATAAATTATTATGATTATTTGCCAATTAAAAATTTAATCGGTGAAATATAATTGAGATTAAAATCCTTAAAAAACAGGATTAATGAATTTTATAAAGACAATAACATATTATTTAATAATTTTCATAATTTTAAACTGGCCATAACCGGTCACAATTCTTATGAATTCCGGGATTATAATATTATCAGTATTTATATCAATAGATAATCCCTTAAGTTCTCTAAGCTTCTCGGGAGATGAAATAACGCATATATTTTTGAATCCACAACTTTCCATAACTCTGTGCGATAATTGCTGATTTCCCCTACCCAGTAGAAATCCCTGCCCTCCAATAACCGATATAATTATTTTTATTTTCTTTGTTGTAGCATAATGATATATTTGTTCCTCTCCTGCATCGCTTACCAATAAATGTTTATTTTTTATTATATCGAAGCCAAGCATGTTTGTATGTGCGCCCATGGATTCTATTAAGGCCTTGCAGGTGCTGCCCGGTCCTATGATATAGTAAGTTTCAGGATCCATGTTATCCAGTAAATATTCAGCAATATCAAATGAGGATGAGACTGGATACTCAGCCTTTGATGTGGTGATCATTCCTTCAGTATCCGGTATCAGCAATGAACCAAAATTCTTGACTTCCAGTATACCTGATCTGTATTTCTCTTCATCTATATCATCTACCTCAGCATATATATAGTCAGTATCTATCTTACAAAGTTTATCAAAAATTTCAATGGCATGTTTTATATTCATAGCAAACACTGAACTATACATTTTAACTCCTGCCGGTATTCCCAGTACGGGTAAGTTTGTGCCTGCACTCAACACGTCTCTTGCTGTTCCGTCCCCGCCCACAAAGCAGATAATATCCACATCTGCCGTTACGCGAAGGAAATTAATAGTATCAATGCTACTAGATGGTTCCGCGGGGTTATAAGAAATACTGTAAGTATTTCCGGTCAGATCCATTTCACTGGAACCCATGGGCCCTGAAGGTATCTTGAATTCAATATTTTCTGCATTGATTCCCTTAAGAAATTCAATAGCGCGTTTAATAGATGTTGAATCATCAATATTATCAAGTGATAAACCATCAGAGCCCTTATTATTCCTGATGCCCCCGTATCCAGCCAGAGGGTTGACAAAAAATGCAACTTTCCTAACTTTCATATATAATACTCTTTTCCATCCTCAGGCACAATAATATTTTTATCCTTTATGGCTGAAATTTGCCGGAATGATTCAATGGACATGTGTGTTGGCATAAAAATCCTGGATTTACTTCCCTTGAATGCCTTCAAGGCATCAGATACAGTTGAGTGCCCATATTTTATTGCTTCGTTTTCCATTGTATCCTGGTATGTTGCCTCGTGTATAAACAGATCACAATTTCTTCCAATTTCAACAGCCGCATCTGTGTAAGACGTATCGCCAGAGTAGAATATGGATTTTCCAGAAAGGTCCAACCTGTACATGTATTCATCCACAGAATGTATCCCAGGCATAATTTTTAAATTGTTTTCCATATTGTTGAAAGTAACTCCCTTCATCATAAAATCCGGGGTGTGAAAAAAACCAAGAATTCCAGTAACACCCCTGTATATCTCATCGGGACCGACTATATTGATATGAGTATCTATACTATGAAGACCTCTCTGCCAGACAAGTTCCGGAATTCCTCCAGCATGATCCAGATGCATATGGGTAACTAAAATTCTGTTAATGCCTGAAATATCCACATGTTTATCTATAAGGTATTCTGCTGTGTGCGGGCCACAATCCAGAAGTGTGTCACTATCAATTAAATATGTTGTGTTTCTTTTACCAGGTTTTAATCCAGATGCCCATGTTCCGATAGCAAGGATTTTCATTTGTGTATATTTTATATAAATATTAAAGATTTGACATTAGATTTTGACCTTCAAACCTACAAATCCACTTATATAGGGGTTGACAGCATAAAGTTTTGGGATAAAATGTTATACACAAATTATATATGATGAGAAGGAAATCACTTAATGCCCGGTTAATTTATCAATAATATCATAAAGGTTTGTTGATTCCACCGTAAAATCAGAATATTGCAATGTCCTGTAATTTGAAGGGTTAAACGCAACAAAATATTTCGACTTTTTTCTCATGGAAAGATCCATGAATGAATCTCCGACACTCACTGTTTCCCCCGGCAATATTTTAAATTTAGATTGTATAAAGCCCACATTTACATCTTTTCTGGCAGGATCGACATTTTTGATAAATTTATGTCCATTAACATCAACTTCGTTCCCTATATAATAATCGAAATCCAGCAATTCCGATATATAACCGGCAAATACATGCGATCCCGCAGATACTATGGCAGTTTTAATCTTTCTTTGCCTAAGATATTCAATGGTTCTCAATACATTGGACGACATATCGTTTAAATTGATGTATGATTTTATTCTGGATTCGGTTAAATTATTATAAAGATGATCAGGTATGCCCTTCCTGTGTATATAATCAAATGTGTATACCATATTTTCTCTGAAATTGCGTTTTTTCATGCACCTGTTTATTATTACATCCCATGAATTTCTATCTTTTAATAGTACCCCGTCCATATCGAATACTACTAATTTTATGCCTTCCAGATAATCTATTGAAGGCATATTATACATATTATTTCTTTCTTCTATTTCTATCATTAAATATATATTTACTCTTTATATTAAGCATTTACTATATATATTTAAGATAAATATATATAAAAAGGATAGTATCCTTATAATATCATTGTTGAATGCATAATTCATAAGTATAGCATAAATAATTTATACCTATGAAACATGTATTATGCAATGTGCGATGCTTTAATTTATCTTATTGTCAATGAAATCAGATACAAATTAAGAATAGTACCGGGTGGTACTAATGAGCATTGATTATATTGTTGCATCTACAGTTATACTTGTAAGTCTCTTCATAGGGGCACTGGAATTCCATATTTTTGATTTTAAAGGGACTGTTGCTGCACTCATTGTGGGAATTATTATAGTTGTACTTGGCTCACTGTACTGGCTTATACTCATGCTTATATTTGCCGTGACGGCTCAGTTGGCCACAAAATATAGAATAAAGGAGAAAACCAGACAAAAATTACAGGAGGGAAAGAACGGGGAAAGGCATGCTTCTAATGTTATTTATGCGGCATTGATAGGAATATTCATTGCGGCGATTAATGCAACTAAAATAGGAGGATTTCCGTATTTCCTTATATTTGCAGTTTCATTTGCATCGGTAAATGCAGATACATTTGCATCAGAAATTGGTGTGTTTGATAAGAATGTATATATGATTACCAATTTAAAAAAGATAACGCCTGGAGTTAACGGTGGTGTGTCTATACTTGGAGAAGCCATGGCATTACTTGGGGCACTCATAATAGCGATTTCTTATATTATTCTTGATTTTCACAGTTTTAAATTGATTCCGTTGATAGTAATTACTTTACTGGGATTCCTCGGCTGTCAGGTAGATAGTGTCTTGGGATCCTTATTCGAAAACCGTGGCAAAATGTCCAAGGGCCAGGTGAATACATTTTCTACGCTGATTGTGGTTGCGATTGCGTTCATTATATATATTTAAATCCATAATTACTTTATTCAAAAATATTAATGAATGAATTAGTGCCATGCCTATAAAGCTTGATTATATTATAAATTGTGGTCGAAATACCCGTGTTCTTGAGGAGTGACAAAAATGAGCTGGAAACTGTAAATATTGGAACAAAATTTTCATATAATTTTGTTTAAATGCTCGTGCAACGTTTAATTTTATTTTCCTATTAAGAGTAGTTGAAAACCTGATAAAAGATTCACACGGAATGAAGCTTATATTAATAAAATGGACCAAATCATAAAGATAACTGATTACAATGTCTCTGCAGCGTAGCACGGAATCAATACTGAGAAATTTCTAGCAGACATAGAACAGTCAATAAGTGGTGTACGAATAGCAAAGAAAATAAATGGAGGTTTTTATGTAGTCGCATTATAGAGCATAAAACTTATTTTGAACCCCCACTTAATTTTTCTTCTGCTGCCAGATTTACTGTCATTCCGGCATTCTTTACCTTATCAGGTTTCGTTTTCTTAAGGTAAAGTGAATATCCAGCGGCGAAAAAGGAGTAAAGGGCTATGATGATAATCCCATCAGTTATAGGATAAACCGGTGGCACTACAGATTCATACAAGACAAATATGAAAATAACAGTTGCAATACTTGGAAATATATAATGCTCGACGGGATGGATTATTTTTTTAATGCCTTTATGTTTCTCCTTTAATCTGTAGAACATTGTCATGACACTGGTATTAAGCAGTATATGAGTAATTATAAGTCCCCCGAGTGCCAGTGTTGTTAATAAATCAAAAGAGTCGGTAAGTGCAGTGACCACTACAGCAGAATCTGCATTTCCGCTCACAATATCAATGACTGGAATGCCAGCCCCATATGTTACCAGGAAGGTAACTCCTACTGCCAGAACAGATGCCATTCCTGCCACAAATATTAATGCATTTGAAGGTGTTTGATATTTTTTATGGATCTTTGAAAAGAATTTTGGTAGTATATAATCACGGCCCATAGCATAATAAACTCTTCCTCCATTGGATTGCATGGCTACAGAGTCTGAAAATGCAGAGTTGAAAGCTACCAGAGAGAACATTATACCTCCAACTGCACCAGTATATACTGTGGCAGTGATAACTCCTGGAATTGCACTGCTTGTAAAGGATTGCATAAGTGGTATCCCCCACCCTACTATCTGTGCGTATGACACTTCAGTCAAGGTTATTCCGGTAATAAGAAGCCCGAACACCAAGGATCTCGTAATGGCTTTTGGATGTGTCGCCTCTTCGCCTAATGGCGCTGATCCGCCATAGCCTATAAAACTGGTAAGCCCGAAAACCATTCCAAGACCCACTCCTGCAATTGGCCCCCCCTCAGCAGAAAACCACGATCTATACTGGGGAAAACTGTAAGGATTGAATACATTTACAGTGTTATCCGGTGCCTTAATTATAATTATTGTGGATAAAACAATTAAAAATATAATTTCAAAAAATGCTGCTACTCTGATATATTTCATCTGCGGCCTAATTCCGATTATTGCAACCGCAATCGGAACTACAATAAATACGAGAATGAATGGAATCCAGATCCATGCAGGCATTCCAACGTGTATGAAGTACTGTACCACGCCCGGAAGAACAACACCCGCAACGAAGACGGGGATTGCAGCTGTACTTACTATCTGATAAAATGGGTACATTAATCCTGAAAAGATCGCCGGAGTAGGACCGAAAGCTGTGGCAACATATCCGTAATAACCTCCAGCACTAGCATGCCTCTTCGACAGATGGTAAAGAGTATTGACTTCAAGAAACATTGTTAATGTTGCTATTATAAATGATAGTGGAGTTAAAAAGAATGCAAATGCTGCAGATGCAACAACAAATGCCACTGAATCGCAGGCAGGTGCCATGGCAGAAATTTCCTCTGCAATTGCTCCGAATGTACCCACCTGACCTCTCTTTAAAGTTTCAGGAATATCTTTAGATTTATTATTATCCATAGGCAATTAGTATTGTACTAAGGTATATAAATGTTTTTGGCGGATTAATATATGGAATTATTCATTAACAGGAATCCGATTATAAATATTAGATTCATGAAATAACAATAATTAAATAATATCTTTATCTCCTTAATTGTGTTCGATAATTGGAATTCCTTATGCGCTGTGGCACTTGCATATGGGAAAATTGATGTGCCAAAATCTGTGGGAAATCCCATGGAATCAGGAATTTTCTTCCGATCTGTCGGTAAGATAAGAGGGCAGATCAGTGACTATCGGGCAAGTGTTCAGGATGCAACCTTCGGCATACATGTGGTGGAATTTCTGGACAGATATGAGATACATATCGGTAGATTTGATCCTTACAAAAAACTACTGGAGCATCTGATTGTGGATAGCCCGGATACGCTCATGAAAATTCCAATTTTATTAAAATTTATTAAAAAATAAGGGGGTTGTTAATCGCCTGTTCCTTTTCTGATTATTTCCATGGCCCTCTGGATCTCCTCAACGGATGCCTCATTTTCCAGAGTACTGATATCCCCGGTTACCTGATTCAAGTACACTGCCTTGATTACACGCCTCATAATTTTTCCCGACCTTGTTTTCGGCAGGGATTCAACTATGTGTATTTCCTCAGGAACCATGATTGGCCCAAGTTCAGTCCTCATACGTTTTTTCAATGAATCTATTAATTCACTGCTCTTTTCATAACCTTCCTTGAGGGTTACAAAAGCTATGATGGTATCGCCCTTTATGGTATCGGGCTTGCCAAACACTGCTGCCTCAGCTATTTCCCTCATAGATACCAGGCCATCCTCGATTTCTATTGTACCTATTCTGTGGCCAGAGACCTTCAATACCTCATCGCTTCTGCCCAGGAGCCAGTAATAATCGTCCTCGTCCTTTATAGCATAATCACCCATTAGGTATTTTCCGGGGAATTTGGAGAAATAAACTTCTTGGTATCTTTTGTCGTCGTTGTTTACCGTGAGCATTAGCCCGGGCCATGGCCTGTCTATTACAATATACCCCTTTTCTCCACTCTTTGCAGGTTTCCCATCCTCTCTCAGTATCTCCGGGAAAATGCCCGGCATGGGGAATGTGGCTGACCCTGGCTTTAAATCCGGCATTCCCAGTTTCATGGATGGTGCTATTGTGAATCCTCCTGTCTCGGTTTGCCAGTATGTGTCTATGATCGGGCATCTGCTCTTTCCTATTTCCTCGTAGAACCAGTGCCATGCAGCAGGGTTTATGGGCTCTCCCACGGTGCCGAGCACCTTTAGTGATGAAAGGTCATGCATCAATGGATATTTATCACCATATTTCATTAAAAGCCTGATTGCCGTGGGGGATGTATATAGCATATTCACACCGTAACGTTCAACAATATCCCACATCCTATCTGGCTTCGGGAAATCTATTGCCCCCTCATACATTATGGATGTTACACCTAAAAGCAGCGGTGCAAATACTATATAGCTATGTCCGGTTATCCAGCCTATATCTGCTGCACACCACCATCTATCCTCCTCCCCGGGATTGAATGCCCACTTCATGGTATTTGCTATCCATACAGGGTATCCACCATTGCCATGTACTATTCCCTTGGGTCTTCCTGTAGTTCCGGATGTGTATAATATGAAGAGCGGGTCATTTGAATCAAGTTCAGCCGGCTTGACGTATGAATCCTCTATTATATCATCATAATAGTAGTCACGCCCGGATTCCATTTTAATACTCTCCTTTGTATTTTTTACAACTATAACATTATCGACGCCCCTGCTGAGGTCTATTGCCGCATCAACTATTTTCTTCAGGTGTACCATTTTTCCTTTCCTGAAGCCGCCGTCCGCAGTAATGATGGTTCTAGATCCTGAATCATCTATCCTCTGTGCCAGTGCTTCCTCACCGAATCCGGAGAATACAACGTTGAATACCGCCCCGATTCTGGTACATGCGAGCATAGCTATAGGTGCTTCCAGAATCATTGGAAGATATATGGTTACTCCCTCACCCTTCTTTACACCAAGATTGAGAAGTGCCTTCGCCAGAGCATTTACCCGTCTGTAAAGCCCGAAATATGTGATCACTTTCTCTTCTCCGGTTTCCGGTATCCAGATAAAGGCAACCTTGTTCCTCTTCTCATTGTTGATATACCTATCCAGGCAGTTATATGACATATTTGTTTTGCCATTCACAAACCATTTGTAAAAAGGTTTTCCGGATTCGTCCAGAACCTGACCGAATGGTGCAAACCAGTCTATTAATTTTGCTTTTTCTTTCCAGAAACTTTCAGACTCTTTGAATGATTTTTCATATTCCTCAAAATATTTTGTCATATGTATTCTGTATTTCTCATCTACAGGAAGCGTGTCTTTCATAATAATTGAGAACAAGATATTATTTAAATTTTTATTCGCTGGAATTAATTGAAAATCACAATGATTGAAAATTCCACAGTATATAAGAAATTAAAAATTGATTTTTATAGCACAAGATACATATAACCTTCCTGTTTTCTTTTTATAATTTCTTTCAAACTTGCAGGTACATAAACTACGCCAGGCGCAAGTTCATCTTTTTCTATGTTTCTGCCAATCATTGAAGTACCGCAGGCAACAACCTGCACCTTTTTATTTTCAAGCATGGGTTTAATTCTGTTTCTTTCCACAACTGCAGCTATTCCACCATTAAGATACACAACTTCTACGAGCTCAGTTTCCTCCATTTCTGAAAGATGCTCTGCCGCAGTAATTGACATCGCTATTTTTTCCTCTGAGTCTACTGTAAGTATTATTTTCATAATATATATAGACTGATTCTTTATTTAAATGTTGTTAAATCGAAATGTTCGGTTCATTTTCTAATGATTAAATCACTGAATAATAGTATTTCATATTTGAAGCTCGTTAAACTATGAAATGGATAATGTAGATGCAAAAATTTCATTGCTTTTATGACGGATATTATTTTTAATTACAATAAAAATTTATGGTACTTCCATGGAAAACAATAACATAAAATTATTTTAGTTTTTTAACAAGCTCGGGCACTACAGTAAACAGATCCCCGACAATACCATAATCGCACTCTTCAAATATGGGTGCGCTCTTATCCTTGTTTATTGCTATTATTGTTTTAGACCCACGTATTCCTGCTATATGCTGTATTTGCCCTGATATTCCCAATGCTATGTAAAAATCTGGCCTTACTTTTTTGCCGGAAAGCCCCACCTGTTTATCCTCACTGAGCCATTTATAGTCCAGGCAAACCGGTCTTGAACCTGCTATTTCAGCGTGGAGTTCATCAACCAATGGCTGTATCTTTTTGATATTTTCCTCGCTACCAAGGCCTCTTCCTATGGAAACAATAACTTTGGCATTTCTTATATCTGTTCCAGCTGTGTTCTTGCCTTTCACATTGATTATTTTATAATTGCTTTTATCGAGGTTTATATTTTCAATCTCTGATCTCTTGTCTGTTTTTTCAGCCTCGCATATGCTAGCCGATACAGTAAACATTTGAAAATCGCTTTCCTCCTCTACAACTGTTTTACCACCGTGGAAGAATCTCTTTGTTACTGTTTTACCACCATGCTCAAATGAGAATATTTCCGGCATGCATTTCATTTTCAGTTTGTATGATAGTATGCCTGCCAGCTCCCTGCCGGTATTTGTGGAAGAAATGAATACAAAATCATATTTGTTTTTTGTTATGTGATCTGCAAGGAATTTGCTGAGGTTATCAACAAATCCGTCCTTGTAGAAATATACTTTCTGAGCCCCGTATTCAGGCAATTCCTTATCTTCAGTCGATATAACATCTATATCCATCTTTCCACGGAGATATGTTATGATTTCTCTGGCGTTTTTAGGTTCGTCTGAAAATACCAATGCTTTCATTTGACCACCTTTAAGATTTTTGCAACCTCATCTATTCCCTTTCCATCCTCATATATAATCTTCTTTCTCTGACTTTCCGGTGCCTTATCCGATAGTATTCTGGAATCATCCCTGTAATCGGGTTTTCCCTCAACTATGTTAATAGGTTTCTTTCCTGCTGCCATTATCTGCATTACCTTGGGAAGCCTTGCCTCATTTATTTCCTGAGCTACAGAAACTATTGCCGGTAGTTTAGTTTCTACGGTGATATCTTCATTTTCTGATTCCACTGTAACGTTTGCTATTTTATCCTTTATTTCGATGTTAATGGCATTGGTTACAACATCCAATCCCAATTCAGATGACAGTATACCAGCCAGGAGTCCTGAGTAGGAATCTGAGGACTGGTCACCCAGTATAATAATATCGAATTTAGATTTTTTCAGCTCTTCTGCCAGAACAGAAGCAGTAACAGTGGGATCGGATTTCTGATATCCTTTTATGACTGTACCATCATCAACACCCATGGCATATGCCTCTTTCATGGTAGATGTTGACCGTTCCGTTCCGAATATAAAAGCTGTCACCTTACCTGTGTATTTTTCCTTTAACTGCACAGCGGCTTCAACTGCGTTTTTACTCAAAATATCCATTTTTAACGGTAGATCATCCAGTATCGGCTCATTGTTGTCATTTAACTTTATCTGATCCATATCTACTGTCTGTTTAACTAGGACTGCTATATCCATAGCAGTTTATATTAAAACCATATTTAATATTTTCAATAAAGGAAATAACACTCCTACAATATGAAAAATTCTTTTCTGGTAATTAGTAAGGGACTTATTTTTCTAATGTTTCTATGAATTCCCCTGACCTTCTTTCGATTATTTTAGTTATTTCATCTATATCCTCTTCCGTCAGCATAAAATTTTTGTTTATTGTTTTGTTTTTGTCAATTACTCCCATGGTAAAACTTCCGAAGATATAACCCTTTAAAAAGGCAACAAATTCATTCTCATCTTTGAAATTCCATAGTTTGTATGCTTCCTTGCTAGTATCCTTCAATTCATCAATAAAATTTTCAAGGTCTCCCCTTTCCTGGGATTTAAGCGTCATATATATTATAATATAATATAGAATAAATATTTTATGTGTTTTCAATAGAAAATTAAAGGTCACATTTTCCAGTCGGACATGCAGGGTCAAACGTGGCACCTAATTTTAGGAGTTTATCGGGCATTTTCATGGTAAGGTCAATTTTTTTTTCCTCATCACTCTTCTTCTGACCTGTACCTGCATAGAGTACCTGCTGGCTCTTGCTTCTGTCCCTGTATACTGTTATTCCCTTACAGTGAAGCTCCTTTGCAAGGCGGTATGATTTTGCTATATCATCTGGTGTTGCCTCGAATGGCAGGTTTATGGTTTTTGAAACGCCTGAATCACAGTATTTCTGGAATGTTGCCTGCATGAGTACGTGCCAGTCCGGATCGATTTCCTGGGCTGTTACGAAGAGTTTTTTTATGTCGTCAGGCAGATCAAGATTTCCCAGCTTTCCGGTTTCTGCTATCTTTTCCATGATCACCTGCGAGAACAGGTTTCTGGATTTCAGTGCATCTTCCAGCAGGGGGTTTACCTCAAGGAGTTCCTGTCCATTCAGCACATGCCTCACAAATGCCAGTGCAAACAGTGGCTCTATTGAGGAAGAGCATCCAGCAATTATGGATATGGTTCCCGTCGGGGCTATTGTTGTTGTTGTGGAATTCCTCATCTTTATTCCTTTTTCTTCATATTCTGATCCATACCAGCCCGGGAACACTCCTCTTTCCCCTGCAAGTTTCTGGGATTCAAGGTGTGATTCATCATTAAGTGTTTTCATCACCTTTTCTCCGAATTCCAGGGCCTCGTTACTGTTATACGGTATGCCCAGCATTATGAGTGCATCTGCGAATCCCATTATACCGAGCCCTATTTTTCTTGTTCTTCTTGTCATGTTCTTTATGGACTCAACCGGGAATTTATTTGCATCAACAACGTTTTCAAGGAATCTGGTTGCAACATCTATTGTATCCCTGTATCTGTCATAGTTGAATTTCCCATTCTCGACAAACTTTGCCAGATTTATTGAACCAAGATTACATGATTCGTAAGGCAAAAGCGGCTGCTCTCCACACGGGTTAGTTGATGCGATATATCCTATATTCTTTACTGGATTCTTCTTATTGATTTCGTCAAGAAATATCATTCCTGGATCACCAGTTGTCCATGCATGATTGACGATAGAGTTCCACAGGGTTGATGCCTTTATTCTGTTCATTACCTTTCCATCCCTCGGATTTATCAGGTCAATGTTATCATCATTATCCAGTTTCTCGAAAAATTCATCATCTACACCAACTGATATGTTGAAGTTGCTCAGTATCTTGTTCTCGGAATCCTTGCTAGTTATAAAATCCATTATATTAGGATGGTTATAGTTGAGAATTCCCATATTGGCTCCCCTTCTCTTTCCACCCTGCTTTATTACATCGGTTGTAACATCGAATATTCTCATGAATGATACTGGTCCTGATGCAACGCCCTTGGTAGATGCTACTATATCATCGCTTGCACGGAGCCTGGTAAACGAGAACCCAGTTCCTCCACCGGACTTGTGTATTTCCGCAGTTGCCTTGAGTGTGTCAAATATAGAATCTATGCTGTCATCCACGGGAAGTACAAAGCATGCACTGAGCTGCCCCAGTGGACCGCCAGCATTCATCAGGGTAGGCGAATTAGGCACATATTCAAGATTTGTCATCATGGTTTCAAATCTATCAATCCAGTAGTTTACCATTGTTTTTTTGGTCTGAATAAAATCCAGGAATTCCTCATATGTGCCATCCAGGCTCTTCTCCTGCTTGAGTTCGCTGAACGCCCTTCTGAGCTCCTCATCCTGGGTTTTTGTTATGCCGGTATAAACTGTTCCCTTTTCCGGAACCTTCCCAGTTTTTCTATATGTTATATAATCATAAAGTCCCTGTATAATGCCCAGATGCACTGCTACTCTATGGAACATCTGTTTAGGGGTTTCTATTATTTTTCCCTCTGAATCCTTGAAGAGGTATCTTGCTTCAAGCACCTTGACTGCATTTACACTCAGTTTCAAATCATCCTTTACACCGAGAAATTCTTTCTCCTGCCTGACAGTATTTCTCTTTTCCCTGTAAAGTATGTATGCTTTTGCAACAGATATGTATGAAACTCCGTTGATTTTATGTGTCATGAGCACATTTTCGACAGTATCCTGTATAACCTCAACGGTGGGTTCCTTGCCCGTTTTTTCAAGGTCTTTTGTAACGTAATCGGCCAGCTTGTTAGCCTCTCCCATGGAGCCAGTTTTCACAGAAAGCATTGCCTTGAATATTGCCATTGCTATCTTTTTCTTATCGAACGGAACGCTGGAGCCGTCTCTTTTTATAACCTTATCTAAAACATTTATCATTTCGCATCACGAGTGTATACTAAAAATACATAAAAGAATTTAATACTTTTTCATACCTGATATTTTACCGTGATAAA
>JAKAYM010000073.1 GCA_021826795.1 Thermoplasmata archaeon
AGAATAAATGGGACCGTCCGAATTTGAATCGGAGTCACCAACACCCCAAGCTGGTAGGATACCAAGCTACCCCACGGTCCCTTCTTTTATGGATATCAAAATAGGATATAAAATTTTCAATATGAATAATTTGATAAAATATATTCATGCCGAATAAATATATTTTTTAATGGTTTATGAGTAGGATATTACTTCTCCCAGAAGGTCAGCATTTGAGAGAATCATTCTCCTGCAACAGTATCTTTCAACGCCGAGATTATCAAGAATCCTGGATTTTTCCTCGCCTGTCGGGTCATGCCCAGTATCCTTCCTGACCTTTTTTGATTCTTCCACAAATCTGACATAATCGGAGCCTACTACCTTTCCACAGCTGAAACATCTTACCGGTATTATCATGAGATCACCTATATGACTTCTGCCTTTTGGCACGTGCTCCTGAACCCATGGGTTTCTTCGGCATTTTTCTTCTTATATCATTGACCAACATTGTCCTATCATATGTCCTGATGGTATTTTCAAGTTCATGGTCATCAGAGAAGTATTTCACTATTCCCTTTGCCATTGCAGTTCTGGAGGCATCGGTCTGACCTGTGTTGCCACCGCCCTCTACCTTTATTTCAATATCTATTTCATTAGCTCTGTCTCCCAGTATCTTCAGTGGCTCCATGAGTTTATTTTTTAGAAGATCTATTGGATAAAGTTCCACAGGTTTTCCATTAACCAGAACTCTTCCAGTGCCCTTGCGTGTTACCGCTCTGGCAACAGCGGTTTTTCTTTTTCCTATTGTAAGTATTTCATCACTCATTGATTCTCACCCAGTATTTTTGAAATGTCACCTAACGTTATGAAACCCGTTGCATTGATATTCACAGCCTTATCGATCTTAATAAATTCAACATCCTTCAAAGACTTTGGTATAGCACTGTAGACCTTGCATCTTTTCAGTGCTTCCAGTCCCTTTGTTTTCTTTATTGGCAGCATTTCTCCTATTGATCGCCTCATTATCTGATCCGGAGTTCTGGGATAGTATGGACCTTTTCTCACACTGCCTATGTTTCTTCTATGGTTGAATTTGCCCAGAATGAATTTTCTGCTTCCAGTAATGGCTATTTTTGATGCGTTTACAATAACAACTTCTTCTCCAGAGAGAAGCTGTTTAGCTACGTATGCTGAAAGCCTTCCATAAATATGATTATCTCCATCAATGTATATCATTTTTATCACTTTATAATTTTTAAATCTGTTCCCTTTGGATTTTCCTTTGCAAGTTCCGTTAACTCTATAAACTCACTACCGGATTCTGCAAGTTTTAACTTTGCCTTCTCACTGGCTTTGAGTGCAGATATCCTTATTTTTTTATGCAAAACGCCAGATGATAATAGGTTACCGGGTATTACTACAGTTTCTCCTTCGGAAACAAACCTGTCAAGCTTCCCCAGATTTACATTTGCATAATGATTTCTTGAAGCGTTCAATCGAGAGGCAATATCACGCCAGAATATACTCTGGTTTTCTCTCGATCTTTCAAGCAGGCTATTTATTACGTCTATTAAATAGACGCTTGTCTTTTTCTCTACTTTGACCGACATATTAGTGTATTGATAATTAATTAATAAATTTATTTATAAAAGGTCTATGAAAGTTAGGTCGATAATAGAAATACGATAAAGTTCACGGGATTGATTAAAACATTTATATTCAGTAAACAATTAAAAATATTGGAGTAATAAAATAATATAACCAAAACAATTACACTGAATATAGATGAATATGTAGATAAAGAATTTCAAAAAATTGTAATTCAAAAATATGGAATTAAAAAGGGACTCAAAGTCGTGCTGTAGAGGATACGTTTAAATTATTAATACAAAATATTACCAGTAACAATGCCGATAGAGATTTACAGAATAAAATTAATAATTGATATAATCTTGGTGCACTTTTATATAAAAATAGACATGAACTGCATAAAAGATGATGTTATTTTCGGTATAAATATAATTGTATATTCTTTTGATAAATCGGAAAGGGAGAAGAATGCAAAGGCTAAATCCCTAGTACTGTGTGTTGAAAATAATTCCATGAATGGTGTAATCACTAATCAAATTCTTGGTGAGCTTTTTAATGTTCTCAAGGCAAAGGTAAGATATGGAATTTCGTATAAAGATGCCTCATCAATTATAAATGATTTTTATTTCCTGACAAATGGCATGAAATCAATTATACGATTAGCAAAACAGCGGAAATGTGATGGAAGTTAAATAAACCATTCTGGGATACGTTAATTATTATGACAGCCATTGAAAATAATATACATAAAATATATACTGAAAATTACCCTGATATATCCATTCCTAAAGGATTTTTCAGAAATCTCGAGAATCAGTATAATAAATCCCTTTGATGATATTTAATATTTGTAACCGACATGCACCGTGAAGTTACAGTATCAAAGTGATAAATACTATTCTTGGCTTCAGCAATAACATCTATATCTACTATATGGCATGTTTATTTCCTGCGTATATTCAATTGGTTCTAGAATTGGTACTTAACAGAATTTTTCATGTCAGTGCTTTATTCTTGGGCTCAGGTGCCAGTTTATATGTTATTGAAAATCCAATTATTTCAAACACTACAAGAAATATTAGAACATAAGTGAATGGAAGCGTGAAGAGGAGCAATGGGAATGCTATCGTTCCCGCTATGGCCCCTATTCTGGATACGGACGTTGCAAACCCCATAGCAGTGCCCCTGATTCTCGTTGGAAAAATCTCTACAGGATAATCATAGGTAAGATTCGTTGGACCCATGTTATGGAAAAGATGCATAGTGGCAAATGAAAAGAATGTAAGGAGAATTCCCAATGCTATGAAATTTGAAACCATTGCAAATACTGCAAGTGATAGTGCTGCACCACCGAAGCCTATGAGTTCAAGACTCTTTCTGCCTGTCTTTTCAACATAGTACATACAGATAAGAAACCCTATAAATACAGGAATTTCCTCAAGGAGCGTGGCCAGCACGACCATGATTATGTTTGAATTGCTGTATGCAAAAGCGGATGGAGTGTATTCCCATACACCATAACTGGAAACGTCGTAAGAAAACCATGCAACCGAGACAAAAATTGTGTAGTACAGATATTTTTTTGAAAATAAATCCTTTGCTTTAGAATTTCCTTTTTCAACGGATGGGAGCTCATTTACTTCCACACCAGCAGATTTACCTAAATAATTTGATGACCTCATGGCCTCTGAATCCCTCCCCTTCCCTGTAAGCCAGAACGGACTTTCTGGAAGATTTCTCCTTGATAGTATGACAAAAAATGGGATTATGGCACCGGTCAGGTAGAGAATTCTCCAGTTTATTGCCACAGGAATGTACATTATTACGGGAATGGCAACCAGGAGAAGAACGACTCCACCTATTGTCCATGAAAATATGTTGAATACCAGGAGCTTGCCACGCTTATTTTTAGGTGAAAATTCAGCCTGAATTGAGGAGCTTATGGGATAATCGGCACCTATTCCGACGCCAGCGAGGATTTCGAAAATAATGAATTCTATAATATTTGTTGAAATACCGGTAAATATCAGGAATACCATGGTTATTACAAGATCATATTCATAAATCTTTTTTCTTCCGTATTTATCTGATAGATTCCCGAGAATTATGCTTCCGAAAAACATTCCTAGGAATAGTGATGAACCCATTAGGGCTATGTAATATACATAAAATGGAGTGCCAGAAAATAGATGGAAGTAATCACGCATGTAAAGTATTGCGATGGAATATATTGAAAGGACATAACCATCCATGAAAATACCCATTGATGACAGGAATGTGATTTTCAACAGAAATGGGCTGACCGGTATTTCGTCTACTCTCCTGTGGACAGAAAGCATATTTATCAAAACTATATGCTATCTGTAATCATAAAGTTTACCAAACTTTTTATTTAATCCTGTTGATAGTTTGCCTGAGTATACCCATAATTTTGAAGAATTCTGATTCTGTTATATTCGATCTGGCAACTATCCGCCCGATCATATTCATGAGTATTTCACTTTCAGCATCGGTATAATCAATTTTAGAAAGCAAATTATATATTCTTTTCATCAGCACATCTATTTTTTCCCTTCCGATGATATCGTGTGTTATTGTTGCATTGCCTGAATAATTGTATTTTATCATTTCGTAAAGGATAATGGCAACAGCATGTGAAAGATTATAAACAGGATACTCCGGGCTTCCTATAATTTTAATGAAGAAATTGCAGAGTCCTAGCTCATCATTGTTTAAACCATTATCTTCCCGACCGAATACCAAGGCAACCTTCTGCCCGGTAAGCCCATTCTGGGTCCAGAAATCCTCGGGGCCCGTTGGCACACGCCTGAACTTTTCCCCGGACTTGGATATATCAGAAGTACCTGCAATAATAGCAAAATCCTTTACTGCGTCACCAAGAGTACCAAAAATTTTAGCATTTTCGAGAATATAGCGGCCATGCATTGATCTGTAAAGTGCTTCTGCTTCAATGGGAGTCTTCACTATTCTCAAATCGCTGATCCCGCTATTCGCCATTGATCTGGCGACAGCACCTATATTGCCCTGATATTTGGGCTCCACAAGCACGACAGAAATAAATTTATCGAGTTCCAACATTTACTGGCTTTCTTTTACGTCATCCTTTGGTTTGTCCATACTTTCTTCTTTGGCCTGTTCTGCTTTTGGTTCCTCACTGGTTCCTTCCTTCTTCTCTTCTCTCTTGTAAAGTTCTTTAATTTCTACATCTTTATCAGGAATATATTTTCTAATGTCATTCGCTATCTTGAATTTTGAATCAATCCAGTTTACATCAAATTTGGCATTTTCTGGTATTTGTATGCTGATCAAATCGTTTTCAATGTTTACAGTAAAATCCTCTGAGTCGGTATAATCCATATCAATTATAGCATTTACTTTATCCTTTATATCATCAATAATCTTTACAACCTGATATTTATAATAAAGATCCTTTCCTGCTAGTTCGTGGTTATAATCTATAAGAACCCGTCCTGGGGTAACCGATATAATTTTGCCCGATTTATTGTTTATATTTACCTCTTTTCCAATTTCCGGATTAATTTTATTTCTCTGGAATTCTCTCATGGGAACAACTTTAATGTTTTTATTATCCCTCATTCCGTAGGCATCCTTAGCGGGTACGGTAACTTCGTACTCCTTACCAACTTCTGCCTCCTTGAACGAGTCGTTAATTTCCTTAAATAATCCCTCAGTACCTATAACAATAACAGCGTTTTTATACTTCTTCTTGTCATCGAATATATCTTCTTTTTTTGCCAGATCTTCTTTGCTAGTTGAGATTAATTTTTTGTCCTGCCCTGCTCTCATTTCAAAGCTTAGTTCTATGAAATCACCATCATTCATCAATAATCACCGATAATTTACTGTATGGAATTATTTATTTCTATTTATATTTATTGAAATCAAGGGTTTGCATGTCTGTGGATTTAGAAAATCTCTGGAATGCCCTAGATAATCTATGTTCTCCTTTGATATCTTTGTTATCAAGGACTTAGATATGTCAAAAAATACACATTCAGGATGTTATAATTATCAACGAGAGGATATATTCATAGTATCCCAATCTAAATGCATTTATATTATATTGGAATGTTATTTTATGAAAATATATATTGATGGAGTATGGAAAGATTCGTCAAATCGGGCAGTTTTGAATAAGTACAATCCCAGCACAGGGGAAGTTATAGACACATTTCCTGCTGCAACAAAGGAGGATGTCGATGCGGCAATGGATTCCTCTGAGGACGCATTTAAATCATGGTCGGAAATTGGAAGTCCGGAGAGGGCAAGAATACTTTACCGCGCCATAGATCTTATATCTAAAAGCCGAAACGAGCTGGAAAACCTTCTGACACTGGAAGTCGGTAAAATAAAACGTGAAGCTTCGGACGAAGTGGACGGTGTCATTGACCAGATACAGTACTACGCAGAATTTGAAAGAAAACTTACAGGTGACATAGTTGAGGGAACAACTTCTGATAGAAAGATATTCCAGTACAAGATACCATACGGAATAGTTGTAGCCATCACACCGTGGAATTTTCCGGCAGCCATGGTAGTCAGGAAATTAGCACCTGCACTTCTTACAGGAAACACAGTAATTCTGAAACCCAGTTCTGATACACCACTCACTGCTGAATGGCTGGTAAAAAAATTTATAGAGGCAGGAATCCCAAAAGGTGTACTGAACTTTATAACGGGAAAGGGTCCAGAAATCGGAGATTATATAGTAAATCACAAGAAGGTTGCACTTGTTACCATGACAGGGTCTACTTCCACAGGGCAGAGGATAATGCAGAATGCATCGAGCAACATGGCCAAACTTATACTGGAGCTCGGCGGCAAGGCGCCGTTTATGATATGGAAGGATGCAGACATTATGAAGGCTCTGAAAAGTCTTATATGGGCAAAATATCTGAATGTTGGTCAATCCTGCATAGCCGCTGAGAGATTGTATATACATGAGGATATTTATGATAGTTTTATATCAAAATTTGTAAAGGTAACAAAAAGGCTATCTATCGGAAATCCTGAAACATCAGATGTGGGGCCATTGATAAATAAGGGTGCCTTAGCCGGTATGGAAAAAACAGTACAGGAGGCAAAAGATTCTGGATACAAAATACTTACAGGTGGCGTACCTCCGATTCTTGGCGGAAAATTCAGTGGAGGATATTTCTTCGAGCCCACTGTTATAGAAAATGTTGACCAGAAATCTGATCTATTCCAGAATGAAATATTCGGGCCAATAATAGGTACCCAGAAGGTTTCAACAATGGATGAACTTTACGAGAAGGCAAACGATTCCAAGTATGGCCTTGCCTCATATCTGTTTACAGAGAGCCCAGAATTGATGCTGGAAGCTTCCGAGAGGATAAGATTTGGTGAACTATATATAAATATGCCCGGCCCGGAGGCATCACAGGGTTACCATACTGGATTCAGGATGACAGGCCAGGCAGGAGAAGGAAGCAAATACGGCATCGGGGAATACCTTAAATTGAAAAATGTTTATGTGGATTATTCAAGGAAACCACTCTTTATAAACACAATAAATAACGATGCCTTTGATAACCTCTAAAAATTTTAAAATATTTTCATTTATAATTTAACATTTTTATTTCTAGAATTATATACATGTAATTATTCCTGTGTCCGCATCTATGCTTATTGTTGATCCGGTTTTTATTTCCGATACAAATTCCGTATTGTATACAAGGGTTTTCCCTGCCTGCATAAAAGTATCTATTATGCGGTTTGTGACGTCTGATTTTACTATCGCCGCATCATATTTTGAATAGTCCACACTGCTATCATAGCGGTCAAGAATTATTATATTCCCACTGCCGGAACGGTTGATATCTATTTTTCCAGTAATGCTCCTACCTGCCGGGTATCCACGACCCATGAAGGTTCCGATAGAGAGTACCCTTATATTATTTGTCCCTCCAAGGTAAAATGATGGGGATCCTGATACAACAATAGTTTTTTCACCTGGTTTGAGATTTGCCAGTGGTGATATTTTTGATATTATTTCATAAATATCCTCTGACTGGGCATATTTTTTAGGCAGCACCACCGGGATGACACCTTTCATGAGATTCAGTGACCTAGCAAGCCATTCTGACTGGACTACTGCATATATGTCGTTCACCGGCCTTATAGCTGAGATAATTTTTGCTGTATGCCCTGATATTGTAAGTGCTATAATAGAACTTACGTCTATAGTACTTGACATAATCTTCACTCCCTTGGCCACGGAAAAGGCGATGGGATCAACCATAAAGTTTTCCGGTTCTGGAAATGACATAGCCTGTGATTCAACATACTTCGAAATTTCATAAAGGTACGTTACCGCCTCTACCGGGTATTTACCCATGGCAGTCTCCTCGGATAACATCAGTGCATCGGTATCGTCAAGTATGGCATTTGTTACATCAGAAACTTCCGCCCTTGTGGGAGAATCAGAATTTACCATGGATTCCAGCATCTGTGTGGCAACTATGGTAGGAACCGCATACTTATGGGATATATCTATTATTCTCTTCTGTGCCATTGCAACTTCCTTCAAGGGAAGCTCGACTCCCAGATCACCACGGGCAACCATGATGAAATCTGAAACCTTTACAATGGATTCTATGTTGTCATATCCATTTTTTGTTTCTATCTTGCTGATAATATCTCCTTGACCCTTTCTATCAAAAATATAATCCTGAAGCTCGTAGACATTCTCTCGTGATTGCACAAAGGAGAGAGCATAAAAGTTTATATTGTTTTTGAGGCTTTCCTCGATGAATAGTTTGTCCCTGTCGGTAAGAACACCCAATTCTATATATTTTCCAGGTATATTTACACGGGACCTATCATGAAGTATACCATTATCCATTGCCCTTACCTTTATTATATCATTTTCCAGTGAATTCACACTGAACCTGACGCGGCCATCATTAACGGCTATAATGGTGTCTTTGTCAAGATATCTGGAAATTTTATAATTAATGGAAATGTCCGATTTTATAGAATCACCATCAGACATATTATATATTTTTCCGGATTCAATATTAAGTGTGCCGCCCGGGAATTTTCCTGTTCTCAGTTCCGGACCCTTGAGATCTACCATGATTCCCAGTTTTTTATTGTGCTCGGAATTAATTTTATAGATCATTTTACCAACCTGTGTTATATAACCTGGATCTATATGTGCAGTATTGATCCTTACTGTTGAAAGCCCCTTATCGGCCATTTTTATAATTATTGATTCGTCAAAACTTGCGGGACCAATGGTGGCAACTATCTTGGTTTTTGTCATAAAAATAGATAATTCATGATTTAATAAGGTTATTGGTTAAATGGAAAAACAGAACTTAGATTTTTTCAAGAAGTCGAATGCCAAGAAGATCTGAA
>JAKAYM010000074.1 GCA_021826795.1 Thermoplasmata archaeon
CCGATCTAGAGAAGAGTACCCACGGACTGTGGGGAATTCATGCCCGTGGAGGAACTGGCCAATACCTTAAGGCAAGCCAGTCCCGTAGAAGCGGGAAGTCCCGAACTTTAGATAGGAGAGGATGTCACAAAAGAGTTATAATGATATTATGCATAATTAAATTGCCAATTCTGAAATCTATTGGTATGATGCAGGTTAAACTTGCATTAACTGGAGGAATTTCAAAATAATAAAAAATTTGGTGATAATTATGGAAGAACTTGAAAAGATTGTCAGAAAATATTATAATGCTGTTGACAACAATGATCTGGAAACACTGTTCTCTGTATTTTCAGATAATATAGTATACGAGAGGCCGGGATATGACCCAATAATAGGTATGAAAGATTTCATGGATTTCTACAGGTCAAACCGGATCATCAGGGAAGGACATCATACTCTGTCCAATATAATAGTACATGAGCCGTATGTAATTGTAGAGGGAGAATTCAAAGGAATTCTTAAGGATGGAACTAGATCTTACACAAAATTTGTTGATGTATACACATTTTCTGGAAATAAAGCTGTCAAAAGGCACACATACTTTGACGGCCAGAACGTCTAAAATATGATTTTATGCAGTGCAAGTACAAGCCTTATGAAGTCAAGGCTCCATAGATTAATTAGATATTTTTCCGGATAACTGTAAAAACCATAAGGATGTAATACACGGGAATAATCAGCATAGAATTTTCCTAAATCGGTGGTTTCATGCCCTGTATAAAATCCAAGCATGGCCAGGATAGCACCTGCCTTTGGCAATGCGATTGTAAATCTTGTTGCGTCTTTTCCGCATCTGCTACAGCTTTCGTTTATAACAATACCTGTTGCATTTTCAATTTCATCCACTGTTCGCGAATATTTAGTATATGCCTTAGAATGATTGCCACAGAGCGGAACTCCGCTTAGAAATATTGATATTCCTCTGGGAACATAGTCTTTACCGGTGTAATGCCATATCCTGCCGGTGAACTGCTGGATTCCATATATTATAAATTTTTTATCCACAAGCCTGTGCCATTCCATATACTCTAGGGCCATTTCATATGGATTGTTCTCGGTCTGCATTTCATATATTACTTTAAGAAGAGCAGTTCTTTCCAGAAAAAATCTATTATTTTCAAAGGCGGCACTTACCACTCCATTGATTACAGAGACATATGCATTTTTCATGGCCGATACCGCGCTCTGTGCTATTCTTGAGCCGAAATTTTTTTCTATGTCATTTTCTATTAAATCCATCAAAGTGGTAGCTTGCCTTTCATAATTATTCTTTATAATTGTATTGCTCCCCAGATAGTCCAGAATTGAATTATTATCGAAATTGTGTATATATCTCCTGTAATTTGCATAGGAATTTCTGGACATAGATACAGTTATGCCTTAATCTCTTAAATGCTTTTCATGTACTGGGGGTGGGTTCTATTTGAATTACCATATGGTAGATTCAGGGAATCATTGTTGCTGACCGGTCTTTTTTATTTCCCTTAAATATTTATTGTGTTCATGTTATTCTTTAATACCATCACGCCAACTTTCCATGCATGATAATGGATTCAGGTACTGGCCTTCTATAATGAGTATAGTTCAGTAAGCGAATTTATCCTTTACAGCACAAAATTCTGATAAAACTTAATAATACATAAATGATTACTCGGTATGGATTCGGTTATACACGGCTTTCATAACATGAATATTCAGGATCGCAGAAAGCTTATCAAGGAATTCTCGGGATTAACTGAAGATGATATGAAAACTATGGATTATAGAATGGCCCTGGAAGATGCCGCAAACATGATTGAGAATGTGTACACAGTTATGGATTATCCTGTGGGCATTGCCACCAACTTTAAAATCAATGGTAAGGATTATTTAATTCCCATGAGCCTCGAAGAACCTTCGGTTGTTGCTGCCTGCTCAAATGGCGCCAGATATGCTCTACCTGATGGATTCACTGCCTATTCAACTGAATCCTTCATGAGGGGCGAGATTGAATTATACAATGTTCCTGATCCTGATTATGCCATTATCCAAATATTACAGAATAAGGAAAGAATAATGGAAATGGCCAACACAAGATCGAAGACACTATCGGGTATGAATGCGGGTGCAAAATCCATTGAATTACACTATATTAATAATGAACTGATTGTTAATCTCATTATAGATGTTGCTGATGCAATGGGAGCAAATATAATAAATACAATGCTGGAGTATGTTTCCGGTTATATTGAGGAGATTACAGGTGCAAAATCCAATTTAAGGATTATGAGCAACCTTACTACAGAAAGAATTACCTATGCATATGCCAAATTTGATGGTAAAAAACTCGGTGCCGATACAGTGGATAGGATTATAATGGCAAATGAATTTGCAAAAAATGATATTTACAGGGCGACAACACATAATAAAGGTATAATGAACGGAATTGATGCTGTATTAATTGCCACAATGAATGATTTCAGGGCACAGGAAGCTAATGCACATGCCTATGCGTCTCTGAACGGTTATGGCCCCCTGACAGATTACAGAAAGGGTCCTGATGGAAATTTAATTGGTTCAATCAAAATTCCAGTTGCCGTGGGCACTGTTGGGGGTGCAACCAGAACATCCAGAAAAGCCATGCTGGCAATGAAAATAATTGGAATTTCAGGTTCCAGGGAATTTTCAACCGTACTTGCATCAGTAGGATTAGCCCAGAATTTTGCTGCTCTCAGGGCATTAGCGGATGAGGGAATACAGAAAGGGCACATGAAACTCCATGCACGGAATATAGCAATTGCTGCCGGTGCATCCGGGAAAATGGTTGATACAGTCGCAAATGAGATGATAATGAAAAAAACTATAAGCTATACGGCTGCCAGGGAAATTATTGAAAATATGGAGAAGTGAATTTATATGGAAGAATATGAAGAAAACATAAAAAATGGGGACAATTTCGTTAAAAAAGAAAAGTACATGGATGCAATACGGGAATACACCAAGGCATATGATGTTATAAAAGAGGATGATGCAAAGGCTGAAATATGCTACAAGCTTTCCCAGTGTTATTTCTCACTGGATCATAAAAGTACGGAAAACCCGCTAAGGTATGCAAATGAATCACTGGAACTCCATAAAAAACTGGATGATAAGGAATTAGAAGTTATGGACTTGTTGAACATTGGCTATATATATCTTGACAGCGGGAAAAAGGATGATGCTATAACTTACTTCGATCAGGCAATAACCGTTGCAGATGCCATGGAAGACCCGCAACTTTTTGCACTTGCCAATAATTCAAAGGCAGAAGCACTGTCCACAACAAAGTCTAAACAGAAAATCGCGCTGGAAATCTACGATAAAGTGATGGAATTATCGGAAAAATCCGAGGACTGGGATAACTATTTTGAAGCCCTGTACGGTAAGATCAATATAATAAGAGACACCGATATTAACCAAGCCTTTGATCTGGGAAAAAATGCCCTGGATAGGATAGACGCAATCATGGATACTATTAAAACCAAAAAGGATAAAAAAGAATTTAAAACAAGCATGGGTTATTTATATGATTCTGTTTCTGATATAGCCATGGAACTGGAAAATATAGATGAAGCCATGAAAATTGCCTCAAGATCACGTGAGTAAAATGGAACGAAAGTACTGCCAGACTCAATATGGAAGAATATCTTTCCTTGACAGGGGTACGGGATACCCGGTGATTTTTCTACATGGATTGGGGGGAACAGGTAATACCTGGCTGAAAAGTGAGCCTTTTCTTGATTCCGGTCTCAGACCTATTTTTGTGGACCTTCTCGGTCACGGTCATTCCGATAAGCCGGAGATAGATTACACGATAACACAGCAGGCAGAGGCAATAAAATCTCTTATAGATACCCTGGGACTGAAAAATTTCTCTATTGCCGGAAACTCATATGGGGGTTGGATAGGGTTGAAATTTGCGTCATCAATAGCACAGCCGGATATGCTATTTCCAGTTGACAGCGCAGGTATATCTCCTACGCCATCAGAGCAGGGACCTGAGGCTGTAGAAAGTCTTATTAATTCCATACTTAAAGCCAGGAATTATAAAAACAGGGATGCGCTAGGACGCATTATGAAAAATAATGGAAGGAAAGAGGAAAAGATTACGCAGAAAGAACTTGCAGCGATAAGCTGTCCTACAACTATTATATGGGGTAGGGAGGACCATGTAATACCACTTAGTTATGGCGAAGCGTTAAATGCAGGAATAAGGGGCAGCGAACTTATTATAATAGAGGGATCGGGGCATACCCCGCATATAGATAAACCGGGGGAATTTTCGGAGATTATCAACAAAAGATTACGAAATAAAGGTTGAATTTATTTAAGATTAAGCTTATCTTTCAGATCTGATATAATTTCCTTGTACTCGTTATATCTCTTTATGTCATCTTTCGATGGATCCGTGAAATTTCCAAATGGGAGAAGGAACTTTTCGTTGTTGATTGTAAGCTCCGGGAATTTCTCATCGTTGAAATTTGATATTTCTATATTTTTTATTTTTCCCAGATCTATAATTTCGTAATTCTGTACCGTCTTATTTTTTGATATTTCTTCTGTTTTGTTCGATTCACTTTTATAATATTCTGCAGTTATTTTTTTCACCATATTTTTTATTTTGTTAAATAGATCTTCAGGCTCAACTGGATCCGTGGCACCTGGAACTATCAAAGAATCAGTATATTCCATGTCCTTCTTCAACTTTAGTTCGTCTGCTATATATTTCCCTGAAAAAATCCTGTAAAATTCAATATTATTCTCATTTATGACTATTCTGAATATGCCGCCTGTTGAAAGCGGAATCTTCCATGCATTTTCTATGCTTTTCATATAAGCGTATGCATTAGTTATTATTAAAATATTTCCGGGACTGTTACATTATTCTATTTTTGTCTTGGCTACCTGGCTGAATTTGGTAATTTTACCCTCTGTATCTATACTGAGGTAAACGGTATAATGAAATCCGGCAAAATCAAACTCAGTGGATACATCGTATCTATCACTATTGTTTACTATGCTATTTACTGTAAAATTTTCAACTGCATCAGAATACATATCCTTAATATTTTTCTCCGTTATGGTTTTGACATCTTTCATGCTTTCGATATCCATAAAAGGTTATTATCATTCTATTATTAATTATTTCTTAATTATTCTTTCCGACTGTTATTTAATTACGTGAATATGAAAATTTTTAAAATCTCTATTAAAAACAAATAGTTATATATAGAAAAAAATAATTATAACACGATTAAAATGAAATTCTTTCTTGATAGCTGCAATGTTGACGAAATAAAGGAAATTTCAGATTATGGATTTATCGATGGAGTCACAACAGATCCGTCCTCAATTGCGCGTGAAGTATCCAAAGGCAGTACGACAGAGCAGGTAATAACAAGTATTATCAAACTTGTCAATGGTGAGGTCCATATTCAGGTGGTGACACAGGATTTTGATACCATAATGTCGCAGGCCATGAAAATCCATTCTCTCGGAATGAATGTAATTGTAAAAATACCGGCAACCCTTGTGGGATTAAAGGCCATGTTAAAACTGAACGATAAGAAAATAAAATGCTCAGCCTCTTCCGTGTATAATTCTGTCCAGGCTATTATGGCTGCACAGAATTACGCCGAATATGTTTCAATAAGGACAGGGGTCATAGACGAAAATGGAAAGGATGGAATGGAGCTGGCATACAGCGTAAATGAAACTTTGAAAAACAATAAATTCGATTCGAAGGTCCTGATTACAAATATTTCCAATCCGGAACACATAGTAAGGGCGGGCATAATGGGCGTTGGAGCTATTTCTGTACCCTATAATTTAATAAAAACACTTGGAAGCCATATTAATACATTAGATGATATAGCAAAGTATATGGAAGACTGGGATAAAATTCCGGAAAGCAGCAGAACATTTTTCAATAAATAAACATGACTGTATAATTTTGATTATTTGTTTGTGTTCAAAGACCCTCATTCAGCCTGCCTCATCATTATCTGGTTTTGCATAGTAGCAGTAGTATTGTTAATTTTATAAACACCTTATTTGCAAATAGTGCCACATCATATTTTTATATACTGATAGTATGCATTAATGATAAATATGGTAAACGAAGGAGAAATCGCGCCGGATTTTGAGGCATTAGATACAGGATTGAAAAGCAGAAAACTATCAGATTACAGAGGTAATGTTACAGTACTTGCCTTCTTTCCAGGAGCATTTACATCGGTTTGTACAAAGGAGATGTGTACCTTCAGGGATTCCATGGCAAACTTTAACAAATTGAATGCAAAAGTAATTGGAATAAGTGTCGATGCACCCTTCTCGCTCAAGGAATTTGCAACAAAAAATAACCTGCAATTCGATCTGTTAAGTGATGGTAACAGAGAAATATCAGAGAAATATGGTGTTTTGTACAAAAACTTCCTAAACATAAACAAATTAACAGCTTCAAAGAGGTCGGTATTTATTCTTGACAAGAATGGAAAAATTATATATAAATGGGTGAGCGAGGATGCAGGCAAGGAACCAGATTATAAAAAGATAGAAGAAATAATATCGAAATCTAACTAAATTAATCTAAATTATATTTATTAAGATTTTTTGCATATCTTGTACAGAAACTGTTATAATTTTCCTTATATTTTTTCCACAGCGCCATATAGTCATCTGATACTGTACCGACAACCCGGGCAGGTACGCCCACTGCAATAGATTTTTCTGGAATTATACTATTATTTTTAACAACCGCTCCCTCGCCTATGGCAGCCCATTCACCAATAGTTGCAAAATCCGAAACTGTTGAATTCATTCCTATTACTGCAAAGTTGCCTATTTTTCCTGTATGTATGACAGATAAATGTCCGATGGTGACGTGATCACCTATTACTGTTTCTTCTCCAGGTCTTGCATGAACCACACAATTATCTTCAATTGCAGAATATGAACCGACATTTATGGTTCCGTAATCACCACGTAAAACCGCTCCTGGGCCGATCCATACATTATCCCCGATATGGACATTGCCGATGACGGTGGCGTTCTCAAAAATATAGGTATTTTTACCTATTACAGGGAATTTCCCCTCAAATTCGTATATCATATATGCCGAATTATTACATTAATATAAATATGTCTATGAACTGGAATCATTACCTGCCTGATCGTCATTGAATTTGAAATAACGGACAAGCCTCCCTTTATCATCATAAATATCCCTGTACTGTACCTTATCAGCCCAGATTAATGACGTGAGTTCCATATGGATCATCCATTCTTCATGGTGATTCCCGAGGTGTTCCTTCAGTTCCTTTAATGTATATGCGTTCTCCCTGTTTTTTTCCAGAAATTCTAAAATATACTTTTTAATATCCACATTTTCAGATGAATTGAAAGTTTTTGAATCTACAGGCATATTATTTCACCTGATCTTCTTCAAGTGCTTTCTTATAGCTAGAAACAAGCTTGGTAATATATTTTTGCGCTGCACTCTTCATCATCCTTGCACCCATGCTGGCAGCAGTTCCCACAATATTCATTTCCGCCTTCCACTGAACTTTTGTCTGATCATTTTCTCCAGTAAACTGGAAATTAAGGGTAAAATCTACAGATGCGCCTGAACCATTGCCCCTGCCCTTTAATGTAATCATTTTGTTAGCCTCACTTTCGGTTACATCAAGAACCAAATCAAATTTGCCCTTTATAAATGATACACCTGCCTTAGCCGTCAGTTTCATTTCAGTATCACTTATTTTTTCGTGGCTTATGAGATCGGGTACAAGTTTTACCAGATCTTCCAGGTCGGCTACCTGGTTATATGATTTTTCAGGCGTGGTCTTTACCTCGAAAGAATCTTCAAAGTTTAACATAAATTTAGATTAATACATTGTAAATAAATGTTTATATAGAAATAAAAATTGAAGCGTTTTTGGTACCATTTGAATAGTTAATTCTATAAAAATGAAATACTACGCCATTAAGTGATTTGATTATTGTGGAACCGTTGCCGATTCGTATGTGCCCAGTACCCTGAACTGTGTGGTCATTTTCCGGATCAATGAAATTGCATGATCAGATCTATCATTCTTTTCTATGTCTATGAAAAATAGGTAATTGAACGGATTGTACTGAATTGGCCTTGATTCTATTTTGGTCATATTTATATTATCATCATTGAACACCTTCAGTATATTATAAAGACCACCTATCCTGTTAACGATTGAAAATGCCAGTGAAATCTTAGAACGCTCCGTGGGCAAAACCGGATTCTCTGATATAAGAAAAAATCGTGTATAGTTATTATGTGTATTTTCTATGTTTTTAACAATTATTTCCATATTATTTATTCTGGCTGCAAGTTCACTGGCTATAGCTGCATATGTATTTTTATTGTAATTCTTTACAATTTTAACACTTCCTGCGGTGTCATATTCACCTACCGGCTTTATACCATGATTATAAATAAACTCTGAGCACTGGGACAGGGCCTGAGGATGTGAAAGTACATATTTTATATCGCCTAGCTTTACTCCCTGTCTGGCTATAAGGCAATGTTCTATTCTTAAATAATGCTCCTTAACTATTGAAAAATCGCTTTTAAAAAGAAAGTCATATGTTTGATTTACAGAACCTTCAATGGAATTTTCTATGGGAACCACACCGGCATGTATTTCCTTATTGCTCAGGGCATCAAAAACGGCACGCACTGATTCGAGGGGAACGTAATCACCCTGTATCATTTGCATAGCAGCTATATTGCTGTAAGCTCCCGGTTCGCCAAAATATCCTACTTTCAATACATGGATATATTTCATATATATTTAAAATTGGTTAAAATCATATTCATCATATTCCTTTTGCTTATGCCCGTATTCTCCAGTGTTTATATGCCTGTATAGCCATATGAGGAATGCAATTATAAATACT
>JAKAYM010000075.1 GCA_021826795.1 Thermoplasmata archaeon
GGGAATTCAAACATACATGTTGAGAAGTACATGAATGAGATGGGCTATGACGGGAATAATACCATATACCTTTCCAATGTGTTTTCGCCAATAGTCCATTCATTCAACCTGTCAAGATCATACGCAAATGAAACAAAATGCTATGATGAAAATGGATTCAAGGCATCTATGGATAATTCCATAGGATTAAGTGCATACATATCACAGGGGTTTAATACAGAGACTGCTACAGGGAAACCCGGCGAGTGCATACACTTTACAATGTTTGCAGGGGCATCTGGCTACGGTGGTAACATGGAATCAAAAGTATGCTGCCATAACCATCCCATTGAGATAACCAGATACACCCTTGCACCCTATTATACCAATTTAAGCCTGGAGGGTATAAATTCACCAGAAAGCAATGTAATGGGATATAAACAATACAATAGTACAGGCATAAACACCACAACAACATATTCAAGCTGCAAACCTGGTTTTAATATGTTAAAATATAAGCAGTACATCCTTGAGGGAATTGTAGATAATACTGTTAATTTTATGGGAATACAAACATCATTATCATCTATTGCAAAATATTATTCTGATGCATCCCTTGACAGTCGCAGCATCTGTAAAGATGGCAATGGCCCTGTGTATATACATTTCCATGTTAACCCAAGCAGTGGAAAGTCTATGGGCAGCAATAAATGCCGGTATACGTATGGAACAATGGTAACCTATGACATAAGCATAAGCAATTACAACAATTCAGAAAGTTTTAAATTAGGCTTTAACAATGTATACGGATGTACTACATCATCTGCTAGTGGTAATGGAGCAACATCAACATTAAATGCCGCACACACATCATTATGCGCAAATGCAGTTCCTTCCTCGGCAATATACGGTACAGTGGGATTAAAACCGGGATGTTCAGATGGAAATCATAATTATGACACATCCCTTAACTCTAATGTTTATATAAAAAGCGTAAATAGTGGTAATTTTTACAAGGTTCCTATAAAAAATGGAAATTATTTATTCTTCGCTAAACCCAATACTAAATATGAATTATTTTACAGGAGCGGATCTAATTTTGAAAAGTTTAAAGATAATTCGAATTCAATTATTTCATATATAGACTCTAAAAATCCTGGACAATCCACTTCAATAAATTTATATGAGTGATACCATGACCTTAAAATCCCATTATAGAATAATAATTTCGATTATAATTGTGATAATACTACTCTCATCATTTATTATATATTATAATGATGCAAGAAATAACCCCAGGACATATTATTCGCCTACAGATTACCAGTATAATTTAAAATATTTTGATGAGGGAAATGCGTTTCCTATGAACAATAACCGTACATTTAGCCATGAAATAACATCATTTGGCATTTATAATAACATGGAGGTCAATTTAACCTCTAAGGTGATATCTCCAGGCGTATGCATTCATACATTATCTGATGGGCAATTCTTTGCATGCATGGGTGTCAATGTTACAGGGCATATTCCAGGAATGACCAGCATAAATGTGTCGGCATTGCAATATAACAATAAAGTACCATGCATCCACATAAATAATATGACCGGTAGAGTGTATCCCCCAATACCAAAGAATGAATCAATGGAATATTATTATCGTATTACTTCCAATGAATTGAATCACAATTTTATTCACAATAAATATTATAATATTGTAATAACAGTAAGCATAGACAAATATATCTATGACAGATTTTGCATTAATACTGAGAAGGAGAGTGCAATATACGGCACAGTGGGATTAAAACCGGGATGTTCAGATGGAAATCATAATTATAATGTTTCATACAATTCAACAATGTTTGTTTACAATATTAACACAAGTTCATTCAAAATTGTAAATATACAAAACGGTCAATTTTATTTCTTTACAAATCCAGGGGATTGGTATAAGATATATTATTTAAACGGCGAAAATCTGAGTATGTTCAAGGACAATAGTGCTAATAATATTACTATAATAAAAATGCCATCAAGAATGATTTCTGAGGAATATTATATTTATGAGTGATACCATGACCTTAAAATCCCATTATAGAATAATAATTTCGATTATAATTGTGATAATACTATTCCTGCCACTGATTATCTACTATTACCCATATAATAATACAGAATACAACAACAATGGTGAAAGTATTAATGTAAAATACTTCCATAATGAATATTCAATATATGCCTGCATGTTCAACTCTAATTATTCTGCAAGTTCCTATTCCCTGGGCAATAGTGAATCATCCTGATAATCAGGAAACATTATATAAACAAGTTCCGTCTGTGAAACATGAAACCTTTATGCTGGGGCATGAGGTAGCTGACATGTAAATAGGAAAATTAATATTGCCTGTGATTATTCTTTTTATATGGCAAACAAAAAGTTTGAAGTAATAAATTTATTTGGCAAATTATCAGTTGCACACAAGTCTGTTGAAGATAGAAATGTTATATTCTTTTGCTATCTATCTTGATAATAGGGGTAATATATTGACAGAGAAAATTATTGTAACCGGATCTAACAGGGGAATAGGGCATTCAATAGCAGAGAGGTTAGCCTCAGAGAAATATGGAATAATTATGGTCGATTATGATAATAAAGTAATGAATTCGGCCAAAACACTGAACTCAGAATATGGAAATGTTGAGGGAATCCAGTGCGATGTTTCCAGCTATGAAGCCTGTGAAAATGCCTTTTCAGGCATAGACAAAAGAGAAATATTTGGTATAGTTAACAATGCAGGAATAAACAGGGATGTACTGTTCAGAAATATGACTTATGAACAGTGGGATGCCGTGATCAAAACAGATCTTTACAGTATGTTTAATGTCACCAGGCAGTTTATTGATTCTATGATAGAAAATAAATTTGGCAGAATAGTGAATATTTCATCTGCAAGCTGGAATGGTAATGTGGGGCAGGCCAATTATTCATCTGCGAAGGCCGGTGTCATAGGGTTCACAAAAACACTTGCCAGAGAACTTGGAAAATATGGCATCACGTCCAATGCTGTTGTGCCTGGATTCATAAAAACTCCCATGACTGACCAGATGCCAGAAAAAATCAGGGAGAAATTTATTGAAAAAATACCTCTTAAGCGTATTGGCACTGCAGAGGATGTTGCAAATGCGGTTTCATTCCTTATGAAGCCGGATAGTGATTACATTAGTGGAATACTACTTGAGGTCGGGGGTGGAATGATACTTTGAAGTCCATGATAGAAGTTCTTAAGGATTCCAGAATGAATAGCCCATTTATTATATATTTTAACAATGTTATGACCTTCGGAGAGTTTGATAAATATTCAAATGCAGTGGCCGCGCAGATTTCCATGTACTGTGATTCTGGTGATACTGTTGCAATCATTACAGAAAATATACCGCAGTTTCCTATCGTTCAATATGCTACCTGGAAAAATTCATGTATCTTCGTGCCCCTTAGTCCACTGGACTCTGAACCTGAAATCATGGAAAAAATAAAATTCATAAACGCACGGATACTGGTAATCAGTGCGGAATTCCGTGATAAATTTGCCGGACTTTCAAATATACAGAATCTGCACATTTTCTACACAGATCCGGAAACGTTTGGAAAACTCCCAGAAAACATGGCTGCACAATTCCTTTCAGGAAGAATAAATGAAGAATTAAATCTCTGGTCAAAAAACCAGTTCAATGCCTTCAATGTCCAGCCAGAAAGCACGGCAATGTTTGTTTTTACATCAGGAACTTCCGGCAGGCAGAAAGCAGCGGAAATAACCCACGGGAATATATATGCCGCATCTTACATTTACCGTGAGTGGTTTTCTGTAAATCCAGATGACAGAAGCCTCTGCATCGCCCCATTCTTTCACATAACCGGCCTTATATTCGGCATATCACTTACCATGCTGGCCGGGGCATCAATGGCTCTCACATACAGATTCAATCCAGGAATTACGTTGGAAACTGTTGAATCCTCTAAAACGACTATTACAATGTTTGTTGCAACAGCATACCGTGCCATGCTGAATTCATGGTCAGGCCTACCCAATATTGATAAAAGACTTTCATCAGTGAGGGTCTGGTCAGCCGGGGGAATGCCCATGCCCGTGAAAACGGAAATGGACTGGAAAACCATGACAGGAAAATGGATATACATGGCATATGGCCTTACAGAAAGTACCTCGCCTGTAACTCTCTGGGAATATCCATACAATAATACACTTTTAACATACAACGGCACACTGACTGCCGGGAAACCTGCATATTATACACGAATTGTCAGGGGAAGGGATGGTGAATTAATTGTATCAGGTCCACAGGTTGTCAGAAAATATTACAGAAATCAAGAGGACACAAAGAAGAGTTTTGGGAAATACGGCCTGAAAACTGGGGATATATGCCATGTTGATAAAGATGGCTATGTCTATATCATTGACAGGAAGAAGGATCTCATTGATGTGTCAGGATATAAAGTAGTCCCTGCGGAAGTTGAAAATGCTATAAGAACCGTGGAATCTATTGAAGATGTTGTAGTAATAGGGGAAAAGGATGAATACAAGGGAGAAGTTCCAGTAGCATATGTGAAACTCTCTGCAGATGAAGACAACTATGAAGAGATGAGAGAAAATATAAAGGATACATGCCGAAAAGAACTTGCCAGATATAAGGTACCTGTTCGTATTGTTTTTGTAAGGAATATGCCATTAAATGCATCAGGAAAGATTAAAAGGTCTGAAATACACTCTGTAGAGGTGGTTTATCAGTGATAAGGGGATTTTCAGAAGCCATATATAAAAATTACGAGGGTTCGGCATATGAGATAATGAATGAAGCATTCAATAAAGCTCTTTATATGGCTGGATTAGAAAGGAAGGATATTGATGGGTTCATGACAACATTTCTTCCTGGTGTATTTGATGGGAATATGTACATGCATTTTTTCCCTGACCAGATATGCAATTATCTGGGAATCAAACCAAGGTACATAGATTCACTGGAATATGGAGGCCCATCAGTGCTATCTGCATTTTGGAGGGCAGAAAACCTTATAAAAACAGGCATGGCAGAGAATATTCTCCTCCTATTTGGGGGAAAGGGATCTGAAGTTAGGAAGAAAAAACAGACAGTGGATTCTATTGAAAATATCTATCCTGAGATAGTAAACACTCCTTATAAGCCCCTGCTGTCGGGCTATAACAATATGAATCCTGTATCAGATTATGCCTTGCTTGCACAACGGCATAAGAAAGTATATGGTTCAACAGATGAACAGAGAGCCATGCTCATAGTAAAGCAGAGGGAAAACGCAAACAGATCTGGATATTCCATGTTTTCGGGATTGATCAAAGTTGAGGATGTATTAATTTCACCCATAGTGTCATCACCACTGCATCTCCTTGAAATTGTTTATCCGGTAGACGGATTTCATGCCTTTATAGTATCAAAAAATCCAGGGAAATTAAGGGAAATCAGAATACTCAAATATGGTGAGGCACACCAGTCAGCACTCCCACCAGAAATGGTGGATATAACGGTGACACCAGCTGCAGAAAGTTCATCGGCTTTCAGAAATGATATCAAAAAGTGTGATTTCTATGAACTTTACGATTCATTCAGTATCACTGTAATGATTCAGCTAGAAAATACAGGCTTAGTTCCACCTGGCACATCCGGATCGTTTCTGGAAAAAAATTCTATTTCAGTTGACGGCGATTTTCCCCTGAACACAGCAGGAGGAAGTCTGAATCGTGGACAGCCTGCATATATGAGCGGAAGTGTGATGCTTTATGAAACTCTGCTTCAGATGAACGAAATGGCAGGGAAAAACCAGGTCAAAAGTCCTGGAAAAGCATTCATAAACGGCATGGGAGGATGGTCAAGAAACCATTCTGTATCCATGATTCTGGGTGATTAAGTTAACTACCCGTAAATGAAACTGTGGGCTCGTTCCTTGAGTTACTCAGCAAGAGTTGATCAGGAGACTTTGAAAACATGAAAGAAAGGCAGAAGTTGTATCGTAGAGATGCATACACATCTGGAAAATCAATCATTATAAAAGGAGGAGAATGAAAATGGATATAAGCATAAAAAAGGTTAAACTGGTAAAACATGGCAAGGGATTGGGGTTCATTACACAATTCCTCACACATCTAAAGGAGATGCGCATTCCAGGAGGAGTTGAATGAAACTTAATGAGATTTATAAGGCATATAACGACAGTTTCTCAAAGGGTGTACTACCCTACATAAAGTGTCAGCACTGTGGCAACATTTACTATTATCCCAGGGACAATTGCCCTGTTTGCGGTGGATCAGCCATTGAAATTATGCGGTCTTCTGGCAGAGGTGAAATATACAGTTTCACTGAATTCAACAAAGGGTATTATGGTATAATTAGCCTAAACGATGGTTTCCGTGCCTATATGGACATTTCTGGAAGCAACCCGGAAATTGGACTGGAAATCCTTGTAAAATTCAAAAATATAAATGGAAATGTACTTCCATATGCAGAAATAGAAAACAAATCTTAAGGCTTAAAATTATATTTTTTGAATACCTCATTCATTTCTTTTTCCAGTGCACCCTTTTCCTCAGGAGTGAGTTTGAAGAAAGGTTCCCTGGGGCTTCCGGATTTTATCCCTGTCATTATTTCCACCATATCATATATCGATGACATTGTCCCGTATTTTCTGGATAGTGCAGAAAGTTCGTTGAGCAGGAACTGATACCTGTCACCATCATTGTTGTCATAATTCTCTTCTATCTTTTTTATGATTTTATAGCCATAATTGCCAGCGCCAGAAACATAGCCATCAAGCCTAAGCCTGTACGCAGAAAGTATATACTGATCCGGGCCTGTATACACACTGAAATCAGGCACATACATTTTAGTATTCAGTATGTCATTCATGTTAAACGTTGTTTCCTTGATTCCGATTACATTACCGCCAGCCTTTTTTATATCATTAATCATGTCATATGTAATATTGTACCCTGTTGTGTCAGGATAATTATAGATAATAGTCTGATATTCCACAGAAATTTTTGTATAGTATTTTATTATCCATTCTCTCTTCATTCCGGTGAAATAGTATGGAGGCAGTGCAGCCACAGCATGTATCCTGTATTTTTTTGCGTTTCTTGCTAGATTTATTGATTCTTCAAGATTCAGGGAACCGCACTGGAGTATAACATTATCAGGCACATGGGCAAAGGCATCAAGCAGATCCAGCTTTTCAGATTCAACAAGTGAAGGACCAAGTCCGGTGCTTCCTGCCAGAAATACATATTTTATTCCACCCTTAAGGACATCTTCTCCGTGCTGTACTGCCAGACCCTTATCAACTTTATTATCAGTAAATGGCGTTATAATTGGCACAATAGATTCTAGTTTTTGCATATTAATGTAATCCTTCAGAATATATAAGTTTTGCATTGGCCACGGAAATAAATATTATACCTTAACAGAAAATGAAATAAAGAGCTGTGGCGCTCTATCGTTCACTGGACAAAAATGCCTGAGATTTTGGTAAAATCAGATGATTTCACTTTTAGTATCTATTAAGATGGAGGTGAACTGTGATCTGCCTAATACATCACACTTCCCAGAATTTATCGATACGTCCATAGAATGAAAAGGATTTTTAGCAGAATGGGCCGGTCTGGATTTGATTAAAGTTTTAAGTGAATGCCTAAAAAAATTCAATTTAGTCGGTCAGCTCTCATATCAATTGATAAACCCATTATTTGTAATACTTCCACTCCAATTATTGCGTCATAATCTATTCCGTCAAGAATGATAAACTCTGGTTCAGATAACATTGCGTTAAAAATTTTAACTTCCTTAAATATGAAGGCAGTCTTTAATTCTTTTTCTTCCGACGAGAGACATGTATGTTTCACGAAGGGCTGATATCCCTATACTTTCAAATTCTTTAGAACTTCTTTCGCTAATATAGTTGCCTTCAGCGCCAGCATCAATGAGTGCCTCAACTTTTATAGAAGCGTTGGTTTAAACTATCTCTATGATTTCAGTAATAATACCTATTCTACTTGAACTCTTTAAGCTTCGTACCACGCATAAACCTGCTTTTTTTCATCATCAACTATAACAAAGCATGATTTAACAAGACTAAGTCTAGGCTCTAACTTCAAATCACCAAGTTCAACTGAATGACTAATTTCTATATTGTATGAAATAAGCAATGTCCAAATTTTGTTCGTCTCATTTGGAATTGCAGAATTTATCCTAAATTTTTCAACCTCAAATTGTTCTTTCATGAAATTTTGGATTATTTTTCTCAATTCTGAAACGGTGAGTTGCATAGAATTACAATGAATTGTTGATATAAAAATGTTGCTTCGCCGGCAACTTTGGGACAATATTCCCCTAAGATACTCCCCTGTCAGCATCGCTTTCCGGTCCATGATTTGGAACCCTATCCATAGATGCCCCTTACAAATTTGTTGAGCGTATTTGTATCGTCCCCCTTTGGGAATCTGAAAGCCATTGGCCACATATCAAATTGTTAAGACAATAATTGCTTCATAAAAATATTAAAATAGCATCTTTGCCTTACAATTTATGAATATACAGCATAAAACAATTAACATAAATGGCCGGAACCTTAAATACTATCCACTGTCACAGCTTGCGGGAAAGTATGATATTGACAGCCTCCCATATTCCTTTAAAATCCTGCTTGAAAATGTTTTAAGGAACTATGATGGTGTGGACATTGATGACCGTTCCATAGAGAATATTGCAAAGATAAAATCAGGATCTGAAATGGCATTCAAGCCTTCCAGAGTAATTTTCCAGGATTATACTGGTGTTCCAATACTTGTTGACCTGGCAGCAATGCGGGAGTATTACAGGGAAAATAAATTAAATCCTGATGACGTTAATCCTGCAACTAAATCAGACCTTGTGATAGAC
>JAKAYM010000076.1 GCA_021826795.1 Thermoplasmata archaeon
AAACATGGATATATTACCTAAGAATTAGCGAGTTAAGGTTTAATAATTAAAATAAGTAATTTATATAATAATTTTTTACACTGATGCCAGTAAAATAAGTTAAAACCGGGCCTGATGAATAAAAAAGAAAATTATCGAATCTTATAACATCAAAATAATCTTTATATATTCTGAATATTGAAAATTATTTAGAAAACTCGTTATATTGAGTGTTTATGGTAATGGACTCAAGGGGATTTGAACCCCTGCCCTCTTCCATGCCAAGGAAGCGATCTACCGCTGATCTATGAGCCCTCTTTGCCCTATCACAATATAAGGTATAAATTTTATCATATTAGCGCCTGGCTTCTCCCAGCAGAAGCCTGCCTACGTATGGTACATACACCGTCTGCAAAATAATAGAAATTAGAACAACAAATGACACCGCCGCATAAATCACAGTACCGTATTCAATCAACAATGGTATATGGTCTGCCTGCCCTATCACAAAGGGAACAGTAGAAAGCACCACCGGAACAACCCCCCTGGGGCCGACAAGGGACATGAATGCCTTTGTCTTTGTATCGAATTTTATTACGTTCTTCCCCATATCGGATATCCCTATGGAAATAAATACCGCAAGTGGCCTGATCACAAATATTACCAAAAGTGCAATAATAAATCCTAATATGATATAATTAAATATTTCTGTTCTGGTAAGAATGCTTCCCAGCAGAATGAATATGATTGACTGGGCCATGAAAGACAAGTTCTCATTGAAATTCGTTTCCCTGTTCCAGAATATGCTTTTATCAGAATAATTCCCTACTATGGCACCAGTGGCAATTATAGCAGGAAATGGTGTGATACCGAAAGCTTCCAGAGATGTAAATTCAAAGAGGACTATACCAAGTGTCAGGGCAATTAAAAGGGATTCGAAGTTGAAGTACCTGTTCAAATATATTATAAAGAAGCCAAATCCTATGCCTACAGCAGCCGGTATTAGTATCTCCAGTATGAGGAATATTCCAGAACCCAGAATTATTCCAGTATGTGATGTCAGCAGTGAAAAGAATGATGAATATGAAACATCCGGGGCAATGATGCCTATCCCGATGCTTAACAGGATAATGCCCAGAGGATCATTGAAAAGACTTTCTCCTATGAGCGTTCCTGATATGTCATCCCTTATGTTTAGTTTTCTGAATGTAGGTATAAGAGATGCTGGATCAGTAGGTGATATAATGGCGCCGAAGATGAATCCAACAATAAAGGGTGCACCTGTCAGAATGGAAAAGAATATACCAGCTCCAATTGCAGTAACAACCATACCAATGGTATCAAGAGAAAGTATCTTTGTAAAGTATTTTCTAAGTATTCTCGGGCTGAAGTTATGCGATTCATAATAAAGTATTATGACCAGCCCGAGCATTCCTAAACCGATCGTTGCAAATGATGAGAGCATATATATAGCAAAACTGTGCTTTATGAAACCCAGGAATGGCCCGAATACCAATCCCATAATAATCAGTACAGGTATATACACCATTGAGGATTTCCTGGAAATGGGAATTGAAAATGCCGCAACTATGAGAATGAAACTTATTTCATAGTAATCATATGTAACAGGGGATATAATCATGTCAGTTCATAGCTCTCGGCATTTCCCTTTTATGCATTGATTTCAAATATATTTCAACAAGCTTTTCATAATTCCCCCGGAGAATATGCAAATCAAAAACATCTCTTAAGATCTGATCGATTTCATCGTAAGTCATGTTCAGTTCATCTTCATCGTACTGGTTTTCCCAGAGGCCCGCGGATGGCTTCTTCTGGATTATGGGATCAGGAACTTTAAGGATTTTTGACATATCCCTGACATCGGTTTTGTAAAGTGTTTCAATGGGCTCAATATCACATGCCCCGTCACCATATTTTGTATAATAACCCAGTAAATACTCTGTTCGGTTTGTGGTTCCTATCACCATGCCACCGAGCTTGTTCGAATAGTAATATAATATATTTGCACGGATTCTTGATCGTATATTGCCCTCCAGCCTTTTATCATCAGATTGAAGCACTTTTCTGTATGATTCCACAATAGGCTCAATGTTTATCTCATCTATTTTAATGCCGGTAGACTTTGATAACAACTGTACATGACCATAATCCTCCTTTTTTGTAAATTTGTCCGGCATGAAAATGGCCTTAATTTTATCACTGTCCACTGCTGTAGCCAGTAATGTTAGCACCAGGGAACTATCAATACCGGAACTTATTCCCACAACGGCGTATGCATTTCCCATTTTTTCCTTTAAAAATTCACGGATTGCCTCAATTTTTTTTATATTTTTATCATTCACATTAAGATAATAAAATGGGATTAAATAAATATTTAGCTAAATCATTTCCATGAATGTCTGGAATCTCCTGAAATATCATTCAATTTTTATCGTTTTATACGCCAAAAATGACAATAAATATTAGAATTCCGTGTTAATCTTTCACACTATTAAATAATATCTGGATAATAGTATATACCAAAAACTAATTTCTCCATAATAATATATAAATATTGAGTAATCATATTAAATTATATATCTATTAATTCACATATTATAATAATGTTAATATACAAGTAGATATTATGGAATAAAATGAACCCTATATTGAAATTTATACTTCTGGCGATCCCATACTTTTTTATGGTGCTGGGAGTAGGAATATATGATAGAGTAAATCCAGAACTTGGTGGTATCCCATTCTTTTACTGGTATCAGCTCGTCTGGATTTTCATAGCAGCAGCCCTGACGTTTACGGTCTATTCCATAGAGAATAGTGAGAAGAAAAATAAGAAGGTGGTGTCCTGATGTTTACTGATCTCGACTTAGCTTTATTCTTTGTGATTATTTTCCTTGTACTTTTTGCCGGTTATATGGCATATTTCTGGAGAAAACCCAAGGACATGGACGCCAGCGGAGAATGGAGCCTTGGGGGAAGAAGGTTCGGTACTGTTGTAATGTGGTTTTTGCTCGGAGGTGATTTATACACAGCGTATACACTTATAGCTGTTCCCGGAGCAGCGGCAACAGCCGGTGTGGGAGGCGGTGCATTTGCAATGTTTGCAATAGCATACGGGGTAATGATATATCCCATAGTTTATGCAACCATGCCAAGGCTATGGAACGTTTCCAAGAGGAGGGGATACATAACAGCATCTGATTTCGTCAAGGACAGGTTTTCATCCAGATCGCTGGCAATGCTCATAGCATTAACCGGAGTTCTTGCAGAGCTTCCATACATAGCATTGCAGATAACAGGAATAAAATATGTTCTTGCCGCACTTTCACTTCCCATAACAGTAAGCCTGATTATAGCATTCCTTCTTGTGGCTGGCTTTACATTTGTAAGCGGCATGAGAGGCCCGGCTCTGACATCCATACTGAAGGACTCCATAATCTGGATAGCAGTAATAGTCATAATTATATACATACCCATAAAGTTAGGTGGATTCGGTGCAATATTCCATACTGCTGGAACAATAAGTCCCAATCTTTTGAGTATAAATCCTGTAATTGATGTTGGTTACACAACCCTGGCACTTGGTTCTGCCCTGGCACTGTTCCTTTACCCACATGCCATAACAGGCACCCTCGGTTCGAAGGATACAAAAACAATAAGAAGAAATGCATCACTGTTACCATTATATAACGTGCTTTTAATGTTCGTTGCCATAGTGGGAATCATGGCAGTAGTTTACTTCAATGCCTATCCTAAAGTTAGCAGTGAGGCACTTCCACTGCTGGTGCTTCACATATTCCCTGCATCATTTACAGCATTTGCATTTGCTGCAGTGGTGGTAGGAAGTATAGTTCCAGCATCTATAATGGCACTGGCATCAGCGAACCTGCTCACAAGAAATGTTTATCTAGAATACATCAATCCAAAGGCATCTGACAGAAGCCAGACCAACCTTTCAAGGGTTCTTGTTATGGTAGTAATCATTGCTGCACTTCTATTCTCACTGGTTCCAGCAGCATCGGGAGAAATTGTATACCTGCAGACAATCGGTGGAGCTTTTATAATGCAGACCCTTCCAGCTGTCTATCTTGCACTGTATACAAGGAAACTGAATAAATATCCGGTAGCAGCAGGATGGCTGGTTGGACTTACAACAACTATTGTAATGCTTGCCGAGCTAAATTTCACAAGCTCACTGTATAAAAACTTAGATTTCGTATATATTGGAGTATTTGCACTGGTTCTGAATTTACTGGTTGTGGGAATAGGCATGGCTGTTATGAAAGCAATGAATAAAATAAAGGATGAGGGAATAATAGAAAATTCCGAGTTTGAGGATATAGAATAATCATTCCTTTTTTTCATCTAAATATATTTTAATTTTATATCTGATGCAATCCATGAATCTGTCATGATGATCATTTCTTTTTTTTGCAATGTAATCAAGTATTTCCGGATTTTCAATTATAGTTTCTGTATCATTTTTCATAAGAGAAATCATTTTCTTTGTATCAGGTACATTCCTGACCTTTCTTTCCCTTACAAGTTTATCCAGGAAAGGTTCCGTTTCTATAATCCAATCTTTAATAATTTTTTCAATGTCATCCTTTCGTACAGAAAGAGTCTTTGCTATCTGCTTCACCGGTTTGTTAACGCATCGCAATCCTGCAACTGCCTCCTCCAGTTTTTTGTTCATTGTAAGGTATTGCTTGAAAATACATATATGTCACTGTCTTACCATGTCTTATGAATTATCAATAAATGCTAAAAAATGCAGATAAATTTTTATGTAAATATATATTATGATTTCATGAAAAAAATATTAGCTGTTATGGTGGCCATAATATTTGTGGCACTTGCTCTAGCAGTAGTTACCTCCCAGGGAAGCACTGTTCCTGCTGCATCTCCTGCTGCTGAACATACCCCTGTCTCACAGGGGAAAGACGCAAAATTGCTAGCTATTGAGAAAAAACTTGAGGCACAGGGCATACCCATGAAGGATGCAAGTTTCCCTGCAATGGTAAGCCATGTAAATATGCAGAACGGTGTTGTTGAACCCTCATACAGCAGTGCTCCGGCACCTATGGGAATCGGCTTTTATGGTACACAGAACGTATCCGGGCATCTGGTCGGTTATAACCTTACAACTCCAAGTGTAATGGCCAGTATACACATAAACAATATGAGCGACTTTTACCTATTAAACGATGGAGCTACCAGTGAAACATTCCAGCTGAACTCTGTACTCACAAACGTTACACTTTTCGGAAATTCAACCTATACATTCTGGACCCAGAATGTGGCTTTCTACTCAGAAAGAACACAGACAATAGAATTCCTGACAAATATATGGAACTTCTCATCTCCTGCAGAAGCCATGAGCAGCAATGTTTTCCATTCATATGGTGGTATACTGGTCGCTCCGGAATTCTACTATGCTATAGGACCTACAATACATGTCACAACACCTTTCACACTTGATTTATATCTTAATTCAAGTGTTGTTGACAGGGATAGTGCTGTATTCTTTAACTACTCTATAGCAAGCGATAACCATGTAACATCAGGAAGCTATGACTATGCAATATTCAACTCAACATACGGGCAGCCTGCAAACTATTCGGCTAAGGCACCCGATTATCTTGCCAGCGGAACACAGATAACTCCAACAGGATACATACCATATGACTTTGAAATAATGGTAGGTGGACCAGGCGGAGGAAGCACAACATCAATATACAACGTAAATGCAACAATGAACCTGAAATACCTTCATGGAAACAATTACGTTAATGTTCCGTCCGCATACGATGTTGGATCTGAAACCGGTGAAACCTCAGAAGGGGTTGCCGTTTCATGGGCAAATGATACTGCATACCTCACACCGGGACCATCAATGGTTTATGGAATGTGGAATATATCATCGAGCAATGCTATGACCAATTACTCCGGAACGATAGCACCGTCCAATGCCTTCATGTTTGTATCTCCTGGAAACACATTCAATCTGTCAACTGCTGCATGGGCATCGCTTTCACTATCCGGGCATTACAGCTTCACATTACCGGCAGGAAGTTACTCTGCAACGGCGCTTCTCAGTGACTACAACCAGGTCTATTTTGCCCCTGGAAGCAGTGTAATGCTCCAGCATGATTATGCAATGGGAGTATACACTCCATTATATGCCTTTGACAATGCACAGATTGCAAACATATCAATGTTCGGAAATGGCTCTCCAGGAAATCCATATGTTATGGATAACTTCCAGATCATGCCCATAAGTCCTCTATTCGAGGAATTCAATGATTTCGCATTTCCAGTATTCTCTGGGGTGCTCCTGAAGAATACCAATGTAAGTGTTGTAATGGAAAATATGCCGTCCCTGTATATAGGCTATACAAATCCAAGCTATGAACTTTTCCTCTCATTCTACGGCTTCCCTTCATACAATTTCCTGAACTATGAGCTGTACAATGCATCGAATGCGACTCTCTGGAATTCAAATGATATTACAGGATACTTCTCTGCGTCAATGTCAGGATTTCCTGTGGCTAATGTGCTAATCTGGAATTCATCAAACGATCTGATAGGGGGAAATTACTTCAGTGTCATGGACAGTGGACTTTTAGCCTACAAGAGCCCTGATGTTACCATATGGGGGAACTACTTTGTAAACTCCACAATGACAGGTAATGCAACATTTGCAGTAGTAACAGATATATGGGGAGCTCCCCTTGGAGTTGCAGAGTTCACTTCAGGCGAGACCATATATAACAATTACTTTACCGTAACAATAACTGCATACAGCCCCTGCTACTCTATATATTCCGGTAATCCTGCGATTTACATAAACCACTGGAATATCCATAAACAGCCCGCATACAGAACACACTATGTGAATGGATTCGCACTGAGCGGAAGCATAACCGGATCTTTCCTTCAGGGAGGAAACTACTGGTACAACTTCAACGGAAAAATACCCTATAACAATGATGGACTAATAGCCTATGGTGGAGATTATGCACCACTCTCCTATCCATTCTATTTTTTCTGGTGGTAAACTAAAACTTATTTTATAATTTTTTTATCTTTTTTAATTAATAACTTATCCAGCATTGTATCATATTCTTTTAATATGTATGAGTAGTTTGCGTTGTTCCTTATGAACGATTTCATGGAATTTGTATATGGAGCGAGTAATTTATTTGTAAATGAATTCATCATTATTTTTATTACTCTTTCCTGATCCTCTGTGATGTTGATTTTCCTCTTCAGTTCATCCATTTCTTCTTCTGTGATTTCCGCTGAATATCTATAGAACATGGATATAATATCATCTGACTTCATCTGGTTTATTCTGTCTTTGTAGATCTCCATTTCCCCCTCAATTATTTCTTTGCTTCTCTGTATTTCTTTCTTCCTCTGTCCCTTTGTTTCCGATGAAATTTTGTAGATCATATCAAGATCATATAATGATACATTACCAGGAAGCTCCTTTTCAATGTTTGGAGGATTGGAAAGGTCAACCATGATTTTTTCTTCCTCTATATCTTTAATATCTGATCTTTTAATTATATAATTTTTCGACGATGTGGCTGCAATTATTATATCATTGGATTTTATAAGTTCAGAAATATCTGAAAGATCTGAATAGGAAGAACCGTATAGTATTGCCAGATTTCTGGAATGATCAATAGACCTTCCATAAACAGTAACTTCTGACCCTGAACCAGATAAATAATTCAGGAGTGAAACAGCCATTTTACCTGTACCTATTATTCCTATTTTTTTACCCTTTAGGCCGTACTGTTTTTCCAATATATCCAGACTTATTGTTGATAATGATGTTTTTCCATGGGATATATCTGTCTGTGTTCTCACATCCTTCCCCACTGAAAGTGCTTTCTGGAATGTGTATGAAAGAAATTTATCCATATGTTTTCTTTTTGTCGACAGGTCATAGGCATTTTTGATCTGATGTAAAATGTCATTTTCTCCCAATGCCATGGATTCAATGCCGGAAGAAACCAAAAATAAGTGTTTTATCGATTCTGGATATTTTATATAAACTGGATTTTCTGGAATGATCGGGATTTTTCCTTCACTTGAAAAATAGAGCTCAACACGGTTACATGTAATTAGAAGAACGTATTTTTTAATATCATTTTCTTCCATGATTGATTCGAAATAGGAGGGATCATGTTTTATTACTATATTGAATGTTTCCGGAGTATCCTTATAGTTCCAGGATAATAACTCTATATCACCCATATAGATGTGAATACCAATTTGTTATATAAACCAATTGGTGGTTAAAATATATAGTAATAAATTATTTTGTAATAAATTGTATACAGCGTTCATAAAAGCGTAATAACCTGAATAGAATATACAATAAATGGATAAAATTGACATGGAAATTAAGGAGCTCTTCGAGGAGAAAAAAAGGATGTCTGCGGGAAAATTTCTAATTCTCCTTACACTGGTAATGGGAACAAATGCAGTTCTTGTTTTGTCTTCCATGTTTACATCTGTAATTTTTATCCGGATGATTCTTGTTTCGCTTTCCGGGATACTCATTTCAGGCTTCTTTCTCTGGTTCTTCTTCAGATTCTATAGAAAATAAAAAATGTTTATATAAAACGATAGAATTACGAGAATACAACGCTGCCCCGATAGTGTAGCGGCCTATCATACAGGCCTGTCGAGCCTGTGACACGGGTTCAAATCCCGTTCGGGGCGCTGGTTACCTACCAAGTTGTGTTCCCCCTTTATTCTGGATGCCGA
>JAKAYM010000077.1 GCA_021826795.1 Thermoplasmata archaeon
ATAGAATATATAGAATATATAGGTAATATTTATAATATTTAGAAGCCTGACAAAATTAGAGGCTCGATGAGTTCAGATATTGATAAATCAATGGACATGGCAAAATCTTCCCGATTCCATTATAAAGTTTTATTTATATCAGGTCTGGGTTTTTTCACAGATGCTTATGATCTCTTTATTATTGGCGTTGTAATACTCTTACTTCCATTGGCCGGGTGGCAGAGAATAGGCGTATTTTATGAGGGATTAATAACATCAACAGCACTCCTGGCGGCAGTCATCGGTGCTATTGTATTCGGGCGCCTCCTTGATTACTCAGGCAGAAAGGCAATATACGGGCTTGAACTCATAGCCCTGATAGCAGGTGCCCTGGGAAGTGCATTCCTGACACCCGTTAACAATATATTTGCACTGCTATTCTGGAGATTCCTTCTTGGAATAGGCATCGGTGGAGATTATGCCACCAGTTCAACGATAATGACAGAATATTCTAACACAATGAACCGTGGAAGATTTGTTGGTATGGTATTTTCCATGCAAAGTTTCGGACTTATAGCCGGTCCGCTTATATCCATTGCGTTTCTCTCCAACGCTGTATCATCTTATATAACATGGAGGCTCCTGCTTGCCATAGGTGCACTTCCAGCAATTATAGTAATATATTTCAGGAGAAAAATGCCCGAGCCGCCCAGATATACTGCAGATGTGAGGGGTGACTATGCCCAGGCGGCTAAAAATTTGAAGGATTTTACAGGGATAAGCTCTGATGAAAAGCCTGGAGAAACAGTAAAGGCTCCATGGTATATACTTTTCAAGGACAGGAAATTTCTTCTTACACTTATAGGTACTGCAGGCGCATGGTTTTTAATGGACTGGGCTTTCTACGGAAACTCAATTATGTCAAACAGCATACTTGCCTTTTTGATTCCATCGTCAGTTACAGGCATACACGCTATTATACTTACAAATGAGTACTCAGCTATGATATTCGGAATAGCAGCCTTTCCTGGATACTGGCTTGCCTCATTTACCATTGATAGAATAGGAAGGAAACCTGTTCAGGTGACCGGTTTCGCCATGATGGCAACTTCATTTGCAACAATATCACTTTTAGGTTTTCTTACAATGTATAAATTCCTTGATTATTTCCTTTTAATCTACGGGATAAGTTATTTTTTTATTATGTTTGGCCCGAATGTGACAACATTTGTATATCCTCCGGAGGTATTTCCAATATCAACCAGAGGGCTGGGGACAGGTATATCATCTGCCGGAGGGAAAACAGGCGCATTCATAGGAACCTTTGCCGATACAATCATATTATCAATTACAGGTATTCATTTTCTTATGGGAATCCTTGCAGTGATTGCATTCATTGGAATGGTAATTACCATACTGCTGCTGCCCGAAACAAAACGTAAAGATCTCGGAAAAACATCCCGGGAGGGCGAGTTTACAAATACAGGAAAGTGAAAAGGCTTAATAATATTTAAACATAACCTGCAATCATATGGAAATTGTTTTTCCCGATCCAAAAAATAAAGATATGCTCAGCCATTATATGGAGTCCGAAAATGGTGGTATAAAAATTGCAGGCGTGAAATATGATTATAGCTCTGATAAGTTTTCTTCTGGCTTAATTAAAGAATTTTTTTTACGAAATAATATATTTACAGGTTTTGAGGATCGGATTTCCGGAAATATTGAGGCGAAATTAAGGAATAAAAAAACTAAAATCATGGGGATACTTAATGCAACGCCGGATTCATTTTTCAATGGTTCTAGAGTTGCCGGTACAGAAGCCATTGACCGCATGATAGATTTGAAACCTGACATAATTGACATAGGTGGTGAAAGCACAAGACCCGGAAGTTCAGAAGTTGATCCTGAAACAGAATTTTCAAGAATTAAAAGTATACTTGAATATATAAAGTCAGTTTCAGATATACCAGTATCCGTTGATTCTCGGCATTATGATACAATAAAAAGATCAATAAAGTATGGAATTGATTATATAAATGACATATCCGGATTTGAGGATCCGCGGATGATCAATATTGCAAGAGACAACGAAGTGAAATGTATAGCCATGCATATGAGAGGTACCCCGCAGAATATGGGCCAATTTACTCGCTATGATAATATTTTTGTTGAAATTAACATATTTTTTTATAACCGGATAAATGCAATGATTCAGGCTGGCATTGATCCAGAAAATATTATACTTGATCCGGGAATAGGATTTTCAAAGGATTTTCATGGGAATATGTCTATTCTCCGTTCCCCGTGGTCCTTTTTCCTAGGATTTGATACACTATTCGGAACTTCGAGGAAAAGCATTATCGGAAAAATAACTGGAAGCAGTGTGGAAGATAGGGCTGGCGGGACAATTGCCACATCTATTTATCTAAACAATAACGGGGTTGATGTAATCAGAGTACATGATGTTTTGCCTAACAGGGATGCTATAAAGATGTACAGATACATTGAAGATTCTTGAACGCCCTCTTCTCCCCGTTAATCGGCAATTGTTAACGTTAATAACGCGAAGTTTATATATTTTCTACCAATGGATGAAACATGATGAGAGTCCCGTATAAGGTTAAACTTCCTACAGGAGAACGCTATACTTTCATAAAAAATACGTTGGGATCCAGGGACCTTTATACGGTTTGTGAAGAGGCACACTGCCCTAATATAAGCGAATGCTGGGAAAGTGGAACGGCGACATTCATGATTCTTGGGTCCAACTGCTCGAGAGGTTGCAGATTCTGTGCAGTTACACATGGAGGCATGCTCCCCCTGGACCCGGAGGAGCCGGAAAAGGTATACGAATCTGTTAAGCTCATGGGACTTGATTATGTGGTAATAACATCCGTGGACAGGGATGATCTACCAGATAAGGGATCCTCGGCATTTGCGGCCGTGGTAAAAAAGGTCAGGGAGCTGGGAATAAAAATTGAGGTTTTAATTCCGGACTTCAGCGGCAATCAGCAAGATATAGACAAAATAATAGAATCAAAGCCAAATGTGATAGCACATAATATTGAAACAGTTAGGAGACTGACTCCATCGGTTCGTGACCTGCGGGCAGGGTATGATCAGAGTCTGGCAGTTCTTAAATATATAAAAGAAAATGGTAAAAATACCATAACAAAATCATCAATAATGATTGGTCTGGGAGAGACCGATGAAGAGGTAATAGAGACCATGAATGACCTGAGAGGGGCAGGAGTCGAAATACTAACTGTTGGCCAGTATCTCAGGCCTACCAAAAAACAGTTAGAGGTAAAGGAATATTCATCCATGGATAGATTCAAATTCTTTGAAAAAAAGGGTTATGAGATTGGATTTTCCTTTGTGGCCTCCGGCCCGCTTGTGAGAACTTCTTACAGGGCAGCTGAAGGATATATAAAAATGAGGGATAAGCATGATTGAGGAAACTGATATTAGCAAGGAAGGTTTGTTGACCGCATATAAGAATATGGTAATGGAAAGGCTTTTTGATAAGAAAATGCTCAATGCTAGCAGGCAGGGATTTTTACCATTCTATATTCCACTGATGGGGCATGAAGCTATACATGTTGGACTGGGCATGGCAATAAGGGATGAGGATTTCTTTTATCCCTATTACAGGGATTTCGGTGTACTGCTACAGATGGGTATACCAATAGATACAATCCTATCCCAGGTATTTGCAACTGCCACAGATAATGAAATAGGGAGAGATATGCCGGATCATTTCTCACTGAAAAAATATAATATAGGTGCGGTTATAACACCTGTTGCCGGGCATTTAACATCAGCAACCGGAATTGCATATGCAAAGAAATACAGGAAACAGAAGGGTTCTGTAATCACAACATTTGGAGACGGTGCAACATCGACGCCTGATTTTCATGTTGCCATGAATTTTGCAGGAGTTTATAACTTGCCCATGGTATTTTTTGTTGAGAATAACCAGTTTGCCATATCTGTTCCAACATATCCAAGTACTGATAAGGCCTTCAGCAACACCTATGAAGAAACGAGAGGTGCTATCTATAAAAAGGCAGAAGCTTACGGATTCACAGGAATAAGAATAGACGGTACAAATTTTCTGGAAGTTTACCGGGCAACAAGACAGGCGCTGGAAAGTGCTGAAAACCAGCCTATACTTATTGAAGCAATGACTTACAGAATGGGTCCCCATTCAACAGCCGATGACCCGAATAAGTATAGAACCACAACAGTAATAGAAGGTGGAGATAAGGACCCTCTTGTTGTAAATCAGAAAATGCTGAAGGACATGAAAATTTTAACCGATAAGGATATCAGCAACATAAATGCTGAGATGGATGAAACAACATCACAGCTTATAGACAAATATGAAAAGGCACCGAAACCCGATAAGAGTACCATGATGGGAAATCTGTACGAGGATGAACCGTGGTACATAAGTGAGGAAAGAGGTGATATACAATGACCCAGATGACCATGGTAAAGGCACTTAACAGTGGATTGAATAATGCAATGGAAAAAGATGATTCAATAATACTTTTGGGAGAGGATGTAGGAACAGATGGAGGGGTGTTCAGGGTTACTGACGGATTGCTTGCAAAATATGGCAGAGAGAGGGTTATGGATACACCACTTGCGGAGTTGGGTATAGTGGGATTCGGAATAGGAATGTCCATGGCCGGACTTAAAGCTATACCGGAAATTCAGTTCCAGGACTTTATTTACACTGCTATGGACCAGATTATAAACCAGATGGCGAAACTCAGGTACAGGACCAATGGAGATTACACATTACCCATGGTTCTGAGAACCCCCTACGGCGGGGGTGTTCACGGAGGACCCTACCATTCACAGAGTGGTGAGGCATATTTTACACATACACAGGGGCTTACTGTTGTAACACCTTCAAATCCATATGATGCAAAAGGATTATTACTTTCTTCCATAGAGTTGAATGACCCTGTTATATTTCTTGAGCCCAAGAGATTATATTACGCCGGGAAAATGGACGTTCCTGACGATTATTATAAAATCGACCTTAGAAAGGCTAACGTCATAAGGGAAGGGGATGACCTTACAATAATAACGTATGGACCGGCTGTGCCACTTGTTAAAAGCACTGTGGAAAAGAACAGTGTAAATGCACAGATAATAGATTTGAGAACTTTGAGCCCGTTCGATCTTGACACGATCATGGCAAGTGTGAAAAAGACAGGAAAGGTACTCATAGTTCATGAGGCCCCAAAGATGTTCGGTGTAGGTGCTGAACTTTCGGCCACAATTTCCGAGAGAGCTATTGATTATCTTGCTGCACCTATTCTGAGAGTTACAGGGCTTGATATACCCATACCCTTTGCGCTGGAAGATTATTATGTGCCAAACGAGAAGAGAATAATGGCGGCAATAGAAAAACTGTTGAAATACTGATTTGGTGATAAAGATGTATACTGTTAGTTTACCCCCAATTGGTGAGGGCATTCAGGAAGGAGAAATAGTAAAATGGAATGTAAAACCGGGCGATTCGGTGAAGAAAGATGATGAACTGGTAGAGGTTATGACGGATAAAATAACCGTAAAGATACCGTCACCTGTTGCAGGGAAAATTGTTAAAACCCTGGTCAACGAGGGTGAAACCGCTATGATAGGGGAAGCAATCCTTGAAATTGATTCGCCTGATGAATCAAACACGCCTTCAGGAGATAAAAAGGAGGTGCCGGCCCTGAAACAGGAGGTTTCGATAAGTACAGATGAGAAAATACCCAGTGTGAAGGCAACCCCTGCAGTTCGTGCATATGCAAGATCACAGAATGTGGATATTCTGAAGGTTAAACCGGCATCTGCTGATGGAAGGATAACAAAGGATGATATAGACCGTTTCGCATCCCAGAAAACCGTGGAGGCACCGAAAGCTGTTGCAGGCGCATCCAGTGAAGATGAAATATTCACACCCGCCGGTATAAGGAAGATCATATTTGATAAAATGACAAAATCAAAGCAGATAATACCGCATTTTACCATTACAGATTTCATAGATACAGGCAATATAGAAAAATCCATAAAACAGTATACTGGAAAGAGGTATCTGAGCTTCACAGCCTTTTTTGTAAAGGCTGTAACGGTTGCCTTCAAGGATTTCCCGAAGCTTAACGCTATTTATAATGAAAATGATAAGACCTACACAATAAAGAAAAGTTATAATATCGGTGTTGCAGTGGATTCTCCAACAGGATTAACCGTTGTGGTTGTAAGAGATGTTGCATCAAAGAATCTATTCCAGATATCAGATGAAATAAAGGATATGGCAGAACGTGCTAGAACGGGTAAGCTACAGCTACAGGATGTTCAGGGTTCAACATTTTCGGTGACAAATATAGGGTCTATAGGTGGAATAATGGCCACACCCATAATAAATTATCCTGAAGTTGCAATACTCGAGATTAATTCCAGAACATCCGGCTTCGTGAATGGGGAGCTGAGACAGGGGCTTTATCTTACACTTGCCTGCGACCACAGGCTGATAGACGGAGCCGAAGCTGCCCGTTTCCTCGGCAGATTAAAAGAGGTTCTTGAATATCCATTAATGTACATTGGTGATTGAATGGATTTCGATGCTGCGTTTATAGGGTCCGGTGCCGGGGGTTACTATTCCGCCCTGAGATTGCTGAAACATAAAAAAAAGGTTCTGATCATTGAAAAGGAAAAATTCGGCGGTGAATGCCTGAATTACGGGTGTATCCCATCCAAGGCCCTTATAGAACTGAGCGAGGGAATCGAATATTTGAAGGATATGCCTGGAGTTTCCATGAAATACAATCTGGATATGAAGGAGTGGCAGAAATGGAAGCAATCAGTTGTTACACGGATAACCGGCGGTGCAGAGAAACTGTGCCTGAGCCTCGGAGCGAAGATAGTATACGGCACAGGGAGCGTAAAGGACAGAAATACTGTTACGGTCAATGGAATCGATTATTCGGCGGAAAACATAGTCATAGATACCGGATCTGTACCTGTGAAAATAAAGGGTATAGATGATGTTTACTATAACAGGGAAATACTTGCCATGGAAAACATTCCTGACAAACTGGTGATAATAGGCGGTGGATATATAGGTGTTGAAATGGGAACCGCCTTCAGAAAACTGGGATCCGACGTTTATATAGTTGAAATGAAAGATAGAATACTTCCAGAAATAGAGGAAGACCTTGCAAGGGAAGTTGATAAAAAGCTCAGGAAGCTGGGTATTAAGATCATGACAGGTAGTAAGGTGCAATCAGTGAAGAAAAACAAAAAGTATACAGTTACAGTAGAGGGTGCCGATAATATAGAGGCGGATACGGTTCTCATGTCGGTAGGACGCATACCCAGTACAGCAGATACGGGAATAGAGAAACTGGGAATACAGATGGATGGAAAATTCATACAGACAGATGAACACAAAAGGACAAATATAAACAATATATATGCCATAGGAGATGTTTCTGGTGGCCCCATGCTGGCACATAAGGCATTCTATGATGGATACGTCGCTGCAGAAAATATTCTAGGTAGTGATACTGTTGTAGATTACAGGGCACTTCCCTTTGTTGTTTATACAGACCCTGAAATAGCATTTACTGGAAAAGCCGGTAGCAAATATAATAAAATACCGGTACTTGCAAACCCCAGATCGCTGACCATGAATCAGAAGGAAGGCTTCTTCAAACTTTACTACGATGATGATGGAAACATAACAGGTGCTGGAGTGGCTGCACCTCGATCCTCCGAATCTATAACTGAAATCAGTCTTGCAGTAGAATCAGGGCTTTCCATAGATGACCTGTTTCTGACAATACATCCGCATCCCACAGTTTCTGAGGGATTAAAAGATGCGGCGGAGAGAAATGACTAATTACTGGACCGATCTGGGAAAAATAGGATACAGTGATGCACTCAATTTACAGTATAAGCTCGTAAAGGCCAGGAAGGATAATCAAATTCCTGATACTGTATTATTTCTGGAGCACTATAGTGTTTACACCATAGGCAGGAAAAGTGACCCCTCAAATTACAGTAATGTAGATGTAATAAAAACAGATCGTGGCGGAGATGTTACATACCACGGTGAAGGCCAGCTTGTCACATATTTTATTTTTGATGTAAGAATCAACGGCAAAAAGGAGGTCAGGAAGCTTCTTGAAAGTATAGAGGAATCATATATAGATATGCTGAAATCCTATGGTTACAGGGCCATGCTATACGGGGAGCCCGGCATATGGATCGATGATAGAGGAGAGAAAAGGAAGGTTGCCTCACTGGGAATGGCTGTTGATGATTATGTTTCCTATCATGGCATGGCACTCAATATATCCCCATCGGTAATGAAGGGCTTCAGCCTCATAAATCCATGCGGCATGAATAACAATGTAATATCCTACGTAGATATACCAAGAGAGAAGGCAATAAAATCTCTGATAAATGAATTTTCCATGCATTTCGGAAGGTTTACTGAAGTTGAAAACAAAAATATGCTCAGGATTCCCTTTTAATATCCCATATACGTTCTACTATCCCGAGACGTTTGTTTGATGCCAGCGCCTGCATAAAGAGCACAGATGAAAGCCTGTTAAGATATATCATAATATACTTGTTCATGGGCATCTGTTTTGAAACGAATACGGCAAGCCTTTCGGTTCGGCGGGCAACGGTTCTTGCCATGTGCAATGAAACCGCTTCCAGACTAGATC
>JAKAYM010000078.1 GCA_021826795.1 Thermoplasmata archaeon
CTGACCTGCATTGTATCTCCACCTGAACCGAGGGATGTGACATCTACACAAATCTTTAACTTTTCCCATATCCAAAAACACCGGGAAATAATTACATTGAAATGGATGCAGTTGGTGGAGATCCGCTTGATCCGGAGCCACCTCCTCCACCTCCACACATACATATAACTGAATGATCCGGATTTATGAATAGATAATCACCTGAGGAGTCGCTATTAATGTTCCGTATGAGAGCAAAACCATCATTAATAATATAATTAGAGCAAATAATATTCTTGTTCTACTTTTCATAATGAAATTAATTCCATAATTCACTTAAATATTTTCCCAATAGTCATATATTGCATACATAGGTCTATATATTTTTATTGATTTGAAAAATAATTTGTGTCTTTATATCGTTCTAGGTATACTCCTAACAATATAAAATTAAAAAACTTAACTTCATTACAGCGGAAGCAGATTATTTTCTCGGATAATGACTTGTTGATAAATTCTATTTACTAGTTAATAATATTAACCTAAAATGAATACAGATATATGAATATTGACTCAATAATAAGGAAGCGTGAGGATTCAATCATATCATTATCAGAGAAAATTTATGGTTTTGCGGAACTCGGAAGCAGCGAATATAAATCTTCTGCTCTGGTTATTGAGGAACTAAAAAAGGAGGGCTTTACCATTACAAATCCATATATGGGTATGGACACTGCCTTCAGGGCTGAATACGGTGTTGGCACTCCTGTTGTGGGCTTACTCATGGAATATGATGCTCTTCCCAACGGGCATTCATGTGGGCATAATCTCATATCTGCCTGGGCATACGGTACCGCAATTACTGTAAAAAACATGCTTACTTCAGGAAAGGTAGTTGTATTCGGAACTCCATCGGAGGAAGGTATAGGACCATATGCAGGGAGCAAGGCTAGAATGGCCACTGCGGGGGCATTCAGAGATATCGATTTCGTTATAGGGATGCATCCTGATGATATATGGGCGGTTGGTTCGAAAGCCCTTGCAGATGCTGAGATGGAATTCACCTTTAAAGGGAAAGCAGCACATATGGCTGCCTCTCCATGCTATGGAATCAACGCACTGGACGCCCTGGTGACAACATATACTGCAATAAACAATCTCCGTGATTCTGCCAAAAGTGACAAGAATATAGTTATAGGTATGGTTATCAGGGAGGGCGGTCAGGCATCCAACGTTGTTCCCGACAGGGCTGTAATGGAAGTGGATGTAAGGTCTTCAAGCTCATCATACCTATCAGGCTTTGTTGAGAAGGTTAAAAAACTTGCACACGGTATAGCAGAGGGCTACGGTGTAACTCTGGAAATCCGCGATTTGATGCCTATGTACACGGAGTACAATGCAAACCGTAACATAGATTCAATTTTAGGTGAGGAGCTGGAAAGAAGTGGTATAACTCCAATTAATATTGATGAATCAGATGAACCTGCAAGCGGAAGCACAGACGAATCAAATGTAAGCCTTGTTGTACCCACAGGGCACATAGACATGAAAATAGGCACCGGATTGCCAGGGCACTCGGATGAATTCAGGGAGGCAGCTAACCCACAGAGAGCCAGAGGAGAGCTATTGATAACAATAAGTGTCGCATCAAGAACTATAGTCAAAATAATGGAAAATAAACATATAATGAATTCCATAAAATCGGAGTTTGATAAACATGGAAAATAGAATAAAACCACCTGCGCTAAAACCCGGGGACGAAATAAGGGTTATAGCACCGGCAAGCGCTCCGGACATGATTAAGCTTTCCCGTGGAATCTCAAAGCTGAAAAAGCTTGGATACCATGTTACTGTTGGAAAAAATATAAAGAAGCTGAACCAGAGAAACGATCTGGCTGCACCCGCCAAGGACAGGGCAGAGGAACTCATGTCAGCTTTCCGTGACGATAATGTAAAGGCTATATTCTGTGCAAGGGGCGGCTACGGAAGCATACACATATTATCATTGCTGGACTATGAAGCCATTGCAGAAAATCCTAAAATATTCATGGGATACAGCGATATTACTGCATTACATCTGGCTATCAATAGAAATTCCAATATGGTAACGTTCCACGGACCTATGGTTGCCTCTGATGTTGACGATATATCAAAACCATCATTCAAGGAGTTTCTGCAGATACTTTCAGGAAAATCTGATGAGATAAATATATATCGGGATCGATTAATAAAATATATAATACCAGGAAAGACTGAGGGTTATTCCATGGGGACAAATATCTCACTGGTTGCATCACTTCTGGGCACAAACTATATACCGGAAACATCCGGAAGAATATTCTTCATAGAGGATACAGATGTGACTTCCGGTGATATAGACCGGTACTTCTTCAGCATGAAGCTTGCAAATATAGTAGAGCAGTTCAATGGTTTTGTGTTCGGCGATTTCAAGGCCATATTCGATAAGGAAGAGCCCATGCCATCCATTGAGGATGTTGTCCAGAAATTCATGAATGAAATAAACAAACCATCACTGTATGGTGCACCTTTCGGTCATGGCGAGGAGCAGATGGTTTTGCCCCTGAATGCAAAAATAAGGATAAGTGATGAGGAGCCATATATAGAATTAATGGAAACAGTTGTGGATTGATTATTACTGAAAATCATATATTAAGCAAAAATGTTTTATTAATATCCTGACATAAGCCACCATGGAAGTAGAAAAATTAGTTTATGGCATTTATCCCAAGACCAATGAATTGAGACTTCACATTGGTAGATGGGAAAAAGGCAGACTCCCGGATGCCGCACTGAACAGTGAAATTGAATCTGAAAAGAAGTTATTTTATCAGATGCTGAATGAAAATGGAGTAGAGTATACGGATCCGTTGTTTAACTGGTATGACATACTGAGACCGGTATGCCTTATTACAGACGGTATTGATCTCGGTCCCCTTTCTAGATTTAAAGAAACAAACAGTTTTTACAGGATGCCCCTGATTAATTCTATAGAAGGAATTACAATGGACCCAGTTGATTTTTCCCCGCTCAACGAAAATCCACCACTTCCTCTGTATCTCCATGTCGGAAAGTATTTCAATGCCTTTCTTCCCTCGCCCTTATCATTCTATAAAATGTCAAAAAGCACCATGAATTATGTTCAGTTTCAAACAGCTATAGAAAAAATATACTCAGAAATACTGAAGCAGTTCGGAGCAAGAAAGGCTGTACTGTATGATCCCATTCCATATGGAGAGGACGATGTACTTGATCTGTCACCGCTTTCTGAATTCCAGATCAGGCTCGTTACAACTGGAAAACTTTATTCTGGAAATATAAAGGGCAAGCTGTATTCTATTGTCGCCGATTACACCCCTGAAAATTTCATTATATCAAAGAAAAATTCTGCTGTTCCCGGCGTAAAATTGATCGACGGATACAGCACAAAGATGGAAAATGTTGATGCTATAGATAAATCCGTATATTCTCTTGATGCAGATAGAATAGTAGTAAGTCATAGGGAGTACTTCGATTTTCTGCCCAGAATCATAGCGGATAGGAAACTCGAACTCATATCAAGAATAGGTGAATAAAATGACTCAATATCTAATATCACAGGAAATAGGAAGTTTCAGAAAGCCAAAGTATCTGAGTACTGTATTCCATAAAATATACGGTACAGATGAATATTATAAACTCTCAGAAAAAGCAACTGAAGAAACCATAGAACTTTTCAGGCATGCCGGGCTTGATAATATAGGCGTCGGTGGAGAAATGTTCAGATGGGAGATGTATGAGCACCAGGCAAACCGCATTAATGGGATTGAATTTTATGGGCCCGTAAGGTCTTTTGATAACCGGTATTATAAAAAAGGAAGTATAGTTGAAGATCTGTCCATAAAGGAATCATTCCATTCGGATGAACTGGAATACCTTCTATCCAGAGATTACTCAAACATAAAAATTCCCGTTACCGGACCATATACCATGATGGACTGGTCATTCAATGAGTACTATAAGGACAGATATGAAACAGCCATGGCATTTGCATCCCTGCTGAATGAGGAGATGAAATCTCTCAAGGAATTATGGGACTCAAAATACCCCGGAAGGAAACTGGAAATACAGCTGGATGAGCCAGCAACAACAACCCACCCCGATGAAATGCAGATAGTGGTTGATTCACTCAATAAATCCGTAGAAGGTATCAAAAATTGTGAATTTACCATCCATGTTTGCTACAGCACTGATTATAGGATGCTTTATGATGTAATGAATGACATTAAAATAGAAGGTTTAAATCTGGAATTTGCCAACAGGGACAGTCTAGAAGCAGGGACTTCCGATGCATCACGCCCGGCTTATGAAGAGCTGAAGTATTTCCAGCAGCTCAATACCAGAAAAAAATTCATCGGTCTTGGGGTAACGGATGTACATATCGATTATATAGAACCTGTAAAACTGATAAAGGACAGGATAAATTACGTTCTGAATATCATGCCACCGGACCTTGTAAGGGTAAATCCTGATTGCGGTCTGAGAACAAGGTCAGTGGAAACCGGCTATGAAAAATTAAAGAACATGGATACTGCAAGAAAGGAAATACTAAAAGATTTATAATAATTTTTAGTTACTATTTAAAATATTCCTCTTCCCAGTCCTCCAGTGCCTTTTTCCTCTTCTTCCTGCGCATAAAGTAAAGAATTATAAAAATTATATAGCTGATCAAACCGAGGAAAATTAGAAAATTGATCAAATAAGAAATAAGGCTGTAATGGACAGACACCTCATTGGAAGATATGAAAGATCCGTTTGAGGAATAAGCATCTACTATAACATAGTATGTCTTTCCAGGAGTCATCCCGGGTATAAACGCAAAATCTGTGCCACTGGATGAAATAACTTCAGTATGTGCATTCAGCATTAGCGAATTATTGGAATAAGCTATAACATATTCTCCGAAGTTGTCCAGTGGAAACCTGTCCCAGGATACAAAGGCATAATAGAACCCCAGTGGAATACTGTATGTAATTTTGAAGCTTATAACGGTTATGGATACATTTTCAGGACTCATGTAAATTACAGGGTTATTTCCAGGAGACACAATGACCGTCCCGTTTTTGTATAGATATTCATTTAATGTTATATTAACAGACTTCTGTGCAAATAATATGTACTGCCCGGATTGATTTGTATAACCCGCAATTGTATTGTTATATATTATTTCTACATTGCTCAGATTATACTTATACTGTGTATTCTCAACTTTTCCTGTGATCTCTTTCAAGCTATTGTTTACTGGCATCAAAAGCACATACAGATTTTTATTTTCTCCAGGCTTTAGCTGTATGGTTTTTTCATAGGTTGAATATCCTGATTTGCTTACTGTTATATTTACCGTTCCCGGCTTAATATTTAAAAAGTGACAACCACCATTATTCATTGTGCTTTTTCCATTGAATAGGGCTTTAACCTCACCGTTTGATGCGAATAGATTTAAGAGAACTTTTTCCGGATTCATGGTAATAGAGGTGATTATATTGCCGGTAGTAGAGGATGAAGCATATCCATAAGCACTTACATTTGCAAAATTATTGCCCTCCATCTCATACACGTTAACAGTTCTGGAATTGCCTGAATATTTGAAAAAACCGTCAATAATCAATTTATATTCAGGACTGGCGTATGACGGCGTATAATTCACAGTAATGGTTTCTGATTTGATATCTGGAACATATATTTCACGGGATATAGTTTTTCCATAATACTGGGCTACAACTCTGTGGTAACCTTCACTGAGTGTTTGAGTGCTTGATGTTGAACTGCTGCCATTTACAGAATATGTTGCACTGTCACCGTTGCTGAGTGTGAATGTAAGTACGGATTTCACTCCGAAAATTATGGAATAATTAATATGGACCGGTCCAGAGGTTCCAGCTATCATTCCATTGATTTCGTTACCCTTCCCGGCTGTTAGAATACCTGTAGAATTGTTATACGAAAATGTAATATTACTATACGATGCGCCCACCCCGCTATATCCATGCTGGTAAATACCCGTATATTGTATTTTTCCACTTTCATTTGTTATACTTATCTTACTGAATGTGCCTGTGGGTATGTTCACAAAATTTATTTTTGCATTATCCTGTTGTGACCCCACTGCTGCTCTGTAATTTCCCTCAAAGGAAACAGGCATATTAAATTCTTTAACAATGCTACCATTTATCCTAAATTCTATCTCGCTTCCAGATATTGTTACTCCTATGGCAGCATGGTCAGAACCTCCATTAATCAATCCTGCTGTCATAGTTCCATTTTCATATATGCTATACTGGTAATAATATCCAGTTCCGTTGGTATAAATCCCAAATTCAATATAATTTTTCAAATTGCCATAAAAGCCAGCATAGTAAAATGTACTTCCATTATACTGTTCAACGGAGTCACCGGCAACATTTATGTTGACAGTAATCCCGGTGGCGTATGATGTATTATTGAACGTTGCCACGGTCCCATATCCTTTGAGGATAATCCCTGTATCGTTGATGAGATTGCTTATTAAAGGCGTCCCAAGTCCTGTTACAGGATTCCAACCGGGGCCTGCATCATATCCATAGTTTCCCCCAGAAGTAATCTGCGTGAAGGCATTAGTATAATATTTTGTTTCTGATATTTTATAGAATAGGGGATTAACAAATCCCAATGATCTATTATAGTACTGATCCATTGTTGCAATGATTCCTGCCCACATAGGTGTTGCAATACTGGTTCCACCAAGGGTATACTGTTGGCCTGAGACAATGGTTAGTACACCGGTATTTGGATCTGCATCAAGAGCAACATCCGGTACCCCTCTCTGTGTTTCAGTATAATTTGGGGATATCTGGTAATAGGGTGTACTGAAATAGGATGAAAAACCTCCACCACTGGCCTGCTCACTCCCGTCCACTGAGTCTCCCCAGGCAGTCTGGGTATATTTACCATCAGAGCTTTCAGAAAGCTCAGTGCCGCCAATTCCAAGAACATATGGGTCTGCAGCTGGAAAATTTACTGTAGGTGCCGATGTCCCATCATCTGCCCCGTTATCTCCTGAGGCCGCTACAACTGTGATGTTTTCCTCTGCGGCCTGTTTATATATACTGTTCAGTGAGGCCAATTCAGGCGGGGTCATCTTGCTTTCAGGTTCCCCCCAGCTCAGGGATATTACATTACCCAGGCGATGGCTCACAGCATATTCCACAGAATCAAGAAGTATCTGGCCGTCATCCGGCGAAAGCACCAGATCTATTTTTGCCCCGGGTGCCATTGCATGTGACCACTCCACATCTATGGCAGTTTCAGAAGCCCACCCACTGTTGGTTGAAGTTATTGCACCTTTAGGTGTGGATATATTAAGGTTTATTGGAGGCAGACCTGTGATATTATCAAAAGCACTTACATCGTAATTTATGGCCGGGTCACCATATGCATCAACTATCACTATGGTAGTGTTGTTTCCATAATAACCTTCATTGTGTATATAATTCATATCATATGCATTGTATATATCCGCCGGGGTATATGGTTCTGCCCGATAGGACGGCGTTTCCACACAGGATGAAAAATCATCTGAACTATTGAATATGAAATAGTTTATACCCATGGTTTTATTCAGCATGCTGAAGATGTATGATATTGTTCCCTGCTTATATGTGTAATTAACGTTTAAGAGATCTCCACAATAACTATACGGAATTTTACTGTCATTGAGTTGCTTTGCCACATACCGGTGCAAGTCAGAAGGAATGTATGCAAGCAGGACCGGTGATGTACCGTTATTTTTATAATCTGTGTTCACGGTGGCAATCGTCGGTGTATCGATCATACCTGAAATTGCCAGTGATGAAAATAAAAACACAAAGACAAGTGCCATAGCAAATATTTTTTTACCCACGGATACCATACATTTCACAAAAATCAATCTTGCTTAATATAGTTAATGGTGACTTCTACCCCAGAACTGACATTTGAAGCTCGCCATATTCAGATTAAAATAGAGCGAATTCCATGAATCCTTTTGGTGACATCCTCTCCTATCTAAATATAGGAGCTTCCCGCTTCTACGGAAAAACTAGCCTTATCAGGTATAGGCTTCCCCTCCACGGGCATAAAGTTCCCACAATCCGTGGGTATCTTTCTCTTCTTATGCCTGATCTTTTCAGGCTTTATTATAATAAAGATATTAAAAATTTTCTTGAACCCTGCATGGAGAACATTGATTGCAGCATTGTCATCCCTGTCCATTGTTAATCCGCATACTTTACAGTTATATTCCCTATCATCAAGAGTGTGTTCCCCTATTATACTGCCGCAATAAGAGTACATTTTGGATGTATTCTTGGGGTTTACCTTTACACAGTATTTACCGGCCCTCTCAGCCTTGTACATTGTGTTTTCAATAAGTTCACCCCATGAAGCATCTTCTATGCTTTTTGCTAATTTATGGTTCTTAAGCATATTCTCTATATTCAAATCCTCATATGCTATAAAATTATGATTATCAACAAGCTTTCTGGATAGCTTCTGTGAGAAATCATTTCTCTGGTGGGATATATGAATATGCATGCCTGCAACCCTTACCCTCATTTCCCTTCTGTTCCTACTACCTTTCTGCTTTCTTGATAAGCTTCTCTGTGCCC
>JAKAYM010000004.1 GCA_021826795.1 Thermoplasmata archaeon
CTTCAACCGCAAGTGAACATCCGCCTTTCCTTTTCTATTACTTCCTTGTATATTTTTCCCGTTGTTATATTATTTGCAGATGTAAGTGAAGTATCAAGAAACCTTTCATAATTGCCGAGGTCCAGATCAACTTCTCCACCGTCGTTCAGTACAAAAACTTCGCCGTGCTGATATGGATTCATTGTACCTGCATCATAATTTATATACGGGTCTATTTTTATATTTGTAACTTTAAAACCACTATTTTTTAAAAGATAAGATAATCCTGATGTTATTGTACCTTTTCCTAATCCGGAAATAACCCCTCCGGTTACTACAATATAATGCATTATTCTATAGTAAAAATCGTTTAATAAATCTTTTCATTATGGGATATACTTCCCATTCAATAAATGTCATTAATTAGGTGAAAATATTCAAGCTAATTGTGAATTATGAGGAAAAATATTAATTATTTAATAAATATTGTATATTATCCAAAAATATGTTTCATTCAGATATGTCCTCCAGATTTCTCTTTGAAACCTTTGTTCCACCTATCAGTACAAGAAGTCCCGCTATGAACCCCGTAATTCCTATGAACACGAATCCGAATGCCCATGAATAGGTGACAACCAGTATGGGTAAGAGTATTGCACCAAGCGCGCCTCCACCATGACCTATTCCATCCGTTATTCCGAATCCAGAGCTTCTGGCCCTTGTAGGATAGTTTTCTGCTGTAAATGTATAAGCAACCTGCAGGTACATCCCGAGTCCAAGTGCAGCCAGGAAAGAGCCAAAATATAGGAAATCAGTGGTTTTTGTTGCCATGGATACCATACCTATTAGCCAAACCACGGTGGCCGCAAAAATAACATGCTTTCTTTCATATCTATCGGAGGTATACATCATTATCAGGGCTCCAGCTGGATAACCAATTATTGCACCTATAGCTATATATAATATTGCAGCTGCAACTGTAAATCCTATACCCTCTAACAGTGATGCAGCGTCTCCCAGAAACGCATAATTTCCTATGTACCAGAAAAACCACACTGCTATAAGAAGTGCCATACGTGTTGAGTATGGCTTTTTGAATAAGTAAAGTGTGGGAAATTTTGGTTCCTCCACGATAACGGTTTCAGGATGTGGCTCAGGAAGTTTGCCTATCTTCTTTTCGGCATTTGCCTCCATCATCTCCAGAACCTTCTCAGCCTTTGGTATATTCTTCCCCCTTGTGGCAAGCCATCTTGGGGATTCAGGTAGTTCCATCCTCAAAAATACTGCTATAAAGGCTATGATCGCACCTATCCCGAATAGCCAGCGCCATCCGGTTGTGAATGCAGGGACGAGAAAATAACCTATAAATGGTGTTACTGCCTGCCCGAATATGCCTATAAGAAACGTAAATACTGTAATTTTTCCCCTGACTGCTGAGGGTGCAAATTCGGTTATATATATTGAAACAAGATTCAAATCTGCCCCGAGCCCTATTCCAGTTATGAACCTGAAAATAGTTAGTTCCGGCACATTAAAGGAAAGCGCATCTCCCAGGGAACCTATGGCAGTTAAGGCCATTGTTAAGATCATGGATCTGTACCTTCCGAAAATATCTGCCAGACTTCCTATCATATATGATCCTATTGCATAACCTATTAATCCAACTGAAAGTGCTATAAAAAGAATTATAGAACCATGCAGATTGAATTGCTGGTCTATTGCTGGCATGGCAAGACCTATATCAGATATATCATAAAAAGTAAAGAAATATCCGAGGCCTATAATTCCGAGGAAGGCTGTGGGTAGGGACCATACTGGGATTCTGTTTTCCCTGGCAATTATATCCTTAATTTTGTCAATATTTTCAACCATAAAAATCGATGAGTTTTTGATATAAAGATTTTTTGCTTTTCATTTTTTTATATTTAAACAATTCTATTATGTTATCCATTAATATTTAATCAAGATCTTAAATATTAATACCTTAAGTAATAATGTTAAACTGAAATTTTTGTATCAATGCTTAAATAGAATGTATAAACGTATTTAATCATTGACATTTTGTTCAATTTTCCTGTACGATTTGATTAGTGTTAGATTTCCGTATATTAAATACCAAATTTTATATTTTCATTCGGTCTGTTATATCTCATGGGGAAAATATTCTACGTTTACCTGAATCAGGACGATCCTAAAAAATCTACAATGAAAAAACTCGAGAGATACCGTCTGGCAATACACATACCAATAACCAAAATTTACAGTAAACTATACCTCACGCCATATTCTGAAAATTTTCTTATCAATTCTGATAAAGAGCTCTATGAAAGGCATGGTATTGTTGTAATAGATGGTTCCTGGAACAGAATAAGCACTATAGAAAGCATAGAGGCAAAGAACGGCAGGAAACTTCCGCTACTGCTACCGGTTAATCCGGTTAATTATGGAAAACCCGGAAAACTATCCTCCCTGGAGGCACTTGCAGCGGCACTTTATATCATGGGTTATATCGACCTGTCGGATGAGATTATCTCGAAGTACTCATGGGCTCAGAATTTTATTAAAACAAACATTAACCCGCTGAACGATTATTCAAAGTGCACCACAAATGAGGAATGTATTGCCGTGCAGGAAAGTTATTTCTGAACTTTCTGCCATCTGTTATCCTTTAACTCATATAACCCTTCAGTATATTCAGATAAAATATTTTTGATCATCTGTCTGAAATTTTCCGGTACTGCAGAGAGTACATGCGTTTCGTATGGCATTATGTGAATCCCTGCAACATGATCTATTTCTGAATTTCCCTTTTCGGAAAACACGAGCTTCGATTCCGCATACCGTCTCTCATCAGGGTCAAGCCTTAGCCTAGATTTTAAAAGTCTTCGCCTGAGCAACTTTATATCCGTCTCGGTATACATTATATCCCGTGGGTCTCCCCCTGCAGATTCTATAAAAAGAAGTATGCCCAGGCATTTGGAGCATTTCCCGCATGGATAAATCACACCATTTTCTTCATGGCAGGAGTGGCATGATCGTTGCTGAAGGAACAGGTTTCTGTATCTGTCCATTAATATTTTTTCCTCAACATAGCCAGTTACCGGATAAACTATGGAGTAAACAGCACTGTTTATACCCTTATCACGGAAATAAACAGAAAGCATCCTGTTGAAATCATATGTCTGATCGAATATTCCATAATAATACTTTAAACCTTTATAATCTTCCATGTCACGGGGATCATCGAATTCATCACCCATTATAATATTCCCTATTCTATATTTCTTGATCAATGGAAGAAGCAGGAATATATATAATGGAAAGATAAAAACCTGAATAGGATAGTCATCCGATCTTATATCTATCATTTCACGTTTGATTATTTTCAGGTGTTTTAATGCTTCGTGATAGAATCTATCCGTGTTTGACCAGACTTTCATTACATTGCTGAAGTTATTCTTATAATAATCGTATGCCGTCTTAGCAGTCAGCCAGTGAGAACCGGATTCTTCAAAATAAAATGCATAATTTTTTTCCGCCATATTTATTTCATTGAATATCCCGAAAGCAAGAAGGCTCTCCTTTCCACCGGATGACATTATTGCGACTTTTTCCTTATCAGTATCCCACGGTTTTCCATCCTTTATGTTCTCCGGGCATACTAGTTCAGTTATGCCATCAGCATTTTTTTTGTTTATGTCACTTTCTGATGGTATAAATTCCGATTTAATGTAATCATATCTCCTATTAATTATCTTGTTAATGAATACTTCATGGGCATTGATGGTTATGAAATCCTTTACAAGTTTTATATCCCTTTCAGTAACAGGAAAATTCAGTATTAGTTTCCTGGAGAAATATGTGTAGTTGATAGCCGGCATAGTCAGGATTAACCCAGCCACATTCCGGTCTACCTCTATATCCTCTGCATATGTGAAAATCAATTTATAACTAAAATCATCAAGCCTTATGTATCCTGTTATCCTGCGTTTTTCAATTTTATCTATGCTGACTTCTATATTGTCGAAAGAAATTACATCATCTATGTACATTTATTCTCCTCTGGATAATGTAATAGAGATTTATAAATCTGATATAACCCCTGTAATACTTTCAAACTCCTGAAGTGGATCAAAAACAGGTATTCCATACTGTCTCTCCAGTTTTACCTTTTCATTATCTATTTCATATGGCTCCATGTTTTCTGTATTAAGCGATATTGCTATTACCTTTTTATTGGAGACCAATTCAAGTACTTTAATATACTTATCAAGGGGCTCTATTGGATATTCCGGGAATCCATCATAATATTTCCTTTTCGGTGCATGCTGAAGAATAATAGCATCAGGTCTCATTGCGCCTATAATCTCAAAACCTCCGGGATATGCAGGATGTAAAATGGATCCCTGCCCTTCAAGAAACATGTACTGAGGATGTTTCTCCTGCCATGCAATATAGGTTATGTATTCAAGGGAACCTGCAACAAAATCATTTATTATAGAGTCCATAACAACTGTGTATGGAAATCCCTGCATCCATGATGTTTGCCCCGTTCCTATTAATTCAGAGCTTTTTCCCTGCCTGTTCATTGCATCGTTCAGATATACAGCAGTTGTTCTTTTGCCAATTGCACTATCTGTTCCAAGCACAGCAATTTTTTTAGATTTTACCTCTTCAATTTTTCCCGTAAATGAATATTCATAACCATTGAACATTTTCCTGACGTCTGTTATACTGACCTTGTATTTCAGGGCTAATCTGCTGAATTCACGATCGTTACTGATATACTGATGAAGCCCGCTTACAATATTCATTCCGCTTTCAATGGCATCCGAAACAAATTTCCTGTATTCAACCGGAAGATATCCACCATCTGTGGCAACACCAACAATCATAGTCGTTGCTCCGAGATTTTTTGCCTCCTGTATTGTACTTATAATTCGTATGCCATTCTGTCTGCCCATGAGGACATATCCTGCATCCATTCCATAATATCTTGAATCTATCACGGATACAATTTCATATTTTTTACTGTATCTTACAAGTCCATTGGCAGTCTTACCATAAGTTGTTGCAAAACATCCCTCCGAGAGGATTACCGCTTTTTCCATTATTTGTCACTTCCGGTTAACACTATAACACAGCTATTATTTCCAGCATATCTCGAGGCCGCAACTGCAGCAGAAGCAGATGCAGGAAGTACTGATAAATGATCCACTTCCCTGAAGCCCCTGGACATATTTATCATATCCTCATCCGATACATATAGTGCCTTTCCACTGGTTTTATAAAGCATATCCAGTGCCCTCTGCCCATCGTAGGATCTGTATGCTATAAGCGGTTCATTGCTCTTTGTTTCTACAATGCTATCCGGATCAAGTTCCACTATTCTTCTAAATCCGTTCATGAATGAATATATTACAGGATTTCCGCCATCTGTGCTGGACGCTATAAACGATGGAACTTTATCAGACTTCCCACTTCTCCTTAATTTAAGAAAGCCGTAATATATACCATATATTGTTGTCCCGTTTCCAACAGGCACCGAAACATAATCCGGAACAAAACCCAGCTGCCAGTAAATTTCATAGGCTATTTCACTGTAGCCTGCTATATCAAGATCCTTATTTGAGGAACCCGGACTGGCATCATACCAGCCATTTTTACTGGCTTCATCCCTTATATATTCAACCATCTCTTCATATTTAAATGGTTTTTCTATTACCTCTGCACCGTATGCAGCGATTTCTGCATGTCTTGAATTTGAATATTCGGACGGAATTCCAACGACAGCTTTCAAACCCATTGCTCTGGCATAGTAAGCTATGGATGCACCATAATTTCCACATGTTGCGACAGATATTTCAGTGTAACCTTTCTCAATGGCATTCTCTACATGCCTTCTAGAAATTCTATCCTTCTGCGTTCCTGTAGGATTTATACCATCATATTTCAAGAAAAAATTACCATTACCCAGATAATTGCCTATATCATAATCCCTGATTAACGGGCTACCTGGAGGCTTATCTTCAGTTTCTATTTCCATTTTTTTCACTGGTAGTATTATAATATTAATTACTATATAAACATTGAGTATGCAATGGTTTGCCATGACATTCTCAATATTTTATGTAACAATTCCGCATGAAGCCTTTTATACATGGCTTAAATTCACATCTAGGAACTCATATCTTTATTATTTCAATGTTCATTCTATCCGCTATTATCCCTATCATATCTTTAACCCTGCCCTTTGTACCATGTGCGTCCATGAGAAACCCCCTGCATTCCGGTGTTTTCTTTACTGTATTTTCTATTTCTTCTATAGATATTGTTTCATGAATATATTTTGGAATTATGTGTCCTATGTTTATACCGTGCTCAAAAAAATATGAGCTGATCTTAGGTGCGTAATGACCGCCTCCCACCCCAACGTAGTTACTGTATTTTTTATTTTCTGCATCTATTACCGATTTTGCCATTAATTCTGCGATTCCGTCCATTTTCCACTCATTTTCGGTTGTACCGATTTCAATAAAGTATGATGGTTTTTCCAGATACGGACCATGGTGTGTTGCCTCGAATGTAATCTCAAAGTAGTTTTCATGATAATTACTTTTGATATATCTCAGGGCTCCACACATGCCCTCAGGGTCAGAAGGCACGATTACATTGTCAAAGCCACCAAGTTCTGCCTTTCTAAGGTTTCCTATAGGATGGACTGTAAGTGATTTAACGCCGGCACTGGATGAATGTTTAGATAGAAATACTACCCTTTCTACTGAATCATCCAGATTTTTCATATCACTATAAATATGAAGGTTATCAATGAAAAGAAGTTTATAATTTTTATATGTAAAGGTATCAGAATTTTCCTGTCTGAAATGGTAAATTTCAATCATCTTATTTGCCATTTCCATACTTGCACCATCCTTTCTGGATGCTATTATTAAAATCATGAAACTTTATCCGAGAATATATTATAAAATTTATTTAATTTTGTCTTAGGTAAGGTATAAATATTTAAATTTAGGTTAGTGTTTATGAAATATAAAGTAGTTTTGACAATAATAGTCGTAATGGTAATGGCCATGTCAGTATCTGCAGCTGTTCCCATTGCATCAGGCAACAATGTGCAGCAGAATGCAGTTTCTGGGAACACCGGTTCAAGTGGAATGCTTGGCAATGGAAATCTTAATGCCAGTTTTAATTCCAGTATAAATGCACATTTTAAGGATATGCATAATTACGGTGCACATTTAACATATAATGCTACCACTGGAAAAATTTCAGGGAGATTTTTAACTGCAAATTTCAAATCCGGAGTTTTTTCCAATATAACATACAATATCACATCCACAGAGCTTATCAGCAAAATGTATGCAAATGGGACATCACCCTTCGGTATGCGCATGCCGCTTATCAAGTTCTTCCAGGGCACAAATGTAATTGGAAATCTCTTTATGTACACCAACACATCATCATTCTTTGTAATGCATAACAATCCTGCTATTGAAACAAATATGCTGGTATACAACGGGACTATACACATATATGTGCCTTCCAATGCAACAATATATAATACATCAAACAACATGCAGGTTACATATTCTGCAAATGCTACCCTCAACGCGCAGGTAAATAATTCTGCCATGAATTCAAATTTTGCCTTGGATACAATGATAAACTTCAATAACATTATCAATGCAGGAAGACAGATGATAATTATTGATAACAACGGAACAATAGCAATGTTATTTGTCCACAATGGTTATTTCAATGTAACAGGCCACGAAATATCAATAAGATCTGGAACATTAGGTCCTGTATTTGTAAATATGGTTGTTCCACCAGGAATGCAAAGAGTCGCTTATAATAAAACGGTTATGCATGGAATAATGAAGGGAATTGTTTCCTCAGAAATAGATTTAAATATGGTTAATGGGACAATGAAAAACAGCACTATATACTACAATTCCTCAATTCACATGGTATTTACCGGTAAGACATCTTCAACAGTATCATTCGATGTGAACTCATCTGTTAATCACCATACAATAGTAGCCATATTCATAGGTAATAACGTTACCAGGAATACTGGTCATGAATATGTGAAATTCGATGGAACAATATTATCATTTGTCAGTGTTTCAACTCTAATGAATGAAACAAGCAACACCCATGCTTATTATTCCTATGTCAATAGCTCATCTGGAATGTACGTACTCGTTTATATACCGCACTTCTCCAATCATATCATAGATGTATCAGATGTCCCATTCAAGGCAGTTAACAATTATATAGAATATTACATTATTGGTGGTGTTATTGCAGCACTTGCAATAATCGGAGTGGCAGCCTATACAATAAAGAAGAGAAAATAAATTTTATTTTTATAAAATATGGGTAGTCCTATATTCCCTAGAATATTAGACAATTCTCATATTTATTAATTTGAAATATTATTGGCATGCAGAAAAGCATACAATATACTGTTAATTATAGAAAGGTTAAATAAAATAATTTCAGGAGATATAGTAAGGAACACGCAAATGTAAAGATTATGAAAATAATTATCATTTCTAAGTTTTATAATGTTGTGTTTTATGTTGTTTGTAGAAATGTAAAGTAATAAATATTACAGAAATCAAAATGAAAGTGAATAAGATTAACAGATATTTAAACACTATCTGATTTTCCATTATACCATAAATTGATATTATAATACCTAACATTGCCTCAATAAACATGAAAATTATTCCTACGAATAGACTGTATTTGTATATTTTATTTTTGTTCATTATTTATCACTGAAATTAAACCCATGAAGGAAACCATGGGTCTCCAGTAGGCCAATCACAAGCATAGCCCATACTTATCCAACCACCAATTACCCCCAGAGCAGCAATAACCACAAAGAATATGGGCCACGCTAACCCACCGGTGCCTATAACCAACGCTGCTCCACCAATTAAACTTATAGCTGCACCTATCTCTAGTGCTACACTTAAATCACACATCCAGCTCCAATCTATTCCTACCGTCTTATTTATCTCCATATTTTTTATATTGTTATCTGTAGACTTTAACATATTACTCATTGCCAATGCTATGTATGAGTATTCTATACCGAATTTATGCAGTGTATTATCTGTCGAGAACATATAATTGATTGATATTAATTTTATACTGTTTATTAAGTTTTTCATTTCATTATTATATGTTGATTTATAGTCAAGTGTAAACTCATTGCCGAGGAGTATTTTAGATGAATTGATTGGTACTATGTTTGCATATATGTATGAAACGTTTTCTGAATTATTGCTGTATATTATATCGCCTATTTCAACCCTATAATCCTTGAATGTATCTGTGAATGCTATTGTATACTTTATATCTGAATTGTTATAGCACTGTAGAAGATAGTTTGTATTGTTTGTTCCTGTATAGCTGTATCCTGATGCCTTGAGTGTATTGTTTTTTATGTCCCTGTTCTCATATGCCCTTACACTGTTTATTGATTTGCTGCTTATTTCCCCATACTGTATATTCCCTGACTGTGAGATGTCGAAGTTGTTCATGTATGTTATATTGCCTATTTTAACATATTTGGTAGTGGCAGTATGGTTATTTATAATATCAGAATTATTATGGTCAACATTGTCTGAAAATGCCATCATGACAAACAAAAGCGCTATAATTATTGATAGTCCTATAATATACTTTTGCTTCTTATAAAATATAACACATAGATATATAAAGTTTTGGTATAAATATCTGTCATAATAATGAACAATACGTATATATATTATAACTAAGTAGAGAATATTATAAAATATCACATCCGTAAAAAGGAAATGCAATGAATAGAACCAAGTTAATGATAAGACAACTAATAGATTATTGAATATCATGTATTTCAATGACCATGAATAGTCAAATCAATAATAAAATAAGATGGGCTACCGAGATTTATAAAGGAATTAACATAAGATGTTATAATTATCTATAATTAACAGTAAATAGTAAAAATTGATATAGTATATTTTATAAACTAAAGATAAATATACCTTTTTATATTATCTACTTAATGATAAACAAAAGCGATGAATTTTTGGAGGATGCACTTTTTATAAGGGAACTTGCAATGAAGCATAATAAGTTTTTTGAGGAAAGCATACCTCTCATAGCATCTGAAAATATAATGAGCCCAATGGCAATGGAAATGCTTCTCACAGATCTCGGATTCAGATATGCTGAGGGCCTGCCGCATAAAAGATACTATCAGGGAAATCAGTTTGTTGATATTATAGAAGATAAGGTGACAGATCTTGGAAGGGCATTGTTCAATGCAAAGTATGTTGACCCCCGTCCACTTTCAGGAACCAATTCTAACATGGCGGTATTGTACGCATTTACAAAGCCAGGTGATACTATAACTACGCCTGCATTATCCGGTGGTGGCCATATAAGTTCTGCGCCATTCGGTGCCGTCGGGTTCAGGGGATTGAAGACGGTTAATTATCCCTTTGATGTTGATGAAATGAATATTGACATTGACGGAACCATAAAGGTTCTGAAACAGGTTAAACCAAAACTGGCATGGTTCGGTCAGTCTGTCTTCCTTTTCCCGACCCCACTGAAAGAATTGAGGGACACATTTAATGAAATCGGGTCTACGGTCGTCTATGACGCAGCACATGTTCTCGGTTTAATAGGGGGAAAGCAGTTCCAGGATCCACTGAGAGAGGGCGCACAGATCCTTACCGGAAGCACGCATAAAACACTTCCAGGGCCACAGCATGGCATAATTGTCGGTGAAACAGACGATGAGAAATGGAAAAAGGTACAGCGCGGCGTATTTCCAGGTACTTTGAGCAATCATCATTTAAATGCTATGGCAGCTCTGGGAGTTACCCTTGCAGAACATCTTGACTTCGGGGAATCCTATGCAAAACAGATAATTAAAAATGCACAGACACTGGGTTCTGAATTGAATAAATACGGTTTCAAAGTCCTTGGAGAAAAAAATGGATTTACAAAATCCCATACACTTGCAATTGATGTTTCAAAGAACGGCGGTGGCAAGGAAGTTGCTGAAAAACTTGAAAGCTGCAATATAGTACTGAACAAGAACCTGCTTCCATACGATGACAATAAAAAATCAATGAACCCCAGCGGGATAAGAATAGGAACACAGGAAGTAACCAGAATAGGTTTCAAAGAGTCCGATATAAAGTATCTTGCAGAATTGATCAGCGATATAATCATCAAAAAGAAAGACCCGGAAGCTATGGCTGAAAAGGTAAGGGACTTCAAATCTCAGTTCCAGCAGGTTCAATACTGTTTCGGGAAATTAAAACCATATGAATATATAGAACTTTTTAAATAATAATTTTATAAAATTTAATATTTTAATATGTTTTGATAGGACGGTACAGATTATCCCTTTCAACAGGAATCATATTTAATTGTTTTATGGAATTAATTATATAATCCTTTCTGAGATTACCCACCTGCTTTCCCGTTGCAGGTATAACCTTTTCATCGTATATTGTACCTCCCCAGTCATTCGCACCGAAGAGTATAGCCATCTGGGCCATCTGCATGCCATTTGTGAGCCATGAGCTCTGTATTACCGGCAAATCCTTATTGAAAACTATCCTTGCAATAGCAATATTTTTCAGGACAGAAACACCTCCGGACCTGTATTTATAGCCTTCCTTTGCAAGCTCGGTATTTCCTGGCTCAAAATTCCACGGTGTAAATGATAAAAATCCATGATACTTTTTCTGTAATTCTAAAATAGAAAGAAGATGATGTGCCTTATCCATTGAAGTCTCAAGATGACCAAACATCATAGTTGCAGATGTATGTATTCCAAGCTTATGCGCCTCTTCCATGATTTCAAGCCACTGCCTCCCGCTTGCTTCCGGCCTCCCCATTCTTTTTCTGACATTTCCGTCAAGTATCTCACCACCTGCACCCGGAATGGTCTCAAGACCGCTTTCCCTCAATCTGATCAGAAGGTCCTTTACAGGAATATGTGCCTTTAGAGATATAAAATGTAGCTCAGAAGTGGAAAGGCCATGTATTCCAAGGCCAGGAAATTCCTTTCTTATTCTCTGGAATAATTCAGTGTAATATGAAAGATCAAGAAAAGAATTAACTCCGCCCTGTATGAGCAGCTGCTTAATCCCGTAAGGTTCATAGTATTTTTTTATTTCATCAATTACGCCATCTACGGATAATGTATATGCATCACTATCCGTCTGTGTCCTATAAAACGCACAGAAGTGGCACCTCACATTGCATATGTTTGTATAATTGAGTATCAAATTTGAAACAAACGAAACCTTTTTTCCAGATATTCCGTCCGTTATTGATCTCGCAAGGTGTCCAAGGTCTCTCAGGCTGGCTGAATCGTAAAGATATACAATTTCATTTTCATCCAGCGTCTCATCATTCTTTATTTTATTTTCAATGTCATCCAGGTAACTGTAAGAAATCATAATTATAATATAGCTTTATAAAATAAATATATTCCCAATTCAATGGCCTGCAATTTTTGCTTTATATTCTCCGGATAAGCCTTCTATAAATTCTATGGTTCTCATTACAGGGTCATTGAAAGAATAATCTATATTTCTGTAATATTCACGCATGACCTCTTCTTTGACATTGAATTTCATTGAATTTGATTTTACAGCCTCTTTAATGTATTTTTTAGATTCTTCTATACGTCCATTCAGGTAGTTTACCATGCTGCTGTCTACATCTGTGTCCTTAAGTGCAACAGCAACGGCATAAACAGGGTACATATTATACTGTTTGGAAAATTCAAGGCCAATATCCATAAGTATATTCAAATTACCGGAATAGGCTTCTATAGCATTGTCTCCTATAACCAGTGCATAATCTGCTGTCTTCGACAGATTAATTGCATCTGTATATTGTGATTCATTGATCTGATATGGTATCCCCATCCTGTCCAGCACCAGTTTCATATACAATTCCGTGGTTTTTGTCAATGATGTAACATTTACGTTTATGTTTTCTTTCAAATAATTGAGCCTGGAAACCAGGAGTGTGGATACTGTATTTGCACGGGAATGAATATTAATGCTCTTTACAAGCTTCAATTTATCCCTATTATTTATAAAAGAAACAAGCGATACCATACCTATCTCTATCCGGCCTTCCAGCACGTATTTCAGGTTTGTAGCTGCACTGTTTCTTACTGTTTCTCCTGAGGGAAAAGCCATATAAAGTGGGTCAGAATGTGATAAATTAATGAGCCCTATCATTTCAGTAGTACTCCTTGATGTTGTAAAATGTATCCCTGAGTGCAGGCACTTTTCCTATTTCCTCTACAAGGTGGTTAAGTTCCTCAACGCTTCCTGAGTTTTTTCTGTTTGTTGCACCGAAGACCTTTTCACTGAATGCCGTACCAACAAGGTCACTTCCCCCAGACATCAGGGCAACCTGGGCAAGTTCCTTTCCCAGGGCAACCCAGTAAACGCTGATATTCTTTATGGATTTACCCAGTATTGCCCTTGCCAGTGCGTATACTTTTATGTCCTTATCTCCTGATGCGGGCATTGTCACTTTTCCCATTTTATACAGTGGTGTATTCTCAATACTGAATTTCAGCGGTATGAAGGATAAAAATCCTGGCTGTTCAAGCTGATTGTCCCTCAGCCTTATCATATGGTTAATTATATCACCATAATCCTCCACCGTTCCATATGTCATCGTGGAATTGCCCTTGATTCCCAGGCTATGGATCAGCTTCGCATCTTCCAGCCACTTCTCCCCTGAAATTTTCTCCGGAGTCGTTATCTGTTTCCTGATGTTTTCATTGAATATTTCCGCACCGCCGCCTGTATGCGCATCCATCCCTGCTTTTCTGAATCTGTCTATAATTTCAGGTATCGAGTTGCCTGTTGTTCTGGCTATAAAGTCTATTTCAGGTATTGTGAACGTTTTTAAGGTTATATCAGGAAGTATTTTCTTGACTTCCCTGAATATATCTTCATAGTATTCAATACTCAAATCCGGATTGAACCCTCCAACAATATGTATCTCCGTAACATTTAGTTCCCTAGCTTTTAAAGCTTCATTATGCACATCTTCTACCGATAATTCAAACCCTTTTTCTGGATTATATTTCTTTATTTTATAAGGAACATAATAAGCACATATGGGACACGATGCAGTGCAGTAATTTGAATAATTTATGTTGTACGAAACAGCATAGGACACCCTATCCCCAACCTCCAGTGATGTCAGGGAATCACCGAGGGACATTAATGAATATATATCCATATCAAGTAATTCCCCTGCATCCTTCTCTGTAATTTCTTTGCTTTTCAGGTAATCATACCAGTAATCATTATTATAAGCCATTGACATAAGTAATATATTGTGACTAAAAATAAATAATTATTCATATTTTATAATTTTCCGTATTTTGCTGTTATATCTTACTCGACCAGTGTCTAAGATGTCTAGAAAATATATTCTAGATGTATTACAAAAAGTATGGCAATTACAGGAATAACAAACAAGATTAGGAATATTATGGAGGATAAATAGTAAATATTCATTGCTTTTCTGATATCTTTGGTTTCCGGCTTGTTACCGTTGCTGTTTATTATATACTCACCATCTTTTTCAAGCACTACATTGAGCACAAGTGCCATGGCACCCATGCTGTAACCAGCATTCAGACTATCTGTTGTATTAATAACCATAATTTTTCTATTGCTATATCCAAGCATTATGGCGCTTATCCTGAAAATTACAGGAGTTATTCTTGATCCAAAGAAATTTATTATGGAATCTCCAGTAGCAGTACATCTGCCCAGTTCATAGTTCTGTGTATCCCTGTAGGCAACATTGGAATCCATGGTATTGATAATTCTGGTAACAATCGCTCCTGCAAGTCCAAAAAAAGCATAGAAAAATAACGGCGTCAAATATCCATCAACAAATCCCTCAGCTATTGTCTCTATCGATGCGGAGGCGAGACCATGGGCGTCCATGTCATTTACAGGTCTTCTTACAACCATGGCCGTAAAATATCTTGCGGATTTTAAATCGTTGTTTTCTAGTGAATCCGTTATCTTTTTAATATGCTTACCCATTGAATTAATTGAGAAGGTACTTTTCAGAAAATATGCATATACTATGATAAAAATTATTAGCATTACTGTATTTTTCGGACGATATAAAATATATATGATTATTATAACAGGAAGTGTATTGATGATAATTACAGACAGCAGGAAAATGCAACCTGACAAAATTTTGTTTTTAAATTTACTGAAATATGGTTTAACTCTTGCTATAATCTTTCCTGTGATCACCACAGGGTGTATAATATCAGGGGGTTCACCTGCAACAGTATCCAGAATAACCGCAATGACAAGAGTCAATATGAGTAGCTCAGCACCGTTTATCATAATATCAGTTTTTCAATTTTTTCCATGTCCATATTATCTGTGAAAAGCTTTGCGCCATATGCCACATTATCGTCAAGGGTTCTATGATAATCTGGCACTTCCATTTTTAATATTTTGTTAAGGAAGTGTCTGTTTTCAAATATACCATGAATATTGGTTCCATAAACATTCCCGTTTACAGACCCCTCGGGTTTGCCATCAACATAGGCAAACGGTTTCTCATGGTTTTGTACAATCTGGCCATAATGGATTTCATATCCTTCTTCACCAGGGTTTTCACCGAAAATCGCAGAATTCAGGGTGTAGTTTACTTTTCCAGTCTGTTTTTTATCCATATATTCTGTTTCAATATCGAGTATTCCCATGCACGTTATTTCAACATTATCTGACTCCACCTTTTTTTTATCTACAATTCTTTTACCAAGCATCTGGTATCCCCCGCAGATACCAATTATTATTTTTGTTCTATAAACGCTTTTCAATTTTTTCAATATCCCATTTTCTTCCATATACTGTAAATCTTTCCCTACGAGTTTTGAACCGGGTAATATTATTGTACTACATTCATCTATGGCATTAACATTGGATGCATCCACATATGTAAATCCTATGTTAAGTATATTTAATGGGTCTAAATCACTATAATTCTCCATATACGGATATTTAACAACACATATCTTACTATTCTGTATTATAGATTTTGAGTAATTCATGGAATCCTCGCCAGGCAATGATAGTTCAGAATATGGTATTACGCCTATTACACTTTTTCCGGTCAAGCGTTCCAGTTTTTCTATGCCATTACGAAGCAGGGACACATTGCCCCTCATCCTGTTTATAACTAGATATTTAACAAGATCACTGTTTTTCATCAGTTTCACTGTCCCGTAAAGCGATGCAAATACCCCACCACGATCTATATCAGAGATAAGTATTGCAGGTGTTTTAAATATATTCGATACAAATATATTGGCAAAATCCCTGTCCTCCATGTTTATCTCCGCGGCAGAACCTGCTCCCTCGGCTATAATAATATCGTACTCTCCTGAAAGTTGCTTCAATGATTCTCTTATAATACTTTCTGCATTGGATTTTAGATATTCATAATACTCCAATACATGTAATGAACCTATAGACCTACCCTGAACTATTATCTGGGACTTCCCCATCCCTTCCGGTTTGATGAGAAATGGATTCATATACATGGATGGTTCAGACCTAGATGCAATTGCCTGCAACCACTGCGCTCTTGATATTTCTGATGAATCCTCGAGGGATACTGAATTGAGTGACATGTTAATAGCCTTGAATGGGGCAACACTGTAACCCTTATCATAAAAATATCTGCAGAGTGCCATAGCCATTGTACTTTTACCCGAATCCGATGCTGTTCCCAGTATCTGTATCATTTTAATCATGCCTATCACCTATGTATTCCCTTATAGATCTGATCAATACAGTGTTCTTCCCGTGTTTTTTTATACTTATCCTGATATAGTTAATACCGAATTCCTGGTAGTCATCCAGCAACCTGATCATTATTTCCCTCTCCGCAAGAAATTTTTTCATATCCCGTCCATTAATTCCTGTAGGAAGCTTGAAAGTTGCGAAATTTGCCCTGGGAGAGCCAATAAGTTTTATATTTATACTTTCCATGGATTTAATTACATAATTCCGCTCTTTTTCTACGATTTCTGGAATACCGTTAAAATTCATATTACAGGCTCTTAAATACAGCAGTGCAGGCTGGCTAATCCTCCATGGCTCCAGATTTTTCTCTATTCTGCTTATATTATTATTCGATGATATTACATATGCCAGCCTGAGGCCAGGCACAGAAAGTATTTTTGTCAGAGACCTGCCTATTATAAGATTTGGGTATGATTCAATAAGTTGTGCCTCATCTAGTTCCCGGTTGTTTACAAACCATATAAAAGATTCATCAAGGAATAGTCTTGCATTCTTTTTTACACAGATATCAAGAATTTTTATGATATTTTTTTTATTCACGATTTGACCAGTAGGATTGTCAGGGTATACCAGGAATAATGTGTCAAAGCTATAATTTTCTATTATTTCCGGATTTTTATTAATAACATCAAAGGGTAGGATAATTCTATGTGCGGCTGTTGCGGCATACATATATTCTGTAAATGTTGGTGAGATTACTATTACATTGCCATCAAGGCCGGCCATATAATTATGTATAAAGAAGGTCAGTCCTGGAATTATTGTAACATTTTCATTTTTAAATTTATGCTCCGAAACAATGGATTTATAAAACTCAAGATTAACTTCCGGATAATTTTTTATATATACACTGTTTATTTTCATATTCCTCACCTGAATAAAATCATTCATGTTAGCAGAGAAATCCAGTACAGATTCCGGTTCTTTCCAACGTTCTCGCGCAAATTTGTATATATCTCCACCGTGCATTTTTCTTTATGATTATTTATTATATAATTTTATACGGACTATTTTCATATGTTGGATTTATCAGGATAAGAAATTTATCTATAATTATATACTGCAGAATACGCATCGTACGTATTATAGAATTTCTGTAGCTAGCAGTTCATAGTAATACTTATATAGTCTTTTTAAATACAAATCTCAACTACAGATTTATGAAACGGAGTATTATTAGTCCGGTCATAACATCTGCAATAAGATATCGAAGTGTTAGCATGACGGACCTTTTGGAAGATTTTGAAACAAAAAAAGAGGCAATCAGAGATGAAGTAGAACTCCATATTAAGAAGCGAGATGAAGCCAATGCAGAAGCGCAAAAATATGCTAAATTACGCGATGAGTTAAATCAAAAAACTCACGAAATGCGCGAGCAGGCTAAGGAGAAGATTGCTGAAAAAAATGATTTAATTGAAAAAATCAAAACACTGCGCGACGAGAAAGAAGTTCATTATAAAAATCTGTCCGAATTAAAAAAGAATTTGAGGGAATATAAATCATCTATTGGAACAGGTATGGACATAAAAGATATAAAAGCCAAGGAAAAAGAACTCCAGTATCTTGAAAAGAGGCAGCAAACCACAGAGCTTAAGAAAGAAGAAGAGAATAAAATGATAGTTGAAATAAGAAGGCTCACAAACGAAATAAAGAAATCAAAAATTCAGAGAGAGGAGGAACTTTTAAAGAACGATACCATAAAAGAGCTTACAGATAAGATTAATGAGGAACGAACAAAAGGGGAGGAATATAAAAAACAGATAGAAGACCTCTCTAACAGAATCTCCCAGCTCAGTGATGAAATTAATGAAGAACTTCAAAAACTTGATGAAGTCCGTAAAGAAGCTGATGAAAAACACGAAGTATTTATTAAATACAGTCAGGAATCAGAGGCTGAGCATGCTGCATTCATAAAGGCCAAGGGGGAGCTCAAGGATATGGAAAAAGCCATATTCTCAATTAGAAATAAAACCAAAGTAACCAGGAAGAAAGAGAAGGAATCTGAACTCCAGGAACGGGCATCAGAACTTTATGAAAAGTTCAAGACTGGGGAACAGCTTACAACAGAAGATCTTTTAATACTCCAGAAGGCCGGCTTCCTGTAAGTATGAATGGCAGATACTTAGGTATATTATTAATTCTAATAGGTTTTATCATTTTAATATTTCTGGCACTGAAAGGTCTTGTACAGGTAGGTCTGTTTTTATTTATTCCATTTGCAGTGAGTAGTACACCATTGACCATAATACCATTTCTATTGATTTTTTCCGGAGTTGCCCTATATTTTATTTCATCACCGGTGATAGATAGGGATAATTGGCATGATGAAAATTATCCTGAAAATAAAGAAAAACATATTGGTGGTTTTATTATGATAGGCCCCGTTCCCATAATATTCGGCAACGATAAAAAACTAATTTATATATCAATTATCGTTGCAGTTTCCATTATAGTGATTTACATTATCCTAGCATTCAATCTTCTATGATTTTGGATGCAAGGGATACATTATATATCCTTGATTTTCCCATTAAATCCATGTCTGGTGCTATTATGCTATCAAGTATTTCCGAATCTTCTCCGATTACGCAATTCCTCATTATGACCGAGTTTTTAATTTTAGTACCGGACTTAACTGTTACATTTTCCATGAGTAGAGAATTTGTTATTTCTACATTGTTCTCCAGTAATGCATTATTATAGATAGCTGAACGGTTAATAGTAACGTTATCGCCCGTTTTTATACCTGTTCCTGTATAACAACGATTTACATTGGCTTTTTGCAAACCACTTATATCCATAATAATGTTCTTTCCTTTTATAAAATTTTCAGTATAGGTTTTTCCGTATTTTTCAACCATTATCTGATTTGCAATTATCAGATCGTTTGGTCTTCCCGTGTCAAGCCACACTCCCTTTCCCATGTAACCATATATGTCAATATTGTTTTTCATAAGCTCCGGAAAGAGGTCTCTTGCAAAATCGTATGGAATCCCTTTAATATAATCCATAATTTCCGGCTCTATTATGTATATACCGGTATTAGCTATATGAGAAAACGTCTGGTCCTTATCCGGTTTTTCCAGAAATCTAATGATTTTGTTATTTTCTAACTCTACTATTCCAAATTGCCTTGGATCTTCGACTTCGGTAAGAACTATTGTTATTTTCGCTCCCATGTTTTTATGGAATTTAAGTATATCTGCTATATTAAAATCGGAAAGTATATCCCCGCTACCAACGATAAAAGTATCATCGATAAAATTGGAAACAAATTTAACACCACCAGCTGTACCCGCCGGCTCTTTTTCAACAGAAAACAATATGGTCTGGTCATCATGCCTGTTCTCTATTATACTCGTGATAAGCGAGCTGAATTTATAACCTGTTGTCACAATTACATCCTTAATGCCTGCATTATAGTAAGAATCCAATAGGTATAGCATGCATGGCTTTCCTGCTATGGGCACAACTGGTTTTGGGATCGAATATGTTATGGGTCTGAGCCGTGTACCCTTCCCACCGGCCATAACCACTGCTTTTACAGTCATAAGATTGAATAATACGGGCATTTATATTATTTTGCATCCATAAGTAAACTTTAATTATTCAAATTTTAATACACTTTATATGACTTCTAGCATGCCTGATCCAGAAACATATCCACTAAAACCAAGATCAACAAGGAAAAAATGGTATGCCGTTATAATAGTTCTGGTTCTCATTCTCTCTTCATTAGCCATTCTCTCATTGTTACATCCCTCCAGGCTGGAACCCGAAATTTCAGTCGATGTAGCACCCAATTATATTACGGTCGGACAGAATTATACTATAACCCTTAAGGCGGACGAATCATATAAAGATGTTACCATTGAATGGGGCGATAACAACCATACAACTCTTAATTATACTGGGATCTCTTTATCCACCTCACACGTGTATTCAAGCCCAGGTATATATTATATAAGCTACTGGGCCAATTTTTCTTCAATTATTTATAAATCCAATACATATATTCCCGTATATGTGGAATCCTCACACATTTCAAATAGAACAGCATCAGGCATAATTTCGATTGTGAATTCAAGTAAGCCCTCTGTTGTATTAAACTCAAATATTTATTCTCCAGGCACATTGCTTAATATAACATTGGGAAACAGCAGTTGCCCTAATAATTCAACATTTACAATAAAGAAGCAATCATTATCAGAATACAAGAACTGGACTAATCTTCCCAGTGCACCCTTAAATTCTACTTTTAATCTCAAACTTTCAGAAGGATATTATATACTCAAATTATCCACTATTACAGGCAACGGAACAGAAAATTACACAACCTATTATTATATGGATATACCGGTAAATCCTAATGCTACATTATTTATTACCACCATATCTGATTCCATTGTTGTTGATAGTCTGACCCCATTCACAAACCTAAATCCGCAGGAGGCATGCACAGCAGGGGATCTCCAAATACTTTATAACACAGAAGAGTTTCTTGTCGGAAACAGCACCTCGGGATACTTCCCTGAAATAGCTTCCAGCCTTCCGGCAAAGAATGGAACGAGTTATACGTTTAATATAAGCCATAATGTAAGATTCCAGAATGGCCAAGCCGTGACTGCATACGATGTGTACTATTCCCTTGTTATGGATTTACTTCTTGAAAATAAATCACCCCAAACCCCGGGGTGGATTCTTGCACAGTATCTCCTGCCCGGGAATTATCACAAAACAAATAATTACACAAATATAATGAACGCAATCACGTACAATAAGAAAAATGACACAGTAACGCTCAATTTTACAGCCAATTTGAGTCTTAATAGGGTATGCAGTATCCTCTCCTCACCCGGGACTTTCATCTCATCGGCAGCGTATCTTGCACATAGCGGTGAGATCATATCATTTAACCAGAGTGGCTTTCAGACATTTAAAACAAAAAATTCAAGTTATAAAATGCAGAACGTACTTTCCAATGGTCCTTATGAAATAGAGAAATCTGTTCCCGGAAGCTATATCACACTGGTTCGCAATCCAGATTTCATAGGCAACACTTATAATCCTTTACCCAAAATAGATTCTATAACAATACAATATAAAAACAGTTATTCCTCCATGTATCAAGATATGAGATTTAATACATCCCAGATCGCAACATTTCCTTCTTCATATCCCTATATATCGAGCATCCCTGGGATATCTTTTAACGTTACTTATAATATGACAACTATATATAATTTTAATTCAAATATAAATGAAACCCTTTTGGGAAAATATGTCACAGACAAAAATATTCCCTCTAATTTATTTTCAAATATTACAGTACGTGAAGTTTTCTACAATGCATATCCCGGTCATAATTTAACACTGGCTAAAAGCCTCTGGAATTCTTTTATAAATAATGTAACAGCGGACAAAAAATACGGATTAACGAAAACGTCACTATACCACAACAGTTCACTGATAATCCCAATATTTACAGAATCCGGAATTTCCGGACCTAATATATTACAATTTTCTTCCAACCTGGCTAAAATCATAGGAAATGGATCCAGTTTCCCGATTATCCTGGAATCTGAATCATTTATAAATACCCACATTTCACAGGGGATCAATCCAATGCCATTATATGAAGAAATCCTACCTGAAATGAACAATTCAATGTATTACTCCTATCTTGGAAACACAATGAATTTCACACACCCATATGATAACGGTTTTTATAATTACACATTTAACATCACAGATAAAAATCAATCAGTTATAATGGATCACCTCAATGCAAATATAAGTGTATTAATCCATAATTTTAATGTTACAAATTTGAAAAACGTAAAAAGACTTCTGGATAATCTTTATATGTATATATCCCCGTTACCAGGAACCTTTGAATTAAGAGTTTATTCACAATCATATATAATGATGCATATAGCAGTGACACCCTCAGGAATAATACTGTTCAATAATATAAGCACATGAATTTACAGCATTCAGATCATATTTCTATTATTTTATCGAATAGTTTATCAGCTTCCTCTGTTAAATTATCGTGTGAGCACAAATATAAAGAGGTGATGGGTTGCAGTGATTTCATTCTTTTGATATATTCTGAAATTTCTATCATTTTCTCCGGATACAGAGACATATCTGTAATTATTAAGGATTTTTCAGTAATAAAACCTATCCCAGTTATAAATTTATAAATGTTGGATATGGGAATTTCTGAAGGGAATTTGTGGTACACTTCCACGTCAAATGGGATACCCATAAGATTGATCTCCTTTGCCATATTTTCTATTAATTCATATTTTAGCACGCCTTCACTGTAAGCACGGGTAAGGTTCAGATTCATAAAATCAAAATCATGCCCAGCACTGCGCTTTAAATTTTTTATCTCTTTGTAAAATCTTTTCTTTTTCTGCATTTCAATAATTGATTTTTTATATTCATATGTAAGCAATTCTAAATTCAGTCTGTATTTATAATAATCTCTAAGAATCACCATATCGGCTAGATTCACACCGGTTTTTCTACCTATAATCAGGTAAGTTAATCTATCTTTCCTGTCGGAACCACCGGACAGCAATGTTTTATAAATCTCTTTATATATGCCAATAATTCCAAAATCACGGCATATTGAAAGTGTAAAATATTTCTTTTGATCCGATGTGTCAAAATTATTTATAACACTCTCTATGTCACTGGATTTTATCATCTCTCTTCTTATTACAGAATTAATGACATCAACCCTGGTTTCATAGGGTATGAAATCGAGAAACTGATTATAAATATCAATTCCGGGGTCAAATAAGTCCAGTGGATTTGAGGGTATACATAGTACATCATTCAGAATATGCGAGGTCACACCAATTCTGTTCCCCCTTATTCTAAATTTTTTTATATTTGAAATGAGTTCAATTAAATCAGTTTCATCGTGTATAACCGATCCAGAATATCTGTATCCTCCAAAAATATCAAAAGTGAAAATTCCAGTAATCAGTGAAATATTTTTATTATTGGAGGCCAGTAAAACTTCACAGTTCCTATTTATGTTCAATGAAATATTATCAATAAGTTTCCTATCATCTGCATATATGCCAAAATTTTTAAAGGAAAGAACCATATTTCTATTAAAATTATCCCGTATTTGAAATCACCCCCTTTATTTCGTAGCTCAGTAGTGCAGTAAATCCGATAAAAACAGTTATGAATAAAAGCGGGAATATAACTATCCACCAGACACCAAAAAATACGAATGTATTTACATTTCCACTTAAATACATAATATTCCCGATATCAACTACAAATGGATTTTTAAAGTAGAATCCAAAATACGTTATAATAACAACAATTCCACTGATTGCTCCCATATCTGTCAAAATATATGGAATAAAGGCAAATAATTTCCACAACCCCCCATAATGGGAATTTCTATTTTCGTATTCTGATACCTCAATATATCTTATAATATAGAACGGAAACCATCCTACTGATATTGCAATTATTATTCCCGATTCACTTGGTCTCGCTACATATAAAATCAGTAGCATAATTAAAAGATAGGGGGCGGTTGTCAAAACTCTCACTATGTAAAATATAATTTTCTTTAAAATACCCCCTATATAATTTGTCAGAAAACCAATTGATACACCTACCAAGGAAGAAATGGCAAGTGATGCAAACATTATTGTAAAGTCAAATTTTAAGGACCCGATAAGTGCGGGCAATATTGATATACCGTAATATGTTGTTCCAAAGTAGTTCCACCATCCCTCGTTTAAAGTAGGCTTAGAAGGTATAACTGATGCCGTTTTCTTGAATACAAGTAGTGATGAAAGTGTATTTACTCCAAGATAAGATGGATAAACAATATCCGAAATAAATGCATATATATAAAAAAATATAAACGCTAGACTTATACCTATGAGCAAATTCCTTGAATCAAATTTCATTTTTTCCACCGTTGTTTATTATATCTATAAATAAACTAAATATTAGTGCAATGATGGCCAGAATAAACAAACTGTATATCCCACCCATTATACCATATTCATAATCAAGAAACGAATAGATAGCAAACTCTCCTGTGTTCATATAAGAAAATATATAACTTACGATAATCATCCCACCCATGAATATAACAAATACCGATTTCAGCTCCCTTAGCACCCTGGTCCTTATTCCCCTTTTTATAAAAATTATATAATTATCCATGAATGCATTCCTGGTAATCCCAGCTTTCATATATTTTTTATTGTATTCTATGGATGTTTCATGGCTTATATAAACACTCAAATAAATAACTGTGGGAATAAACATGGAAAAAAACGGAAGTGCCATATGATCTAATAAATCTATAAATATGGATAATGATCCATGTAAGATGCTATCTATTAAAATGATATTTGTTGGTTTAGTTATATAAATTCCGTTTCCTGTTGAAGATATCCAGCTATTCAATGCAGTAGAACTATTAGAAAGTATACCATGTGTGGGAAACCATCCCAGTACGCCAGAAAATATTGCAAGAAGAACCAGGCCGGAAACAAGATAGAGAAATAATAGTGGGAATATATTCATATTCAATATCTTGGTAGTCTTAAACGCAGTTCCCGAGTACAATCCGATAAAATACGAAACTGCATAGGATATAGCAAATGCCACAGTTAAAAACAAAATAGTTTCTGGTAGTGTAATTGATACAGCACCTAGAACAGTACCAGAATAAAAGGATGTGCTAGTATATCCAACATTTCCCGTAAGAATTGCGTATATAAAATAAAAATACTGAAATACAATATTCTGATGCAAACCTAGTATTTTTATGGATTTCCCTGGAAAATCATTTCCTACAATTCTTGTTGGTACAAATTTGAAAACAGCAAACAAAAGTATGGTTAAACCTATAAATATGATTAAGTATTTTATGAAAAGTCCTTTTATCTTTGTCCACTGCATTATAACATACCGATTCAATAGTTAAATTTAAATGTTTATGTCAGACATATTCTGATTATTATCATTTGTCTGTATCCTGCCAGTTTGAAGTAAAGTACGTCATCAAAACATCATCTGTGTACTGATTACCTATCATAAACTGCTTTTTTCTAACACCTTCATATTCAAATCCCAGATTTCTATATGTTTTTATGGCGTTTACATTGCTTGAAAAAACTTCTAAATTTATTTTTTCTATCCCCTGAGTTTTTGACCATGAAATCGCATCCTCTATCATTTTCGTGCCTATATTCATATGCCTAAAATCCTTCATTATAGCAATTCCCAGTGAAGCTGTATGCCTGTTTTTTTTATACATCCCACGCTGAATAGTTGTAACTCCGACAATTCTCTCGTTAACCTCTGATACAAGTGTGAGATCATCTTTATTTTTAAGTCTTTCCTGCTCTCCTCTTTCAGTTAAAAGATAGTATTCACTTACAAGATATATCTTTTCATCCATTACACTTTGCATGCATTCTATAATGCCCCTAGCATCTCCCGGAACACCACGCCTTATCAAATATTTTCCCGTCTGTTCATTTTTTTTAAACATCATGGCGACTCCAAAATATTTTTAAGTTCTTTATATATGTTTTCCATTCTCTGCGAATTTTCTCTGGCATCTGATAGAATTCTATCCTTATTTGCAATAAAATCCGATGTTAAAATGGCACCCTCACGTGATGCCTCTATAATACCACCGTGTTCCAGTATCCGCAAAGAGTATCTTATTTTGTGTTCCGGTATACCTGTTTGCTGTGACATTTTAATTATCCCCAGGGGTTGCTCCATTAACAGTGTCTTTATGATGGTGAGGTGCCTTTCAAGGGTTTCTATGTTTTCCTTGACTTCTTTAAAAATTGAATAATCATTCATGGTAATAGATAGCAAGCCATTATTTATTATTTTGTAACATACTTAAAAACTATGAATAAATAAAAAATCTAGCCGCAAAATTAGTTATCCCTCAAATAAGCAATATTGAGTATATTATATAGAGTCAAAATTAAATCAAATTTCACTCTCTGGATTGTAAATAAGTTTGTCATGATCTTTTATTGTAAATTTTGCTGTAGTATTCAGAAGAGAACGTATATTTGCTTTTCTCTCTCCTATATATTCATCATATTTTTCTGGATTTTTTGAGTTCTCTCTGATTTTTAACGTATTATTAAGCAGCGCAATCTGAAGTTTTATCTCAAACCGCTTCCTTTCATCAAAATCATTTATATCAAAAATTTTTACCATTTAGACCTGATTACTTTATTATTTTATTAATTTTTTTATTTTCTAACCTTCCTGGTCTTTTATGGATTAAAACTGAAACTATTATGTTTAACATTGTAATTAGCTATTTATGTTTCATCTCAATAAATTGAATAATTTTCAATATGAAATACCCGTAACAGGTAATATGAAAGTTCCAGGTATATTGTATATGAACCAAAGAATCCTGAGCCAATTCAGTGACAACGAGCCATTAAAACAGGTCATGAATGTTGCAACCCTTCCAGGAATTGTAAAAGCCTCGATTGCAATGCCCGACATACATCTTGGCTATGGTTTCCCAATTGGAGGAGTTGCGGGTTTTGACTATGATGATGGAATAGTATCACCGGGAGGTGTGGGATACGATATAAATTGTGGCGTTTCACTGATTGCCACAGACCTTGATTATGATGAATACAAGTGCAGTGTAAATAGGGTACTGGATGAGCTATATAAAACAGTACCTGCAGGTATAGATAATAAGTCAAGTTTCAGGATTAACTGCAATGATGAAAATGAAATTCTTTCATCTGGTCTGGAATGGGCATTCCGGAATGGATATGCAACGGATAAAGATATAATGCATACTGAGGAGAATGGCTATATGACTTCCAATATTTCAACTGTGAGTGAAAAAGCCATGAAAAGGGGAAAGAATGAACTTGGAACCCTGGGTGCAGGAAATCATTTTCTGGAAATAGATCGCATTGACAGAATATTTGACCGTGAAACTGCCAAAAAATTCGGATCAGAAAGAGAGAATAAATTGGCAATAATGATCCACACCGGGTCCAGGGGACTGGGTCACCAGGTCGCAACTGATTATTTAACCAGGCTAAACGAATATGATGGTAGTGTGAAAATACCTGAGGATAAACAACTTATATCCGTGCATATAAACAGTAAACCTGGAGAAGATTATATAAATGCAATGAACGCTGCCGCTAATTTTGGGTTTGTCAATCGTCAGATAATAACATATAAAATACGGCAAGCATTTGAAAAAATAACAGGTCTGGATTTTGAAAGTATGGGCATAAATACTGTTTACAGTCTTGCCCATAACATGGCAAAGGTTGAAACATATAGCATTGACGGGATAAAAAGAAAATTGCTAGTACATAGAAAGGGAGCCACCCGGGCACAGCCGGCAGGCAACACTACAGGCTATTTCCGGGAAACGGGTCACCCTGTAATTATACCGGGCCATATGGGGGGTCCATCATATGTACTGGTAGGATTGAAGGGAAATGAAGAAACAACATTTTCCAGTTCCTGTCATGGTGCAGGGCGCATACTGAGTAGAAAGGTAGCCAACGAACGATTTACCGTGGATGGTGTCAAGGACGATATGAGGTCCAGGGGAATATATTTACGTGCAACAACGGCGAAGGCGGTAGTTGAAGAATCTCCCGGGAGTTATAAAAACATTGACGATGTAATTGCGGTAATTCAGGGAGCGGGAATTGCATCTCCCGTGGTTTCCCTGATGCCTGTGGCGGTTATGAAAGGGTAGAAAATATAATTAAATCATGGTTTTGCCCAGCACTGCGTTAATATTCTTCACTTTATCATAAAGTGCCCTGAATTGTGGAACCGTAAGCTGTTGTGCCGCATCGCTCAGTGCCTTTGAAGGATCAGGATGTACCTCTATCATTAATCCATCAGCTCCCGCAGCTGTGCCACCCATTGCCAGAGGCTCAACGTACCTATTTACTCCGGCAGGATGACTCGGATCTATAATTACCGGGTATTCGGTTTTTTCATGCAGTACGGGAATAGCGGAAATATCCAGAGTAAATCTTGTGGATTGCTCAAATGTTCTTATTCCTCTTTCTGAAAACATTATATTTTGATTGCCATTCATTGAAAGATACTTAGAAGATGCTATGAGCTCATCGATGGTATTTCCGAACCCTCTCTTGAGCAAAACCGGTTTTTTCTGCTTGCTCACCTGTTTTAGAAGTGAAAAATTCTGGGAATTCCTAGACCCTATCTGAATTATATCCGCATATTCTTCTACAAGTGGGAGTTCTTCAATATCCATAACCTCTGTTATTACAGCCATTCCAGTTGCCTCTCTAGCCCTGGATAGCAGTTTCAGACCCTCCTCGCCCAGACCCTGAAATGAATCCGGGCTTGTTCTGGGCTTGAATGCGCCACCTCTGAGTACGTTAACGCCTATTCTTTTAAGTTCCTTCGCAACACCGACAATCTGTTCCTCGTCCTCCACCGAGCATGGCCCGGCAATCATGAGAAACTTATCATCCGTTAGGCTCAATTCGTCATTTATTTTTACATTTACCATATGATCACCTGATTGTATCGCCGGAAAGTATTGAAGCCCCTATGAGGAGTCCATCATATTTTTCTACATTCAATGCCCCTATGTTTTTAGATGTTATACCACTTTCCAGTATGAGTGGAAGACCAAAGGATTTAAGCTTGTCATATAGGTCTTCTGCCTGATCTTGCATTTCCAGTGTTTTTAGATTTCTCCTATTATATCCTATCAGTACATTCTCCTCCGGGAATATGTTCTCAATGCTATCCGGATCATGTACCTCAACAAGCGCCTCCATGCCCAGCGTATTTCCATACTGTACAAGATCCTTTATGATCTCATAATCAAGGAAATCACATATAAGAAGAAATGCATCTCCTCCTGCCATAAATGATGACTGGACCATTTTACGGCTTGATATGAAATCCTTAATTAGTATTGGTTTGTTATAGCATTGCACGGCTCTGGCATCTAGCATATTACCACCAAAGTGTTGAGGCTCCGTTAGAATACTGATTCCTGCGATGATTTCCTTTATATCATTAAAGTATTTAAGTATATCAGTATTGGATTTATTTCTGAATCCGGATGGTGATTTCCTTTTGAATTCCCCGATAATTCCTGGCTTTATTTTTGTCTCCTTGAGGGATTTTTTGAGGCTGATGGTATTTCTTTCGCGCATATTGAAACTTATGAGATTTCTCAGATTATTTCCGGAGTAAATATCATCCACTATCATAGGGAATCCACAAAATTTTTGAAAATATCCTTTCCATAAGAAGAATAGTAGCTTTCTGGGTGATACTGAACACCGAAGAAATGTCCATCATTTGAATGGAAACCCATTATTTCTCCGTCTATTTCAGAAACAGCATCAACCATTATACCATTTCCGCCGGAAATAACAAGTGAATGGTATCTGATAGCAGTGAATTTTTCAGGAATACCTTTATACAGTGGTGAATCCATGTGCACAATTGTATCAGGCTGTCCATGCATAATCCTTTTTGATAGAACAACTTCGCACCCCAGATAGTATCCAAGAATCTGATTACCGAAGCATATGCCCAGGAACTTTGATTTTCTGTTATTATCTATAAATTCATATAGATTCCCCCTATCCTCTACCACGGTAGGGTTTCCCGGACCTGGTGAAATAATATATCCATCGTAATCTCCGGCATCTGCAAGTTTATCGTTTGGTTTTATATCTATTTTCAAATCCGGGGAGTAAATATACTGATATATATTATATGTAAAAGAATCATAGTTGTCAATAATTAATATCTTTTTCATATAAACCACCGGTAACTGTCATAATCTTTGAATACATCTCATTCACTTCATTTGCAGGAATTGAATCTTTTACTATTCCCGCCCCAGCCTGTGTATAATTTTCCGAAGAATTCCTGTAAAGACTCCGGATGAGCAGTGCGAGGTCCAGTTTATTCTTCCCTGCAATACCCAGTGCACCAGCATACGGGCCTCTGGGATTTTCCTCATATTGATTTATCAATGTCACGGCCTTCTTTTTGGGTGCCCCGCTTACGGTACCCGCTGGGAATACGGACGCAAGTATATCACCAAATCCATGATTTTCAGGAATGCCGGAAACCGTACTTACCAGATGCTGTACACTGTTAAATTTTTCTACATCCATGGATCTCTCAACCTTTACAGAACCCGGTATGCATATTCGCCCCAGATCATTTCTGGCCAGATCAACAAGCATACGGTGTTCAAGAAGCTCTTTTTCATCGTTTTTGAGTTCATTTTCCAGTTTTTTATCCTCGTACTCCGTACTCCCTCTTTTTCGTGTTCCGGCTACCGGAAATATCTCTATCCTGTTATTATCTAAGGAAACCAGATTCTCTGGTGAACTCCCGATAATCTCCATGTCCCCGAATTTATAATAGTAAACGTATAAAGACCTATCGGCTGCCATGAATTTCTTCAGTATGTAAATTCTATCATAATTATCCAGGTCAAATCTCTTTGAAAGCACTATTTGGAGCAGGTCACCATTTATAATTCTTTCAATAGCAATTTCTATCTTTTTTTCAAGTGCAGAATCTGATACATTTCCAGATGTCGTACTGATAGATTCTGACCCTCTTTTGTACTTTTGTGTATATTCCACATCCGGAATTATATATGAAACCTGGGGCCATTCTGATCTTTTTAATTTTATATCTGGATAAATATCATCGACAAAGTCATAGGTTACAAAGAGCGGTATAATATTATTAGAAGACAAAACCTCCATGAACTCTTTGTTCATATAATTTTTTGCATCTCTATATATATTAACAGGATCACTTTCAGATATGAAAAGTCGCTCCATACTGGATTCCCTTTCACTTTCAAATTTACAGAAGTATGCGAAATTTTTACCGTTTAATTTACTTATTTTATCTAATAACACTGCACTCACCAAGTTTATTAAAAAATTCACTAACTTTTTCAAATGATTTTTTCCCAACTCTCTCCTCAAGAGAGCTGCTAACGTCTATCAAAGCAGGTCCCAGTGGCACAAGCTGTTCCAGGTTCATGGAATCAATCCTACCGGCAATTCCAATTATGTTCAGAGGTAATTTCCTGAGCTGTGATATTTTGCTGGAAATCCCGTTCTTGTCTTCAATAAGAATATAATCGGCACCGGCATCAGTGTAAGACTTTATCCTTTCTTTCAAATCTCGTTCCGAAAAATCAATCACAGAAATAACACTCTTTCCCAGTACATTCTTTATATATGAAATATCTTCTTCTGTATGCCTGAAATGGAGCTGGATATAATCCTCCTTACCTGCAGTGGTAGGCATTGACGTATAAACTGCTGTGACCATGGCATCAGGATGTTTATCCTTTATTTTTTCAATCAATTCTGATGTGCCATGTCTTTTAACATTGAAGTCCAGTATAACACCTATAATATCGGCACCCATTTTAATGGAATAATCAGCATCTTCTTCGTTAGTTATTCCGCATATTTTAACTTTCATTCGCACACCTCCTTTAATTTTTTAACTGCCACACCGGCGTCTATGTATTTTATTGCAAGGTCATATGCTTCTTCCATTGTTTCTGCCAGACCATTGGTTATTACAGCAGGAAAAGCATTGAGCGCTATGAATTCTTTAACTTCCCTATTATTCCCCGAAAGACCTGAAAGAAGCATTTCGAAACTCTTTTCCGGGTTTACAGTGGATATCCTTTCAACTTCTGTTCTGTGCCCTATCAACTTCACAGGGTCAACATTCATTTTTTCAATCTTATTATCTATAAAGTAGAGGTGGTTTTCACTGTACGGGGAAAGCTCATCCATGCCGTCAGAAGAATGGATCACAAAGCCCTTTTTATTATCCTGAAGGACCACCCTTGCGTATAGCCCCGCAAGTTCTTCGTTGTATGCGCCCAGCACCACTTTATCCGGATTGAGGGGATTTGTGAGTGGCCCAAGAATATTGAATACAGTTCTAAAGTTCATTTGTTTTCTAGCATGTGAAAATTTTGCAAAACTTCTGTTATACTGTGGTGCCAGTATATACACATAATTTTCCCTGTTTAGATTGTCTATGATTTTTTCCTCATTCATTTGAAAATTGTAATTTATATATTTCATAAAGTCCGCGCTTCCATGATGCCCTGTAATTCCAAAATTTCCATGTTTCGCTGTTTTTATTCCCATGGATGCAAGCAGTATACTGACTGCAGTGCTTACATTTACCGTATTTTTACCGTCACCACCGGTCCCTACAACATCGGTAAGTCCTGGATACCGGATGTGAATATCTGACATTTCCCTGAGTGCCATTGCAAAACCTGTTATTTCTTCCGGTGTTTCTCCTCTGTTATGTATCTCTGTGAGAAATTCTATCTTCTCTCTATCGGATGTGTCCACCAGTTTTTTCATGGCATCTCTTGCCCTTATTACAGCATCATTTGCTTCAGAGTATTGGTTTTCATTCATTCAGAACACCTCTCATTTTATCTATATAATCAATGAATCCCTTTTCATCCCCCGCATCAATCATTTTAACAAGATACGTTCCTATTGCAACCCCTGAACCACCGTTTTTCATTAGATTTTTTATATCCTCATCTGTTTTAATTCCGAATCCATAGGTTATTTCCCTTCCCGGAAGGAGTCCATTGATTCTCTCTGTGGTATAATCCAGTTCATAGGGTATTTCTATGCCGGTTGATGGCTGCAGCCCATAGTAAATCCACGAATCGGTAATAGCTGCTATGTCTCTTATTATAGAATCCGGTGTAGCCGGTGAGAAGAAGGGAATGTATTCAAATCCCATTTTATTTAATTTATTGATGACACTTTTTGATTCCTTGAAGTAATCTATTATCAGGTCCGGTATTATTATCCCTGAAAAGTTATTGTTCTGGAGATAGCCAATAAATTCATCAAATCTATCCTTTATATCTGAATAATAGGATAATGAATACATCTTTATGGAAGTCCTGTAAAAATAATCAAAATACTTACTGTAAATACTCTCTGAAAAATTACGGTTTCCGACACTGTGGGTCTTTCTTATTACTGGCCCATCATATCTGGGATCAATGGAAGGAAAGCCAAATTCTATATAATTGATTTTTTCTACAGGTAGTATATCCAGAAATCTGCACAGCTCTGTATTATCAGGATATCCCAGTGTAAAGTATGGAATGAGGTTTTTCATGATTTTTCACCAAAAATTGATAAATCAAGCATGCCATGTCCGCTTACATTTACAACTATTGTCTTCCTCTCACTTTTATGGGATTTCGCGTAATTTATGGCAGTTGCTATTGCATGTCCAGATTCTGGAGCGGCTATAATTCCCTGAGTATTGGCGAATATCCTCAGCGCTTCCTTCACCTGGCTTTCTGTAACCTCATCGCTTTTAATTCTGCCTTTATTTATCAGGAGTGAAAGTGATGGTGACGCGCCATGGTATCGTAAACCACCCGCGTATATTGTAGGAGGGACAAAATCGGCCCCCAGTGAATACATACGCATCTGTGGTAATACACCTGCAGAATCTACCAGATCATATTTGTAATCTCCCTTTGAGAATTTAGGGACTTCATCAGCTGTTGTGGCTATGATTTCTGTGTCATCACCATCAGGGATAAATGGAAAAGTAAAGCCACCGAAATTGCTTCCACCTCCAACGCAGCCAATTAGAACATCTGCATGCTCACCAATTAATTCCAGCTGCTTCTTTGTTTCCTGCCCTATAACGCTCTGATGTGTGAGCGCAACGTTCATAACACTGGCTACCATATATCTGTAATCATGGTCAAGCGCATATTCAACGGCCTCGCTTATACCGATTCCCAGTGTGCCCGGGGTGTCTGGGTGTTCCTTTAAAATCTTCCTTCCATATTCGGTCAGTGTGGACGGACTTGCGACAACATTCCCATTGTAGAGATTCATCACTGTTTTTCGTAATGGTTTCTGTTCAAAGCTTATCCTCACCATAAATATCTGTGCAGGTAATCGGTAGAGGGATGCAGCCAGAGCAGTAGCAGAACCCCATTGCCCGGCACCTGTTTCAGTAGTTACACCCTTCACCCCCTCCTTCATGGCATAATATGCCTGCGGAATAGCTGTATTTATTTTATGAGACCCGGTGGCTGTTGCGCCTTCGTACTTATAAAATATTTTTCCACGGTAATCCAGATATCTTTCAAGGTTCCTTGCCCTTATCAGAGGTGTTGGCCGCCCTATCTGTTCATATTGTTCCATGACCTCATCAGGTATTTTTTCATATCTTCTGAATGTAAATTCCTGTTTCAACACTTCTCTTGGAAGGATTTTATTTAGAAGGTTTATAGCTGAAATATCTTGCTTTGAATCTCTCGGTGGGGCCAGGGGCTCAGGCAGATCAGGAACTACATTATACCAATTTTCTGGCATTATCTCTCTATTGATTGTTGTTATCATAATATGTGTATTGATACATATTATTTAAGCATTATTGCATATTATTATTGTATAGAGATAAATATTATCAGCTAAAAACAGATTCAATTAAAAAGTCTTAAAGCCATAAACTTTGCTGGAATTAGGTGGGTATTATACCGGAATTCAGTATAATAAAAACAATTTCTATATCAAATTAAAATATCTGAATTTTAATTATATTTTATATCTTTAGTAGACTGTTTGGTATTTATATGTGGTATAAATAATCCATTATGATAATATTAGATGATAATCAAATAAAGGATAAAATAACTATTCAAGAGGCAATAACAGTCATGAGAAATGCATTCTATGATAGATACGAACAAAATTTGTCTTCTCCGCCAAGATATAATATCGGCAATGATGGAAAAATTGTAATAACATTAGGAGAAAATAAGAAATTAAACATATCAGGCTTCAGATGTTATAACCTATACGGTGAAAAAGACGATCAATTTATAACGGTAATTAATACAAAGAGTGGAGAAATAAAAGGAATAATCATAGGGAATTATATCGGTACACTCAGAACAGGCGCAATAGGTGCATTATCTATTGATTTGCTTGCAAAGAAAAACAGTAAAATCCTTTCTGTTATCGGCTTGGGCAATCAGGCCATGATTCAAACACTCTGTGCATTAAATGTTAGAAATATTAATGAAATAAGAGTATTTTCTCCTACTCAAAATCATAGAGAAAAATTTATAAATACATTGCAAAACAGGACTCATATAAATATAATAAATTGCACCAATTCAAATGAGGCGATTATTGACAGCGATATAATTATAACGGCTACAACAAGCAAGATGCCGGTAATAAATTCTGATTATATTAGCAATGGCACCCACATTGTCTGGGTTGGAAATAAACATAAAAGCTCTAGCGAAGTAGGAGACGACGTAATATTAAGAAGTAATAAGATTTTTACCGATTCTATGGAGCAGTTAAATTCTTATAAAAATTCACATAAACTGGAAAATATTATCTCAAATAGAGGACCATATGAACTATCTGATCTTATTTCCGGAAAAATCAATGGAAGAGTAAATGATAATGATATCACTGTTTTTGCATCAGTTGGGCTATCAGGAACGGAAGTTATGCTCGCCGATTATATTATGAATAATTTCAATAACCATTTATATAATTAATATATTATAATAATAACTATGAAGGCTAATGATGTATTAAACCTGCTACGCATTTCCAGAAAAACACTTCATGTATATGCTTCAACAG
>JAKAYM010000079.1 GCA_021826795.1 Thermoplasmata archaeon
AAGAAGAGGTCAATAATAGCAATAGCAAGGATACTGGCAGAAACAATCTATGCAATGTTAAAGAACAATGTAAGATACATTGAAAGGGAAAGAAGTGAAACAGCCAATCCTGATGAGTTATACTTTAGAAGGCTAGAAGAACTGTCATTAAAGAAAATAAACAACATGAGAAGAATTGCTAAAGATAGTAATGTGAGCAACGATTCAGCAAATTTAATATACCGGGGAGGCATAAAAGATTGTTAAGTATAGGTTTTTCATAGGAGGAAAAATACCAGTGTTCAGGTAGAATTCTGATATAGCATAACTACCATGTAGTACCAGGAAAATAGAAAATGTTTTAAGTAAATAAGGCATTTATTAGTTATGGAAGCTAATCCAGAACACATAATGAAAACAGCAAACATGCTCAAAATCCTTGGGCTCTCATCATATGAAGCCCAGGCCTTTGCCTCATTAGTATATCACGGTGTGGCAAATGCGGATACTATTGCGGACACGGCAGGCATTCCGAGAACCTCAGCTTATAAGGTTATGGAATCCCTGGTATCGCGTGGATTTGCAAGGGAAACTGAGGGTAGGCCAAGGATGTTCAAGCCAGAGGATATGTCAAAAATTAAGGATGATTTCATTAGCAGTGTAAATAAATTATTTGACGATTTAAAGGAATTGCAGGATGTACTTCCATCAAAGGGCGACCCGCAGCTGGTATTCACCATATATGGAAGGTCAAAGGTAATGAGCAAAATGGCTGAAATGTTTGACCTGACAGAAAGGGAGATACTTATTGCAACACCCCGTATAAGGGAAATAAGAAGTGAACTGAAAAAAAATATAGAAAATGCATTAAAGAGAGGGGTAAAGGTTGTTTTTATAACACCACCCAATAAGAGAGTACCGCATAATACCATAGTTTACAGAAAGGAGGGTCTGATAGCTACAGATGTGGCAAGCGATGATTCAAGGGCAATGCTTGCAGGGGCCGATCTGGATGCCTGCGGTTATACTGATAACCCGGTGCTTTCGCTGCATGTGCTGCAGTTTATCAACATGATGATGAATGATGAAATTAAGATGTGACTTCGAAAGTAAGGGTAAACTGGTAGGAGGACATGTGTCTATAGCAGAAAGCATAGATATGGCACCTGAAAGAGCAGATTCTTTCGGTTTCAATACATTTCAGATTTTTGTTAAGAGCAATCTTCAATGGAAATACAGGGAAATAAAGGATGAAGAATATGGGAGTTTCAGGAACAACGTTAAAGAATTTAAAATGAAAAAGCCAGTTGTGCATGCCACATACCTGCTTAATCTGGGATCAGAGAATAAAGACCTTATAGATAAATCCATAGAAGACCTCAGGTATGAAATAAAGGTATGCAACCGCCTTGGAATTGAATATCTTGTCCTCCATCCCGGTTCAAACAAAGACCGAAAATATGCAATAAAATCTATAATGGGTATACTCAATTCAACTGAAACTGGAAATGTAAGGATTCTCATTGAAAATTCTTCTGGAAAAGGCAATACGGTTCCTGCCACAATTGAAGAAATGCAGTCTATGATGGACAGTTCAAAGAATAGAACTGGAATATGCCTCGATACCTGCCATTTTTTTTCAGAGGGATATGATCTGGTTGATAGATATAGTGAGTCAATTGAAAGCCTGAAAGCGTCGGGTGTAATGAAAAACATTTATGCCATGCATATCAACGATTCCATGTTTGAACTGGGATCAAAAAAGGACAGGCACGAAAATATAGGAAAGGGATTCATCGGAGATAGGGGATTTAAAAATATAATAAATGACGGTTCATTCAATGGCATTCCCATGATCATGGAAACTCCCGGTGGAGATCAAAACTATTTATCCAATATCCAAAAATTAAGAGATTTAATGGTGATGTAATGAACATTAAAGAATTCAAACCATATTTATTTTCCTGTGACATAAAGGATGTTGTTTCTCCACCATTTGACACCATTACACCGGAACAGGAAAAGAAATTGCGTTCTGCAAGGTGCAATATAACCGCTCTGAGCATGCCTGAGACTGTGAATAATGGAATAAGCCCCAAAAAAATACTGGACAAATGGCTGAAAGAGGGTTTTATTTATGAATACAATAGAGATATAATTATAATTCTCAAACAGGTGTTTTACATAAACAGGGAAGCTGTATCGCGGTACGGAATTATTTCACTGCTTGAACTTAACGGTACAATAAGCGCACATGAAAATACATTTGACAGGCAGGTACTGGAGAGGCAGCAAATAATGGAGAATTTGCAGGCAGAGCCCGAACCGATATTTATAGTCATCCCAGACAATAGCTTCGATAAACTGATAAAGAGATATGCATCCGACCTTGAGGAGAAATTTAAATTTGAAGAGCCCAGTGGTGTGGAAAATTACGTTTATTTTCTGGATAACATGCACCGTATAACGAAGGTGAAGGAATCCCTGGAAAATATTCAGGGGATTGTTGCTGATGGACATCACAGAACCCAGGCAATAAAAAACCTGGAAGCAAAGACCGGGGACAGTTTCTGGAATTATGCGCTGGCCTATACAACATCAATCTACGGAAATGGGCTGATGATTGGAGGTGTTGACAGGCTGGTTTACCGGTTGAATTTTGAGGAGAACCTGAACAAAATCAAAAACTTATTCGATGTTTATACAGAAAAAACCATGGAAGATGATAATACCATAAGGATTTACAGCAGAGGTTTATTCTACAGGCTCGTACCCAAAGAGTATATTATAACTGAGACCTTTAGCGGTAGAAAGCCCCTTTCTACAGAGATCATTAACAGGATTCTATTTCAGAATGTATTTGGCCTTACCAGGGATGAAATGGAAAAAAAGATAGGCTATATATATAATACGACTGACGCTATCAATGCAGTGGACCGGCACGAATGTGAATTCGCAGTGCTTATCCCCTCGTGGCAGAAGGATGATTTTTTGAATCTGACATTGAATAACCATATATTTCCCCAGAAATCAACATATTTTTATCCAAAAATTCCATCAGGAATAGCAATATACCGGAGGCCATCGTAGCTCAGCAGGTAGAGTGGTTGATTCGTAATCAACAGGTCGCGAGTTCAAATCTCGCCGATGGCTCTTAATTTATATGAATTCTTTTACAAAAATTATTTTTTCATTATTAAACACTATTGCTATTTCATAACTTCTTTCCATGTCATTAAAGCTTGTATGGGATGTCCAGTTACCGGTATACCTATCGTATTTCAATTCACGTATTCTTATATTCTCAACGCCACGGTAATTCTTTAGTATATATTTCCTGATAAAAGTGAGGGCACTTGCACGGTCGTCCATAAAAACAAATGAAAATACTGTATAAATACTTATGAGATTTGTTATTTCTAAATTTAAAAAGGCTTATAATAACCCATTGCATTTATTATCCATGGAGTTTAAATTAACCATTGGAAAAATGGAAGATTTAAAAAAAATAATTATGGAAGATATGGCAAAAACAGAGAATGTAAATGTGCAGGACATTGAATTTGAGGATGTATTTTATTATTCCGGATTAAAGAAGTGGAATGTGAAAATTAGTTTCAGGAAAGAGGATAAATTACATAGCGCAAGCATGGATATAATGGAGAATGGCATGATTACCAGATATCAGCAGAGGCAGGTAAATGAACTCTAATGAATGTCCTCTAAGCACAGCATTGAAGCCTCTGAGGGGTAAATGGGAGCCCATTATAATCAAGTTCCTTTCAATAAATGGGAAATCTGGATACAATGAGATATATAATGTGATGGACAACATAACACCCAAAGCACTTGCAGGGGCACTGAAGCTCCTTTATTATGAGGGAATAATCGATAGGGTCACAGTATCGGAAAAACCGCATAGAGTTATATATAGTCTCACTGAAAAAGGGAAGGCAATGATTCAGCCATTGAATGCGATTGAATCCATAAACAGAAATATAAAATCCTCTTTAACAAAGACTAAATAAGAATTTTTATTTATAGTATGGATGCCATCTTACAGCAATGAGGATTCCAGAGCGAGAATAAACAGAATATCAAATTTACTTCTTGTTGCGTCAATAGTTTTTTTCATAATAGCCTCGCTGGTAAACACTTTATTTGACTTGACGGGGCATAATGACCTTTTATTCAAGCTCGGTCTTATATTTATCATACTCTTTGATGTATTTTATGCAATGATAGTTTTTAGCATATACCAGTCAGGAAGGCTTGAAATTACGGATAGGCTGATATTCATGTCTCTGGGTTTATTTTCAATAATTTTTATATCTGAACTGATACTGGAAATCAATGCTGGTATCGGGCTCTTCCCGGGGATAGTCGGATTTGTTGGGCTCGTCTTTGGCTTTATGTATTATTATTTTAAGGAAGATGAGTTACTATCCAGGGTTATGATAATAATAGCAGTAATTCTAGTTTACATTGCCATGGCAGGATATCCATTGATGCCTTATATATTCATATTCGGAACATCCTATCTTGATTCTGCACTGTGGGCGCAGGCATTCATAATAATGGAAATTCTGTTTATACTTGCATTCCTTTTCAATTCAACACAGATTATTGCTGATTTCCTTACCGAATCCGGTAAATCCCTGGGACTGTTCATATTCGCCATAGGCATGATAATAACCGGAGCATCCATGGTTTCTATAGATCTGGCAGGCTTTACCGCTGCCCTTGGGGATCCTCTTTCCGGTCTGCTGATTATATCTGGCATATTCGCACTTATTGCAGGCATACTTATGGTAATAATTTCACTCATGAATTTTTATGACTCAGTAATAAAACCGAGAATACATTTTATGAGATAAAAATTATATTTAATTAAGGCATTATTAGCTATGACTTTTGACGATTTGAATGATTTTATAAAATATCAGGAAAGCAATAATGATATTATAAAGATAAATGAGGAAATAGACCCTGATCTCGAACTTACATACATACTCAGTGAGGAGGAGAGGATAGGCAAGAAGAAAACAATACTTTTTAACAATGTTAAAGGTTCAAAGATGCCTGTTTTAGGCAATATATTTTCATCAGAAAAGAAGATCGAGGCAATACTGGGTGACACACCATATAATATAGGCCTGAAATTGAAAAATATAGTCAGGATACCTGATGACACTGAATCTATGATATCAAGAGGGCTTGAGATGCTCAAGGAGATGAGCGGTATAAAGCCCAAGGTGTACAACAGGAAGGGATCGGAATTTGAGGTGGTTGATCCACATCTCACCGAATACCCAATAACAAAGAACTGGCCAAAGGATGGGGGGCGTTACATAACAATGCCTGTTGTGATAACAAAGGATCCGGACACTGGGACAAGAAATGTCGGAACTTACAGAATGCAGGTATATGATGACGAAACTGCAGGCATGCACTGGCATATACATAAGGGCGGGGCAGAGCATATGGATAGATATAAGCAGGAGGGCAAAATCATGGATGTTGCCGTTGCCATAGGTGTTGATCCATTGACGTTTTTTTCGTCCATTGCCCCACTTCCCAATGGCATAGATGAGTTTTCATTCAGGGGAATACTTGCTAAGAAGCACCTTGACCTCATAAAAGGTGAGACAGTAAACATTGAGTATCCAAGGAGTTCCCAGATAGTGCTGGAAGGTTATATAGATCCCAGTGAAACAAGAATGGAAGGACCATTCGGCGACCATACAGGATACTATTCACTGGAGGAGGAGTTTCCAGTGTTCCATATAAAAAAGATAGTCCAGAGACTGAATCCGATTTATTCCACAACAATAGTGGGAAAATTATGGCATGAGGATGTAAAAATCGGAAAAGCTATAGAGAGGATGTTTCTACCGCTGATACAGATACAGATACCGGAAATTGTGGATATGAACATACCTGAAGAAACCGTTGTAAGCAACATGATAGTTGTATCAATAAAGAAAAGATATCCGGGACAGGCAAAAAAGGTAATGTTCGCCATATGGGGAACAGGGCAGATGATGTTCACCAAGATAGTTGTTGTGGTTGATGATGATATTGATGTATATGATATGAAGCAGGTCATGTGGGCAATGACAACTAGGATAGACCCAGTTAACGATGTTTTCATGGTTCCCAATACGCCAACTGATTCTCTTGACCATCCTGCAAGACTATTCAATCTCGGATCAAAAATGGGTATTGATGCAACCAGAAAATCTCCTGCTGAAAATTATAACAGGCCATGGCCGGATACGTTATCCATGTCATCCGATGTTGAAAAAAAGGCGGATGAATTAATCAAAAAACTGGAACAATCACAGAACTAGGAGGGAATTTTAGTGAAACTAAGGGCGATGAATTCCCCTGATGTATTTATTTTCTTTTCATAACCGTCAAAATGGAGAGACTCTGCGTATTTCTTAGATATTGAATGTTTTTTATATAGGGACACAGGTGATTTATAATTATCCTCCATAAATTCTATGATGAGAAAAGTTCCTCTGGCAGAAAGCTTTGACAGTATATATGAAATGCTGCTATCCCTGTTTTCCCAGTGATGGAATGATAGTGTTGTAAATATGAGGTCAAATTCCCTTTCAAACGGGATTTCCCTGCTGCTTCCGGGTTTGCATGTAGCCTTTATCCCAGCCTTTCCAAAATTTTTATTTTCCACCTTCACCATATATTCTGATGGATCAACTGTATAGAATTCTGCATTGGGAAATTGCTTAGCTACCATTACTGATAACCTGCCTGGACCGGCACCTATGTCGAGTACAGATGATGGAGACATGTTTTTTACCTCCTGAATGGTAAAGCTGTAAAGCTTTTTGAGCATGCGCCATGCAAAAACGTCGTAAAATGATGTTGTAAAGTATCCGAATTTTTCCTCACCATCAACATAATAATCTTTCATACTATTCAATATTAAATAATGATTATAAATATCTACGTATTGTACACTACCAATATACAAAAAGTGCATGATAATTGTATACAATATGATGCCGGACAGTGATTGTTAAGCAAAAATCATTCTATTTCATGAGATGTTGAGCATGGACCTCCCATAATAATTATGTTTTCCCCTTCCATGCCTATACTTAAAATTATTTAAAAACATGTTATAAAACTTCCTGATACTATTATTATTCCATTCATCCAGAAACTGCAATGGTAAATCACCAAACAATTTACTAACATTATTACAAAAATATATATATTCATATATTAATATCATCATGAATAAAAAGGTCATTATAGGAGTTGTTATGTCGGCAATATTTATTGTACCAAAATTCGTCATAAGTTTGTTACCGCATCAATCTGTATGGCCTTCTGTGTCTCCATCCTGGTGATAACATGATACAAGAAAGTTTAAAAAGACGCAAACGAATAAATTTATACATGGCAGCATTATCAGCTGTCTTTATTTTTATTATAGGTTTACTTTTATATTGGATATCTGAATATGGACCCTTCATTGAAAAAAGTGGAGCATTTTTTAACTTTATTACGGTAACCATGCCAGTTATTATTATTGAATATGGATTTGTAGATGCATTATTTTATCTATTATCCCTGCGGGAGAAGTATAGTGGAACAAAAATGCAAAATATACTTTATCTATGGATATTATTTATTATTCTAAGCTTTTTAGTCCCTGTTTTTGCAGATCAGTGCATGATGATTTATTACATTATTCCTGCCATAATTTCAATATTCTTCCCACTAAGGATGCTTTATAAAATCAAACCGAGAAATGCGAGAAAAAACTAAATTATATATTAACCATTAAAGTCCATGGATGCAATTATAATGGCTGGTGGAAAGGGATTACGGATGGGAAATAATAAAAAAATGCTTCTAGAAGTTGAGAATAGGCCGGTATTGTATCGCATTATTGCATTACTCAGAGAGATGGAATTTAAAGTTAATATTTGCATAAGCAAAAACACAGAATTTCTATCAAATATAGAAGGTACCAACATCATAACCGGCACTGGAAACTATGCTAATGATCTTAAGTATTCACTGGGCTTATGTTCTGTACCTGCGCTTGTTCTTCCAGCAGATGTTATATTTTCAAGAAATCTCCTGAAAAGTTATATTGAATTATCATATAAGGTCAGAACTGACATAGCAACCTTGAAGGTAAACGGTGAACTCTCTGGAATATCAATTTTCTTTAAAAGGCCAGAGGATAAGGAGTTATCATATACTAACATAGAAATAGAAGATAAGAGTTTCTTCAATCTTAATTATCAAGATGATTATATAAGGGCTCGGCAATATTTCAAACAATAGCAAAATTTTTTTAACATGTCTACATTGCTGTTATACT
>JAKAYM010000080.1 GCA_021826795.1 Thermoplasmata archaeon
CATACTTTATACCACACATCTCCCTTTTTTCATTCCACTGGACATACCTGAGAGTATATTACTTCTCTCCAGAACAAATACATCAACAAAAATCGTTGATTTACTTAACCTGCAGAATGACTGGAAAGAGCAGAAGGATGTACTTGCTCCGGTAAGGGCAGCACTTGGCTATGGCATTCTGGATTCATTTTTTGTGAATAAAACAATATTCTTTGTTTCATCCATAGCAGACCAGGTTATACTCAACTTTATATGGGACAAGTATAATGTTGTAAAGAATAATATTAGAAGTGCTGACGTTGCCTTCATCGGGCAGAATGAGAACGGAAGCATATACTCATATGCCCTGTGGGCACGCTACAATAATTTCCCCTTCTATATTGTCCTTAATGATAGTGAATATGGAAGGTCATTGAAGGATAAGCTCACAAGGATGAACATAGATGATCATGTTAAATTAATACCATCTAAAATAGGGGTCGATGAATCCACTGTGGAGGATTTTATTGATCCGGATATTATAGCAAGATCATATGTGAAGTATCATAAGATATACAGTGAGGACCAGCTGAAATATATAACAACCATTTTACGGAACAAAAAGGGTGTAATAAGGATATTAAACGAATATTCAGAGAAGAATAATATAAGTTTTAACCGTTCAGGCGTGGCAAATGAGATAATAAATCTGCTGAAATCCGGCAATTATGATTCACTGGTTATCAATTTATACAATATCGTTTTTCCCTTCATCGTTGAGGAGGATTACTCATACCACAGCTCTGCAAATACATCTGTAAAAGAAAATCTGGACAATGAAAAAAGTAGTAAGGCCAATGGAAAATCTTTTAATAAAAAGGCGGGGGGATTTCTTGCAAGGTTATTTCCGGGGAAGATAAAAAACATAAAGAATCCTCTTTCATCCAGTGATGACAAGAATCATGATTTCAGTTTTGAATCTGAAGGAAAAATATTAAGCATATCTGTCTCCAGTGGAATAGCACTTCTATCAGATGAACGGGGTACCAAGAAAATCATGCTTTTATCAAAAATAATAAAATATGCAAGGAATAATAGCAGGCATATAATTATACTGGCAACGTCAAGGGAAAGGGACATAAGGGATCAGCTGAATATTGATGAAGATACAGAAATACTCCTGTTATCACCGGCATATTTCAGGCAGAGGCTGGTTACAGACGTTGGCCAGGCGATGACGCTTGCGGGAAAATTATATGTTGAAATTAAGAACAGCATCAAGGACATTGATAATTCACTTATTATAGTATATAAGATCGATGATGTGGTTCCAGTGCATAAAAAGGGCAGTAGCATAATCTATGAAAATGAATTCTGGCGTGTATTCTTCCAGTTCATGAATTCAATAAATAAACAGCAGCTCTTACTGCTTACTGCAGACAATGAATTTTATGTGGAGAACCTTTCAATGTATGTTAATACAATAATTAAAACAAAAATTGAGAATAATTATATTGATGTTTCAATAGAAAAGAATGCGATTTGATATGAAAACAAAAAACATAGGAATTTTTTTAATAATATTCGTAATTCCCGGAATTGTTACATATTTTACGGTAAATAATATATATTTTATCTGGCTTAATTACTTGTTATGGCTGGGAATTTCCCTCGGCATTTTTACGTTTTTAGTATTTTACAGGAACTTTAAGAATTCAAAGGATTATCGTATTCATAACAGCGAGGCATCAGTTTTAAGAAATGTAATGGCGTGCGTTACATCATTCAATGAAACTCCAGAGATGGTGAAAAGAACATTGATTACGGTAAAATCAGCATTAAATAATTATGGCGATTTGTACCTGTTGGATGATTCCACAGATTACAGTATATCGATGTCTCTGAAAAAGTTCTGCTTAAATAATAATATTTATTATATACACAGAGTAAACCGCAAGGGCTATAAGGCCGGTGCAATCAATAGTGCATTATTTACCTACGGACATAAATATGATCTTATTTCCATATTTGATTCAGACCAGCGACCGGTCCCTGACTTCTTTCTGAGGACTTTTCAGTATTTCAACGATCCGAATGTAGCCTTTGTCCAGGTGCCACAGTCTTACACAGAAATTAAAACATTAATTTCCCAGGGTGCGGCAGCGCAGCAGATACCATTTTTGCATGTAGTTATGAGGGGAAGAAATAAAGTATCTGCATTCAGCCTGGGTTCTGGAACAATTTATAGAATAGACGCATTGCTGGAAGTAGGGGGCCTGAAGGATGATACTGTTACAGAGGATATTGCAACATCTGTAATGCTTCATGATAAAGGATATGAGTCTGTATATGCCGACTTCTATGGCATATGGTACGGTGAGCCTCCCCAGGATGCATTAGCATATGTGAAACAACAGGGTAGATGGTCTTTGGGTGGTTTTCAGTTATTACCTACCTTAATGAAAAGCAATTTAAAATTCGGGCAATTTAACGATTATTTATCTGGATATCTGTACTGGCTTAAATCGGGTCCAGTCATGCTTATGATGCTTATCGCACCGATTATTTTTTTGCTTTTCAGGATCGCTTTTTTAAGTGTAAATTTATATATGTACATAATAATTTATTATCCTATACTTCTCATAACTGTAATAACATTTGTTTATACAATGAGAAACACAGATAAATATAGCATAAAATCTTTTTACATGCATCAATGCGTGGAGATTCTGGCTTTCCCGTACATATTCATATCCTTTATCAATGCTGTTTCAGGAAAAAAGAAGTCGTTCAACGTTACACCCAAGGGCGAGGGCAGGAGCCATGCAAATATTGCTATACCACAGATTGTTATATTATTGCTGGAAATGCTTGCAATACTGGCCGGTCTATTGTGGTATTACAGCATAAATAATCATTTATTGAAAATTGCTATCATATTGAATATTGTATGGTCAGCATATTTCAGCATCTTCCTTGCTGGATCTATATTTATGGCAGCCAAATCAAATTCTGGTAAGTCAGTAAATTTAATAGAGCATGATAGTTTTTATCCAGCGAAATGATAATATGATACAAAAAGTTGCTATTTGAGCTCGGCAAATTCTATAATAAATCATTTATCATATTATACGGATTGATAAATAATTCCTTCTATTGATTCTGTCATTGCATTTATAGGCCCAGTTCATTATATAACTGTTCTCTAACCACAATTGCTCCTGCTCTATCCGCATTATATTCCCTAACCTCTCTTTCACAACTCTGTTTATTGCCTATTCGGTAATAGACGTGTGTATATTGCCATATTTGGATTTTATCATTGTTGTCCTTCAAAACAGGTATTTCCACCTGTTATTTAAAAATCATATTATCATTAACAGGTGTTAATATTTACACAAAATATTGTAGATAACAAATCTTCCAGAGATTGTTGATTTTAGCTTCCATTATCGTTAATTATTTAACTATCTATGATATTACTTTGGGGGACAAAGTAATTTTCACAGAAAAACCAAGGGATAGTGTAGAAAACATATTTGATAGATCTATTGAAATCAATATAATAAAAAAAGTACTTGATACTGGAGACTGGTTAGCCATATTGGGTCCAAGAAAGCTAGTAAATCTTTAAATAATTGTGTACGATATTTTTATTATAATAAATCGGAGAAACACCAGCCGGTATGATAGGTTTTTACCTGTATCGTCGTATTAATTCGAATTTTTATTATTTACAATGGTGAGATAAGTTGAAAGAAAATACTTGGAATGCAGAACACTATGACAGTAAGCTTGGTTATGTATCAGATTTCGGGAAAGACGTTGTTTCATTATTACAACCAACAGAGGGAGAACAAATTCTCGATTTGGGCTGTGGAACAGGCGATTTGACCAATGAAATTGCCTCGGCTGGAGCAACAGTGCAGGGCATCGACCTCTCTAATTCGATGATTCAGCAGGCCCGTAGAAAGTATCCCGACTTACAATTTAAGGTGGGCAATGCAGAAGAATTCCATATGGATCAACAATTTAATGCTGTCTTTTCAAACGCTGCCTTACACTGGATGAAGCACCCTGCCAAAGTTGCCAGATGCGTTTGGGAGGCACTGCTCCCGGGTGGCCGCTTTGTTGTAGAGTTCGGAGGAAAAGGAAATATAGCTACTGTTATTAGTGCTTTGAAGGTAGCCTTAAAGGAAGTTAGTATTAATGCACCAGATCGCGATCCGTGGTACTTTCCCAGCATCGGAGAATATACTTTATTGCTGGAGCAACAAGGGTTTGATACTAAATACGCCCTTCACTTCGATCGCCCCACTGAGATGCCTGATGGAGATAAAGGACTCGAGCACTGGCTGAATGGATTTGGCGGAAGTTACCTTGCTGGACTCAAGGAACAGACACGTACAGCGGTGATAGAACGTGTTATAGAAATAAGTCGTCCAATACTGTACAGGAATGGCAAATGGTACATTGATTACAAACGTCTGCGTGTTGTGGCTGTTAAAAACCCTGAGGCGACAGTATCGGAGTTTGAAGCAGGATAGGTCGCCTGATCAAAAATAATATCTACCATGGTGATTTATGAAATAATCTTATATTATTCTGGTCATAAATTTGATATTGTTTTATCGTGAAACGGATAAGACTTCTGCATTTGCTGGAGGGAAAAGCCCCTTTCCTCCACAGCTTACATAGCATCATCACCTAATAATTTTAGAAATCCACATTCTTAGCAATAAAGCTTCAGAATTTTTTTTATTGCCTTTTCCTCATGTCTGGAATTATTACCATTTAATTGATTATTCAGTTCTTCAGAAATCTCTTCTTTGGTGATATTTCCCTCTTCAAATGCCTCTGAAAATGCCTTTTTGACTTCCCCTTCATGCCCGAGTAAATACATGAGTTCAACATAAATTGTAAACGGTTCTACCTCATTGGGATTATATACAACATTTATATTTTGCAATGCCTCATCATATCGCCCCAGATGCTTCAATGCAACTGCATTGTTATAGTAGGAGTCAAGGAAGTTTGGATTTAATTTAATTGCTATATTAAACTCATTAACGGCTTCATCATTACGGTCCAGCTTTAATAGTATAAGTCCCTTGTTGTAATGAGCCTCCAACCAATTGTAATTGAGTTTTATTGATATATCATATTCTCTTATTGCTTCCCCGTAAAGGTTCAATTTATCTAATGCCTTACCCTTATAAAAATGAGAAAAGTAATTATCAGGGTCAAGCTCAATCGATTTGTTGAATACATCTAATGCATCCTTATAATCTTCTACAGCCATTAATGATATTCCATTATAAAAATAATAGTCAGAAATCCGGGGATCCAGCTTTATTGCCTTATTATATTCATCGATAGCCTCCTTAAAACGCTGGAGTTTTGCCAGATCGTATCCTTTATTGAAATGATACTTAGAATTTTGAGGGTCCAGCCTTATTGTCTCATCATATTCTTTTACTGAATCATTCCAGCGTTTAACATCACCAAGGGCAATTGCACGGTTGAAATGAAAATTCGGATCATCAGGGTTAAGTGCTATAGCGTTTTGATATGCTATTATAGCTCCAACATTGTTTTTTAAATTCTGCATTGCAATACCTTTATTATAATAATAGCCAGCAACTTTTGGATTGAGTTCGATTGCTATTTCATATTCTTTTATTGCATCAGTGTCTAATCCCATTTTCACCAGTAAATTGCCCTTGAGATTGTGGATATCTGCATCTTTTGGTTCCTCCGCAATCATCTCATCCAATGCCTTCAATTCATTCTGGTATTCTTCTGAATTAGCCATGTAGGATTAACTGCTATTTTTATATAAATGTTTAGCCCATGACAGATATACAATATTTAGTCTGGTATATAATCTATATTAAAAATAAAAGCATAAATAGATAGTATAGTAAGGGGTTTCTGTTGACGTAGAAAACCAATGGAATGTGAAACATAAAGTGATAATAAACAATGCAGCTATGTAGTACGATTTTATTCTGATTCTAGAATATATACTATTTTATTTCATTTATTGGCAAGTATATGCTCCACCGTTATTGAATGGCTATGTGTAATATTTTATGTACAAATAGAAAATTTTATTATCCTTTTTTCTCCATTTTTTTAGCTTTTTCCTCCTCCTTGAATTTTTGAATTTCTGCAGTGGATGGCGGGTATGACATGTCAAAGCCTGTTTCTCCGTGTATTGCCATATCACCTATCTTCAATTTTGCCACTGTTTCCCTCAGCGGTACAAATACTCCGATCAGTTTTAGTATTCCATAGGTTAAGGCAAAAACATAGATTATTACCACCACCGCTGCAAAGGCCTGGATTCCAAGCTGATAAAAATTCCCGTATAAAGCACCTTTCAGGCCAGGGTCTATGTACTGGGTAACCACTGGATCAGCCAGCACGCCAGTGAGTAAACCGCCGACCACACCGGCAACAGCATGGGATGAAAATACTCCGAGGGTGTCATCGACCTTAAATCTTGGTTCTATTTTATAGAGGAATAGCCATGGAATTATGCCTGTAGCTAATCCTATAACCATGGCACCGTATATATTTACATAGCCAGCTGCCGGAGTTATTCCAACCAGGCCGGCTATTGCACCAACTGATGCTCCTATTAACGATGGTTTCTTAAATACTTTCATATCTATAAGTATCCATGTTATCATACTAACTGCTGTTGCCACATTAGTATTTATTACAGCAATACCCGCGTCTATGGTACTACCGTATGGGTCTCCACCGTTGAATCCATTCCATCCGAGCCATATAAGCCCGATACCGAGCATGACGAGCGCTAAATTATTTGCCTTCATGTGCAGTTCTTCTTTTAATCTCGGCCCGATAGCTATGGCAGCCGCGAGTGCACCGATGCCGGCATCAACATGTATAACATAGCCACCGGAGAAGTCTACAGCGCCCAGCTGATTTAACCAACCACCGGCAAACAACCAGTAAGCTACAGGACTATACACAAAGAGTGACCAGACCGGAACAAAGATCATCCATGCTTTAAAATTCATCCTTTCAAGTATACCTCCCATTAATAGAACCGGAGTTATTGCAGCAAAAACAAACTGGAAGAACATCAATGTTGAATTTGGAATACTGAGTGCCTGTTTTTGTGGACCAACAATAGCCTGACCCCCGATAAATGTACCACTCATTGCAGGAGATGGAATGCCAAAAATATAATATCCATCTATTTTAAGCATGATGGAGGTTCCAAATCCAAAATTATAACCGGCAATAACCCAGATTATGAGGACGACAGCAAATGCATAGAGCGCCATCATCATGGCATTAACCATATATTTCCTCTTTGTCAGTCCGGCATAATATAAAGCCAGGCCAGGAATGCTTTGAAGACCAACAAGGGTTGCAGCCGTAAGCATCCAGCCGTTATTACCAGTATTCAGCCATGATGTGCCATCGACGAGCATAGAAAAAGACATCGCACCAATCATATAGTGTAAACTCATATAAATAAATATAATTTATTTTTAGTTTTTTGTTGATTATTCAAAAAAGATGTTATTTTTAGTTATTTATTCTAATAATTCATAACTAAGATAGATATAATTAAAATCAAAGATGCTTAAAAGCAAGGATAAAGAATTAGAACACCGATCAACTAATTCATGCTGGTTCATTCAGCGGCAAAGAATGGATATTAGGGAATAGTGCTTATAGAAATTTCCATATGTTTTTAAGTTAGCTATGAGTTGTCTATTGTAATAAATTTGTTTTATTTTTCAGAGCAAATCCTCTTTTCGTGATGTCGCTAAGATTTTTTTAAAGTATAGGAGGTTACGATATAGTGAGCTATCTCATTACAAGGCAATGTGGGTGCCTAATTAAGAGTTATACAAAGAATATATGTAGATCCTACTTCTAATTTAGTCGGATCAATGATTACATAAACACTTTATATATGTAGATATTTATAAAAATCTAAATATTATACCTTTACCAGTAATATAATAAGTACATATATTTATATATTGCTTAATAATCTTTATGCTATGAAAAATTTACTTTTGGAATTAGATAAGGATAAAACAGAATTACGCAACTTTTATTTAAGCCTTGTTCTGATGGCCACACTTGGCGGTTTTCTTTACGGTTACGACCAGTCAGATATAGGTTCTGTCCTTATATTTATACCTTATTA
>JAKAYM010000005.1 GCA_021826795.1 Thermoplasmata archaeon
TTTCCAAAATAGGTAAAATAAGGATGTTCCAGCATAGAGAAATAAGGGGAAAAATAAAGCAGGCAACCATTAAGAAGGATAAGGCAAACCACCACTATGTAACATTCATAGTTGAAGAGGATCATGAAAGCAGGAATTATTCTGAATTTCCATATAATCCAGTAGGAATAGATGTCGGCCTTCTTAAACTAATAGCTACTACAGATAATATACCTATAGACCCGCCTAAATACTTAAGGAAATCAGAGAAGAAATTGAAAAGGGCACAGAGAAGCTTATCAAGGAAGCAGAAAGGTAGTAAGAACAGAAGGGAGATGAGGGTAAGGGTTGCAGGCATGCATATTCATATATCCAACCAGAGAAATGATTTCTCACAGAAGCTATCAAGAAAGCTTGTTGATAATCATAATTTTATAGCATATGAGGATTTGAATATAGAGAATATGATGAAAAACCATAAATTAGCAAAAAGCATAGAAGATGCTTCATGGGGTGAACTTATTGAAAACACAATGTACAAGGCTGAGAGGGCCGGTAGATACTGCGTAAAGGTAAACCCCAAGAATACATCCAAAATGTGCTCATATTGTGGAAATATAATAGAGGAACAGACCCTTGATGATAGAGAATATAACTGTAAAGTATGCGGATTAACAATGGACAGGGATGACAATGCTGCAATCAATGTGCTCCATGCAGGGTTCAGAAAGATATTCAATAACTTTATTATAATGAAACCAAAGAAGAGCAGGCATAAGAAGAGAAAGATACCCACGGACTGTGGGAAATTTATGCCCGTGGAGGGGAAGCCTATACCTGATAAGGCAAGTTTTTCTGTAGAAGCGGGAAGCCCTGATCTTTAGAGAAGGGAGGATGTCACCATAATAGGCATAAATATACCATAAAGAGAAACAAAGAAATAGCCGGTTTATAAATGATATGGATAAAACATTTAAAAGATGATGGACTATTATAAACATGAACTACATAGAATCACATTTCGAATACATGCTTTCTGGTAAAAAAGTAATTATTGCAAGCTCTGCAAGCATTTCAATATATAGAATTCCTGATTTGATAAGGGATATAAAGCGGGAAGGAGCCAAGGTTGTCTCGGTAATGAGCAATTCGGCTGTTGCAATGATAGGAAAAACTATCATGGAATGGGCAACTGGAAATCCTGTTGTTACAGAAATTACAGGAAACATAGAGCATATATCCATGTTTGACAAAGATACAACACTCCTAGTGGCACCGGCATCCTATAATACCATCGGTAAAATGGCAAAGGGTATTTCAGACAGTATACCATCACTATTTTTTTCCTACGCCCTAGGCCATGGAAATAAAATTGTTGTTGTTCCAGCAATGCACAGGGATATGATGGAAAATCCTGTAAATAAGGAAAATATCGAAATTCTTAAAAAGCATGGTGCTCTTGTTGTGGACCCTGAATATGACGAGACAAAGGCAAAAATAGCAGACAATGACAGAATCATAGATCACCTGTGCAGAGCAGTTTACGGTGATGAGCTCAATGGAAAGAAAGTGCTTATAATATCTGGAAGAAGTGAGCTTTCAATAGACCCGGTAAGAGTAATAACCAACAGATCTTCAGGATATACAGGTTACTGGATGGCAAGGAATGCCTTCAGGCTCGGGGCATCAGTCATAACCTATGTTGGAAACTCACAGTATAGCATACCATCATACGTAACTTATATGGAGAAATTTAACCTCAGAGAAATCATAATAGAGATAAATACATATATAACCATCGAAAAATATGATTATATGCTGATGCCAATGGCTTTAATGGATTTTGATACCAAAGAAAATAAAACAAAACTTGATAGTGGATCGGAACAGAACATCCTGTTGACCCCAAGGCCGAAGGTCCGGGATAGAATCAGGGATATGGCACCCGGGGCACTGATGGTACTGTTCAACCTTGACAGTGAAAAATCATTCGATAAGAAAAAATTTGAGAAATCAGATCCGGACTTAATAGTATTAAACAGCTTCAAGAAATCGCCCTTCGGTGAAACCGATAATGATTACACAATCATTACAGGTGATAAAAAAGATGAACTAAAAAATATGAATAAAGCCGATCTTTCCCTGGAGATATTCAGGCGACTAAAGGATATGAAAAGGGATCCAGGAGAACCAGGAATGAACTCACTTATTCTTTAATTTTATTATAATTCTAGCTGTTCCATGGGTATCACCATAGCTTATTGCATCTATATTGGATACTATCAGTTCATATATAATGATATAGAAAAAATTAAAATCATATAATCCATTCAATAATAATGCCTTTCATAATATTTGTGGATTTTGATTACTTCTATGCTCAGGTGGAGGAAATTATGAATCCTTCTATTAAAGACAAACCTGTAGTTGTCTGTGTATATTCGGGCAGAACTGAAAACAGTGGTGCTGTGGCAACTTCAAACTACATAGCCAGATCAATAGGTATCAAATCTGGCATGCCGCTTCCACAGGCCTTGAAGATCGGAAAGGATAATGCGGTATTTATACCGATCAGGCGTGATTTCTATAAGGAATTTTCAGATAAAGTTATGAAAACCATATCTTCCTATTCTGATAAGATGGAAATTGCAAGCATAGATGAAGCTTATATAGACGTAACAGAGGAGTGTGATAGTTTTAATGAGGCGATTACTCTTGCTCAAGAGATCAAGGAAAAAATCTTTAAAGCTCATGGTATGAAGGCATCGCTAGGAGTTTCGATTAATAAGGTCATAGCCAAAATTCTCGGGGATATGGCTAAACCGGATGGATTAAAATATATTAATCCTGAGCAGGTGGATGATTTTTTGAACAAACTTGAAATTAACAGAATTCCGGGAGTAGGGTCTGTTCTGTCATCTAAATTGAAGGAGGCAGGAATACATTATATCCGAGACATTCTCAGGGCGGAACCTGATAAAATGAAGGAAATCCTCGGCAATGCAAAATACAATTACCTTGTGGATATCGCTGAAAACAAATATAGCAAGCCCGTGGAAGAGCGGGTTAGAAAAAACTTTGGCAGATACATGACACTTCGGGAGAACACCAGGGATCCAGATATAATTATTCCTGTAGTAAAAAAGGCCGTTGATTCTGCATATGACAAGGCGCCAGGAATACCCGGGGAAATATCTGTACTAGGTATCATGGAGGATCTTGATATAATTTCCAGATCACATTCGAGTGGCAGAATTACAAGGGAAAATGCCTATCCTATTGCCATCAATCTTATAAACAGGATACTGGAAGAGGATAGCAGGAATTTCAGACGTATTGGTATCAGAATAGGCCGGATAAGCAACAACGAAAGCCTTGATGATTTTTTCGGTGTTTAAATGTCAATACAATGGAATTCAGGAAGATATATTAATATATATAAAATTGAAGCCGATCCTGAAAATCGTGATATACTCATGAGGGAATTACGAGAGAATGATCCTTATATTTACGATCTAAGAGTTGAATCCCATAGAATCGAATTATCATACTTTTATCATATAAATAAGAAAACTATTGAAAGGATGGGAACAAATTTTTTCACTTCCGGAATTGACTTTATTCAGGGTGCAACATCATTTAACTTTGCCTTATATCTGATTAATGAGGAGCGTTACTGGGAGGCCCATGAAGTTCTTGAAAACTATTGGCAGGAATCGGAAGGAATAGAAAAAATCACATACCAGTATATAATACTTTTCTGTCTTGCCGTAGTTCATATGCAGCGTGGTCACTGTGATATATGCAGGAATGTAATGGAAAGAGCAAATAAAATGAAAATTATTGATAAAATTGGTTATATAGACCTTGCCTCCATAAAAAGTGAAAAATTATCCAATCCATGTGCTCCACTGAATAAAATTATATCATATGTTGAAAACCGCAAAATCTAGACAAAAATATTCCATCTCAGAATATCCTTAGAAATACAATAATTTTATAAAAAAACCGATATTTCAACTTCTATAACTTTCTAAGCATATCGAGATAATCGATAAGGTCTTCATAGTCACGAATGAGATGTAATATGTCTATCCCGAGGGCTTCCATCATTGTAAGTGCCAGTGATAAATTTTCCTCATTCTCCTCAGAAAGCTTTTGCGTATTCAATTTATCATAAATCTCATTGAAATTCTTCTCCGCCTGCTCTCTGAATTCATCCAGCTTTGCTGTAATATCATCCTCTCTTTTCTTCATTTCTTCTACGCTATCCATTGAACAAAATCATTAGAAAATATAAAGCCTTTTGGTTATTCCATTACTGCACCTTTAGAAGAGGATGTAACCAGCTTTGCATATTGATTAAGTAATCCAGTTTTATATCTTATTTCCGGTTTTTTCCACTCTTTTAGCCTTGTTTTTATTTCATCTTCATCCACAAGAAGGTTAATTTTCCTGTTTGGTCCATCTATCTCTATAAGGTCCCCGTCATGGACAACTGCTATTACTCCTCCATCCATGGCCTCCGGTGCAATATGCCCTATCATTATGCCCCTGGTGGCGCCGGAAAATCTCCCATCCGTTATTAATGCAACGCTATCCCCGAGGCCTTCGCCTATGAGTTCAGAGGTAACAGAAAGCATTTCTCTCATTCCTGGCCCTCCCTTTGGCCCTTCATACCGTATAACAACTGTGTCTCCCGGATTTATTTTTTTATCCTTTATGGCTTTGAATGTTTCCTCCTCAGAATCGAATACTTTGGCAGGGCCCTTATGATATTTTACCTTGGATGCAGAGCTTTTAAAAACACTTCCCTCTTTGGCAAGATTTCCCTTCAGAATATTTATGCCACCGTCCCGATTAAATGGTTTACCAAAATCAGAAATTATATCCCCCTTTGTATATATTTTTATATCCTTCAGGTTCTCCCTTATGGTTTTACCTGTAACAGTCATCTGTTCACCGTCTAAAAGTCCGTGGTCAAGTAAAACCTTCATCAAAACTGGCACACCACCTACTTTGTCCAGATCTGCCATCACATATTGGCCGGACGGTTTCATATTAACTATTTCCGGAACCTTTCTGGAAATTCTTTCAAAATCATCAAGCGATAGCTTCAATCCAGCCTCATGTGCAATTGCCAGTAAATGCAGGACTGCATTGGTAGAACCTCCTGATGCCATCAAAACTGTTATTGCATTGTAAAATGATTCTTCTGTCAGTATATCTCTTGGCTTTAAACCGGTTTCAAGAAGATTCATGACAGCCTGACCTGTTCTGTATGCATATTCCTGTTTTGCACCATCAACCGCAGGTGGAGAGGCGCTTCCAGGAAGTGCAAGCCCGAGTACTTCGGTCATCATTGCCATTGTATTTGCAGTATACAATCCCCCACAGGAACCGGCAGTGGGTATGGCGTTATCCTCCATAAGCTTAAAATCCTGCTCCGTCATCTTTCCATTCATATATGCACCAACGGCTTCGAATAGATCACCAACTGCTATCTCTTTTCCCCTGTAATAGCCTGGTAATGTGGTACCTGAATACATAACGATGGAAGGAATATTCATTCGTGCCATGGCCATCATCATACCAGGAGAGGTTTTATCACACCCTGATAGAGCAGCAAAGCCATCGTATCCATGGGCATTTACTGTCAATTCTACGGTATTTGCTATGAGTTCCCTGCTAACCAGCGAATATTTCATTCCCTGAGTGCCCATTGCAATTCCGTCTATGACCACTGGTGTTGTAAAAACTCTCGGAGTACCATTATTGCTCCTTATCCCTTCCTTTGTATGGTTCGCAAGGGATAAAACATGGATATTGCAAGGTCCTGCCTCGTTCCATGCGGCGGCTATTCCAACCATATAATTTTTCAGATCATTATCATTTAGTCCCATTGCCTTCATATATGCACGGTTCGGTGATCTTTCCGGGCCGGCATATGTTATATCAGAACGTTTCATTTTAAAATAAAAGGCAATATTATATTTAATTTTTTTTATAGTTATTTACTAACATTATTATACTTATAAGTATTACATTTTCATGGCAAAAAAGAGATGTATCCAATAGAGAGAAAGATGGATGAGGATGATCTGAAAAGCAGGATTAAGGATAGCTTTGAGAAACTCTCATACAGCCTGACATTTGCAAAAAGCTGGATTCCGAGATTCATGAATAAAAGTATAAAAATATAGGTAATAAACTATAATAACCTCCAGGTTCCAAAATTCTAACACAAAAAAACTAAATAGTATAGATACATAAAGCATATTACCTGTTACATTATATGTATATTGATTGGGCACGTTTGAAATTAACTGTCACGGATACTACATTAAAGTAATTGGGAATATGGTGGCAAACATGAAAAGTGTGAGTAGGTTTATCTAACATCTGTGGCGTATTTTTTAGTAATAGCTTTAGTAGTAGCTTGTCAGTGAGTTTTAGATTTTGCAGGAGTGGTTTATATGAAAGGCTCTGAACTGCTTTTAAAGGCAATGAAAAGGGAAGGCGTAAAAGATCTTTTCGGCATACCGGGATTGTATAACATGCCCTTATATGATTCATTTATTGAGGACGTTGAATCAGGGGAATTGAGGCATATACTCATGAGGCATGAACAGGCAGCTGCCCATGCAGCCGATGGCTATGCCAGGGCTACAGGAAATCCCGGAGTTCTCACTGCTACAGCGGGACCGGGTGTAACAAATATAGTAACCGGTTTAATCACAGCATATCAGGATTCGTCTCCGGTTGTTGCAATCACTGGGGCCGTAAACAGGAATGCAATGGGAAAGCTTTCTTTTCAGGAATCCGATACATTGGGCGTATCATTCCCCGTAACCAAGTATGCTGTAGAGGTCAAAACCGTGCAAGAAATCCCTGTCTGGGTGAAAAATGCATTCTATATAGCCTCTACAGGTAGGCCAGGTCCAGTGGTTGTTGATGTACCCAGGGATGTACAGATGGAGGATATCGGCAGTGTTACATATCCCGATTCTCCAGATGTGCATTATAAACCCTTTGAAACTGTTGTAAATAGAGACATATTGAACAGGATGGCATTAAATCTTATGAAGGCAGAAAAGCCAGTAATACTGGTAGGTACCGGTGTTGTATGGGCCAACGCAACCGATGAAATACTTAAATTATCTGAGTTCCTGGGATGCCCGGTCGTATCAACACTCCCCGGGAAATCCGCAATACCTGCAGATTATCCACTGTATGTTGGTGCAATGGGATATTACGGCAGGGCAGAAGCCAGCATGGTTGCGCTTGAATCGGACCTACTCCTGGCAGTTGGAGCAAGATTCAGTGACCGTACATTTACATCATACGATGAAATGAAGGACACTAAAAAGGTATTCATGTCAATAAACCTGGATCCCACGGATTTTTCCAGAGGTATAAAACCGGATGTTTCAATGGCTGGAAATGCGAAGATACTTGTAAATGAGCTTCTGAATGCGCTCTCCGTTCTGGGCAGGAAAAAGGCTAATTATGCATGGAATCGCAGGGTTAATGAATTGAAGGAATACTACTCGCAGTTCTCACACCCTCCGGATGATGGCTATATGCGTCCATGGCAGATACTCAAAGCACTCAGGGAGGTACTGCCGAGGGATGCAATAATGACAACAGGTGTGGGTCAGCACCAGATGTGGGCTGAAACACACTGGGAAAACCTTGAGCCCCGGTCCTTCTTTTCCTCAACTGGAATGGGAACCATGGGATTCGGATTGCCGTCTGCAATGGGGGCAAAGGTTGGTAGGCCGGATAAGATTGTTGTGGACTACGACGGTGATGGATCTTTCATGATGACCGGAAACAATCTTGCAACTGCCGTGGATGAAAATATCCCTGTAATAGCAGTGGTAAATGATAACAGAACCCTGGGGCTTGTCCGTCAGGTGCAGGATATGTTCCAGAATAGAAGAATAGTGGGCGTGGACTACGGCAATTCCCCAAATATATTGAAATATGCCGAATCATTCGGTGCCGATGCGTTTGAAGCACATAACTATTCAGATATAATGGAATACGTGAGAACTGCAATAAGGGAAAATGTCCCCTCGGTGATCAGGGTTCCGGTAAATAAGGAGGAGCTTGCGCTACCAACATTACCGCCCGGCGGAAAATTAAGTGAGGTGATCGTCAGTGATCCCAGACAAAACAATAAAAATTGAAGGATATTACAGGGATGCCGGACTTCTGGAGAGAATAGCAGCTAATTTCAGGAGATTCTGGCTTGATATAAAATGGATGGACATGAAGGTAGAGGATAATGGAAAATGTACGGTGTATATGTCCATTCAAGATCGAAGCGGGCTCGGCAACCTGGATCTTTCCCTTGTAACCCTGAGCAAGATGGTGGATATTGACTTCGTGGAGGAACTTGAGGGAACTACCTGCAAAGAATTTGAAATTAAATATAATAAGGCAAAGAAATACGAATGGGGTGTTATAAGTGAGTAAAATACTTGGAAAGGTTTACACAGAAAATGATGCAGATTTAAAATATGTTAGGGATAAGAATATTGCTGTTCTGGGCTATGGAAGCCAGGGAAGGGCATGGGTTCTTAACCTGCTTGATTCGGGGCTCAAGGTCAAACTTGGCCTTGAAAGGGAAGGCAACTCATGGAAGAAGGCTATTGAGGATGGGGTAACCCCGGTAAAGACCGAAGAGGCCCTGAAGGATGCCGACATTGTTATATTTCTGGTTCCTGACATGGTTCAGAGGAAGATATACAATGAAAAGGTAAAGCCGGTTCTCAAGGAGGGCATGGACCTGGTATTTGCGCACGGATTCAATATACATTACAAGCTGATTCAGCCACCGGAGTATGTTGATGTTTACATGGCTGCGCCAAAGGCTCCCGGTCCGTCTGTTAGGGAATTTTTCGTAAAGGGTGGAGGTGTTCCTGTGCTGGTCGGCGTACATCAGGATCATTCTGGCAAGGCACTGAACAAGTCCCTAGCCATAGCAAAGGCACTAGGTGCCACAAAGGCAGGTGTGCTGGAAACCTCTTTCAAGGAGGAAACTGAAACAGATCTCATGGGGGAGCAGCTGGATCTTGTGGGTGGATTGACAGCCATGCTCAGATCAGCATTCCAGACAATAGTTGAACTGGGATACAGGCCGGAAATGGCATACTTTGAGGCAATCAATGAAATGAAGCTGATAACGGATCAGATATATCAAAGCGGGTTATCCGGAATGATGCGGGCTGTCTCAGATACTGCAAAATATGGCGGGTTAACCGTTGGCCCGTATGTAATCAATGAGGATGTAAAAAGAAGAATGAAGGAAAAGGCCCAGAGAATCCAGAGTGGAAAATTTGCGGATGAATGGATAGAGGAATACGACGAAGGTTCAAAAAAACTCAAATCGCTCATGGACGACCTGGACAATTCCCTTGAGGAACAGGTTGGCAGAGAGCTCAGGGAGATAGTTCTGAGAGGACAGCCAAAAAAATAATTTCCATAAATGGCATAAATAGTTTATTATATTTTTATATTATAAAGAGCAGCAATAGAATTGCCATGCCTATTATTATTGCAGTAAATAGAAACAGCTCTGTTTTTCTTGAATTATATTTATTGTTATCCAGATCCTTTTCATTTGTAACGTATTCAATATAACCGTAGGCAATGGTTATCATTCCAACTACTATCATCACTTCTCCTGCTATCAGCGAATCGCTGAATGATGAGGTTACCTTGCCCTCCAGAGCGTCAAGAAATATAACAAATTTTGCAATAACGAACCCGAAACCCATGAGTGATATGCCCGTTCTCATCCAGGCGAGAAAAGTCCTCTTGTTTGCAAAGTGATCAGTATTGGAAGACATTTTAATTCAATAACAAATTACAATATAATACTTATTATAAATTTTTGAGTGAATCCTGTTCTGAATTATCCTTCGGGAACAGGCTGCGGCTTATTCCATTTTCATCTAAATAATCAAAAATGTTATAGTATAATTTTTTCTTTTTGCCCAGCATATTAAAAGTTTTGAAGTTAAAGCACAGATGGCAGGTTTCCACCTTTGATTCGAGAAAATAGCAATTTCCCGATCTGTTGAAAATGCACTTCTCTTCCACGCTTCCATCTACCATAAATTCCTATAATTGTATTGTATTAAAAACTTTCTAAAAGAAGATCCGCCTGCCTGAGTAGGTAAGCTTTGTTCTTCCGAATTCATCCATTTTTCTCAATTGATCAATGGTGAAAACAGGGCCGTCACGGCATACCTGATAACCGTTTATTGAACAGGAATCACATATGCCTATTCCGCATTTCATGGATCTTTCCAGTGAAAACTGGCAGGAGATTTCCATACCCTTCAAATAATTGAATACTGCCTTGAGCATAATTTCCGGTCCGCACACATAAACCATGTCAAAATTTTCCATATCCATGTCCTTCAGCGCTTCTGTGGCAAATCCTTTTATCCCCAATGTGCCATCGTCTGTTACAATCCTCAAATTTTCTGGATTAAATTTAGATGATAAAATAATATCTCCAGATGTTTTTCCAGATAATATGGCGGTAGTGTCTTTATCAGCCAGCGGTATCAGCGGGGCTATGCCACTTCCGGCTCCTATGATCAGTTTTCTTCCATTCACATGGGTAAAACCATTTCCATAGGGCCCTTCGTAAAATATTCTATCACCTGGTTTCATACCCGCAATCTTTGCCGATGCCTCACCGTATACCTTTACAGTAATGCTTTTCGGATTCACAGTAGAAGAAAATGATAATGGAATCTGGTTTATACCCGGAACCCATGCCATAATAAACTGCCCCGGAATGATTTCTATATCATCATTGAATACCAGTGTGCTGACATTTTCTGCTTCCCTTATATTCTCTATAACGCTAAAATACCTCATCTGATTGCCACCCCCACAAGGTCTTCCACTTTTTCTATGGAATTCATTTCCATATAATTTCTCAGTCCCTCAGAGAGATCCCTGAAAACAGATATTCCTCTGGATGAAAGCACGGAGCCGATCTGGACGGCGGAAGCACCTGCCATAATGTATTCAATGGCATCCTCAGCTGTATTTATTCCACCAACACCGATTACAGGTTTACCTGTTTCCCTTTTAACCTCATAAACATACCTGATTCCAACGGGCTTTATTGATTTTCCACTTAGGCCGCCATAAATATTGCTGAGAACCGGCATTCTGGCATTTATATCTATTTTCATGGCCTTCAATGTATTGATCAGAACATATCCATCGCATTTTGATGCGGCATCTGCCTGCTTTATCATATCCGATGTATTCGGTGACAGCTTTGCATAGACCGGGATATTAATTCTTGATTTGACCTCCTCAACTATTGCTGTTACCAGTTCCGGGTCTGAACCCACCTCCATGCCATAACCGTTTACATGGGGGCAGGATAAATTAAGCTCAACTCCTGATGCTCCGTAATTTTCCATTCTTTTTGCAAGTTCTGCAAACTCTTCAGGGCTCTGTCCGAATATACTGCCTATAACAGGTTTTCCCGCACGCAGTGCTATCTTAATCTCATCTCCATAATTCTCTATTCCCGGATTCGATAAGCCTATTGCATTTATGGTAAAGTTATCGTCTGAATAAACAACAGGCGGGTCAAACCCCTTTCTTTCGGAAGATCCTATTGATTTGGTTACTGCTGCGCCCGCACCGGATTCAAGTATCCTCTGAATGGTATAACCATTCTCATCAAGAATTCCAGAAGCAAGGATAAATGGGTTCCCGAGCTTTATTCCTATGTCAGTTTCCAGTTGCATATACTTCCCTATCTGTTACTTATATGTAAACAATTCCAATCAGGAGGACTCCATAAGGTCAGTGGGAAAATTCCGCAGCTGAATGGAATTTTTAATGGGGAAATTATTATAATTATAAGCCAACACGTAAGGAAGCATTATTTCCTTATCAGTAAGAAACATATTACCGCCCATCTCGGAAAAATGAATGCAGGTGTCAACATACTTGTAATTCATGGCAATATTCTGTGTGAACGAAAGATAGCTGGATATTCTCTTATATGTTAGATTATTGTTTATAATCACAGTTGAAGCCCCGTTTATAATGGTATCCATGAGATCATTTTCCGTTTCAGGGTAATTCATTACAGTAAGTTCAAAAAATTTTGCCAGTTCATCATATAATTTTAGGTTCAGATACCTATTTCTTAATGCGTCGTAATCTATTACAAAAATGGAATCAACTTTTAATTTCAAAATCTGGAAGATGCTGTCGTAGTTTGAAACCTTTTTATCCTCTATTGTGACACAGTACAATAAATTAGAATGTAAGGATGCTTAATTAAGCTTTTTATAAAAAATCCCATGCAAAAATATCAGATTCCCATGAAATTTGAATAATAATTTCTATATATATTCCTTAATATCTATCAATGTTTCTGTGTCCCCCGGCACAGAAAATAAAAAACCCCTGAAATTATAATCCTTCAATTTATAAATGAAAGAGTGCAGTTCACCTAGTTCCACAGAAGGCTGATTTATCCTCTCAACTATTTCACCATTTTTTCCCGTTTTGACTATTATATACGGTATGAGCTTTTCGGTCTTTATTTTATCCAGGATGGAAAGGTCCCCGAAGTTTACTACAAGAAATATGTTTGCACCCTTCTCCATCCTTGTTTTTATATCATTCAGCGGTTTCCTGAAACTCAGTATAACACCAGATTCAACGCCCCTTCTTATTGCGAGTTTCATGGCATCAATTGAACCTATTTCATTGAATTCATTCCCGAATCTGGGTTTATCTCCCTGTGTAAATATAACAGAGGCTTTAATGGCCTTTGCTGCGGTAATCACTGATCGCAGTTTTAATTCATTGATATCCTTCAGCCTCTGATTCATGATTATTTCCTTGTGCGGATAAGTTTCCCGAATCATATAGCCTATAAGTTCCGGTGGCATTGTGGGGTATCCAAGGGGATTGTCCGGTATATTGAAGCCGTCAAAATTTATTAATTTCTGTAAATTTTTTTCTACATTTTGGAGGTTTCTGGAAGGATAAATTTCAGCATAAATTCTCATTCTTTATCAAAGTGGTTATAAAATAAAGAGTTTTGCATTGATTTAGAATAATATATGCACTATTAATTTTAAATTACCCCTACTAATTGCTCCCAGAACAGGGCTAATTTTTATATGTGTTTGAGATTCCTTTTCATGAGAGAAGAATACAGTTATGGCATTGTGGTTCTATCCAATTTCAATGGAATTTATAAATATCTGCTTCTGAAAAGGGCGGAGGGCTGGCTTGATTTTCCTAAAGGGCATATAGAACAGGGTGAAACCGGTGTGGATGCTGCCATAAGGGAAACAGCTGAAGAAGCAGGCGTAAAAATAGATGAAAAGAGTCTGATTCCATATTTCCATTATGATATAATATACAGATTTGTTTATAATAAGGTGAAAATATTGAAGCATGTGAGAATGTTTATGTCCATTGTACCTAACAGCGTCAGGGTCAGAACATCATATGAGCACAGGGGGTATATCTGGCTGGATTATCAGGAGGCCATGAAAGAACTAAATTTTAAAAACCAGAAAGATTTGCTTGAATATGCCGATTCTTATATCAAAAAGTATATTATAATGGAGTCAATAAATTCGGAATACAAAAAAATATATGAAAACAGGGAGTGGAATTTAAGTAAAAATTTTGTTCCCGGGGAAGGAAATTTAAATTCTAAATTATTTTTCATTGGCCAGGCACCGGGCAGGAACGAAGACATTGAAAGAAGGCCTTTTATAGGAAGAAGTGGTAAATTGCTTGATAGCCTTATTGAGGGAATAGGACTGCACAGAGAAGATGTTTATATAACCAGTGTTGTACAGTTTTTCCCGCCGGATAACAGGGCGCCTACAGATGAGGAAATCTCAATATGCATGCCCTTTCTGAAGAAACAGATTGAAATTGTGAATCCGGGAATTATTATACTTCTGGGTTCAACTGCCATGCGATCGCTGCTCAATCTGAAAGCTGTTACAGAATACCATGGCAAAATACTTGAAAATAAATATCTGATCACGTTGCATCCGGCAGCAGCTCTCAGAAATCCGGCCAGCCTAGAAATCATGAAATCTGATTTTAAAATACTGGATAATTACCTCAAATCACATGGAAACCCCTAGTCTCCCTGCCGTAGATCAGATATAAAATAGCTCCTGCGAAACCTAGTAAATAAACAATGAGAATGAAGTAAGCATATAGATGCACACCTGCACCTGCCAGCAGGAATATAAACATAATGTATACCGCATATCCTGTTAATCTCACACTGCCGATGCCTCTTCCCCTGTATCTGCTCACAAAATTTTCAGGTTCAAGCAACTCTCTGGATCCCCATGCAATCTCCCCGAAAACGGAGCTTATGGCAAGCATCAGGAGCAGAACATCAAGGTTTGATATTACAGTATTAAAGAATACTAATAACATTATCCACATAGCGAACATGCCGGAAAACCCGATCATGGATGTATATTTTCTTCCCGTCCTTCCTATAATAAATCCACCTGCAATACCTGTTGCCGATTCAGCAAATACTGAGAAAAATATAATCAGGTCAGTGAATTGTGGAAAATGAAACGGGCCAAGCACCAGATCGGAAAAGGCAAATCCCACTATTATGGCAATTCCCATCAATGTCAGGGCTATAAATTTTGCCAAATCCCTGAAATTGAATCCTTTAGCAGGTATACCCTTTCCGGTTTCCCATAGAGCACTTTCATTTATCCTGCCCCTTGCTATGATCGATACAAAACCACAGAATATGGCTATTACAATAAGTGCAATTTTCTGGACAAAAACCGAACTGGAAAATAAAATAAAAATAGCCGCCATGACAGTTATGCCGATATTTGCCATATTAGAGGATTCAACTATTGCAGGCCCCCTATATTTTGCCGGAAAATACTCTGCCATTATGGATAGGGAAACTGTCTCATCCCCGCCCAGACCAAATTCCCCAATGAACACAAATATTATTAGAAGAATATAATTATATGTTATCCCGATTCCTATGAGTCCTGCTATGGTTAATCCCATGGTAATGATATAACTGTTTTTCCTGCCTCTCCAGTCTGATAATGCACCCATGGCAATATTTCCTGTCAGTAGACCAGCAGGTGCTGCTCCTATTATATAGTAATAAGCTGAGGATGGAACAAAATACCATGTGGTTATGAGTGGAGCTATGCTCAGCGCAATCCCCCATATAAGAAAGGAAGATGAAGCAGCAAGAAAAATCATCCAGTGTTTACCATTCCATTTTGATAATGCTACTCTTTCCGAAATTTCAGTGTTATATTTTATACTGTTTTCCATAATTTCCCTCCGCCGGCATTGCCCGGATCAGGTTCATGGGGTCGATCCTTATCCTCTCAGCTCCTGGCTCCCCCTAACATTAAAAACATTGCCTTAGATTATATAAAAATTGTGGAGACATCTGTAATGTTCTCAATCACACTATAAGCTTGAGTTCAAAGCCAGCAATGGTAACAATAATACCTACTGCTACCATGACTACAATCCAGAACCTGGCTCTCCCTGCAGTGGATTTACTTATAAACAGCCCCAAAATTGCCAGTGATACATATGAAAGCGATAAAGGTATTGTCTCATTACCTCTGATAATCAGTGAAGATGATAGGGGGATCAGTGCACCAAGGAATCCAAAAAAGGCTGCAATCAGGGCACCCAGAAGCGATTCTATGAATATTTCAATACCCAAATGGCCCTTCAGGAGGTAATCAGTTGATTTCAAATTTAATTGAAGAGCTGTCCTGTGCAACTCCTCATTTAGACCTGCATACTGAGCTATAAAATAACTGAAAGCACCGGCAAAGGCAGATCCGAATGAAATTTTAAAGGATTCAAACATATCTATAGTGCTTTTTCCTATAATTCCCCCGGATGCAAGTATCAGAGCAGTGATTATCCCATCTGAGAGGCCAATACTAACCGGGAATATGTATTTTTTATTCATTTTATTATATGCTTTCCGGTAATAACCTCATCTATGGAATGTATAGCACAGCCCATATCTTCTATAACCTTTACAAGATAATTATAATTGATATTTAATCCTTCAACCGTTATACTGGTCCCCATGGTTTCCATATCCATTTCTGTAACAGTTATCTTCACAGCATCCACACCAGGTACCTCCTCTATGGAACCTGCAAGTTCCGTGAGCGTTGGCCTGTTTAATCCCTTATCAACGTCCAGTAAAATCCTTCTAAGATTCATAAGTTTTTCAAACCTCGGAGCAATTTGGCTATTAGCCATACTCTTCCATTTATATCATTATAGAATTATTATTTATTAACCTTTTCTGATTTTCATACATAATTATTCTTTTTTGCATATTTCGTATAGAATTCAGAGGAGCGACACTATTATAATTACCAGTACGAAGGCAACTATCATATATGTAATATACGCTGATATGGAACTGTTCATAATTTTGTATGCTGTAAATTTTGCAAATTTCCTGTAGGTTTTAGCAATATTTATCATGACCATCCAGAATACATCAACTGTTTCCACTCTGTCCTGATCTGTTCTTGTAGTCATCAGTATTCTTTTCAGTATAAGCCTTATATTGTTTGAATAAGTGAATGAATTGTAGTATTCTCCGTTTTCTATTCCGCCGTTCCAGCGATGTGCAATTCGAGTCCTTGGCTTTCTGAAAACAAGGAATACAATCATTGTAAATACAGTTAAGAGTATTAGTATATAAAGCGGAGTTATCAGCCCGAAATCGGATACACCGAGGCGGGATTCAATCATGAGGCCATTTAATACAAGAACAGAGGGAATGCCCGATATATAGTTTTTTCCGATGACCATGAATGATATGGCAAAGAGGAATACAAGGGTTATGCCGGTTCCGAGTATTGTATAATTCTCCAGATTTTTCCCCTGCGATTTCCTGTGACTATCGGTGAAATAAAACATTTTCAGCATTGCAGCGGTGGCAAATCCCTCTCCCATAGCGATCAGTGAACCTGCTATGATTGAAGCAATACCCAGTGGGCCGTATAGATATGCACCCATGAAAAAAGACTCCAATATCATCCAGATTCCGAGACCCCCCAGAGAAGGGAATAGCCCGGAAAGTGAGGACATTGCAAAAAATTTTCCTGCCTGATTTACAGAGTCTTTTCCTCCGGTAACCGCGCTGAAGTACTCAACACCTGTATGCCCTATTGATATGAACAGCCCTGTTTTTGCTATTGAATGTGCCATGGCAAAAATGGCTATGGAGATAAGGATAAATTCTTTTAAAACACTATCATTGACTGCAATAAATAAGCCGATTGCAGCCATCAGCACCCCGTTGTTTTCTATGGTACTGAATCCTCCCAGGGATTTCATATTTTCAGAGATATAGGCATAAAGAGCCCCGAAGAGTACGGAAATCACACCTATAATGATGAATAGTATGCCTATGTCAGTAGAAACCGGGGAAAGCAGAGCTATTTTCAATATACCGTACACACCCATAAGTGTCATGGTTGCACTGAATATCGCAGAGGAATTAGCCGGAGCACTTCCATGGGCTATGGGAAGCCATTCACTTATCATAAAAGGTGTTAATCCCATTTTTGACATTGCCCCTAAGGCAAATATGAGCAGAACAGTGTCATTGGAAAGCCCTGTAAAGTTAAATGTGCCGGTATAGTAATAGGAAAGCACTGCTGCGGTTATAATCAGCACCGTGCTTACTTCAGAGAACAGCATAAATATATATGCTTCAATGTCGTTTTTCTTGTTTACTGCCACTGTTAAATAGGCCGGTATGGACATAATTTCCCAGCCTGTTATGAAAACAAGAAAGTTATTTGCATATAATATTGTCATCATTCCCGCAATGGTGAGTATGAACAGTGGTGCAAGCCATTTCCCGTATTTTTTTGAATATGGAATTGAAAAAATTGATGTTATTATCCATACAATGGCTGCAATAAGGTAAAAGTATGTTATATAATCAAAAATTTTGAATGTAAGAAGGAAAAACAGGCCGGAGGCTACTGCGGTGATTATATATCCTGCTGTCCTGTATTTTATCGAAATTATTGCGGCAAGGAAAACTGCCATAAGCGGTATGTAGTAATATATCATTTTTTCTCCCTCGCTTCGATTATTGCATTGAGGATCGCTGCTGGCGTGGGCGGGCATCCCGCAATATGAATATCATATTTTTCCATCGCTTCTCTGCCTATAATTCCACCTGAGAGTGCACATGCACCCAATCCTATGACAATTTTCGGATCCGGCATGGCATCATAGGCTTCCTTCAGTATCTTTTCCATTCCATCTGTATGAACTCCCATGACAACAAGGGCATCAGCATGCCTCGGGGTATTTGCCATAAAAATTTTGAATCTGCTGGAATCATACTGTGGAGAAAATAGGGTGGTAAATTCAACATTGCAGGCACCGCATGTTCCCGAGTCAACCGGATAAAGGTATATGGATTTTCTGAATATATCCGGAACCGGTTTCTTCACCGAATAAGCATTCTGCTTACCTGTGGGAGTAAGATCGCACTGCCTGCAGAAAATGCATCTGTCCATATCCCACTTATTATCTTTCAGCGCTTCCGTGGGGCAGTTATAATCACTTATTCCCTCCAGCAGGGAAGGATACATAATCTCATACTCCGTCAGCTTCTCGGTTTTGATTCTCTTCCTCAAGCCGCTTATGAACCAGTTCACTGTAAATTCACCTCCAGTTCTGATATCCAGATGCCGAAACTTTCCCATACAAAGAAGAAATCAGTAAAAATATTGTTATTCTTCAGTGCATATCTGAAATTCTGCATATTGAGATATGAAGGCGGTGACATCTGTATGTCCATTAATCTGCCTTCTTTTATTTTTACATAGTAAAAGAGATCTCCAGCAGGTGATTCTATTCTGGCAGCACCTTCCCCTGATCCCTTTAATTCCACCTTATTCCTGCTGTAAGCCTTTTTAATATCATATGATTCTATAATATTTATGGATTCAAATATTTCTCTGACCCTTACCAGAAATCTGGAGAATGTATCACCATTCTTTTCAAGTACCAAATTATATTTTCCATAGATCAGGGACTGAGAATCCAACCTGGCATCGTATCTGAAATTTCCCGCACGGGCTGCTGGGCCTGTCGATTTTGAATCTACCATAATTCCGTTTTCCTGAATTCTATCCAGAAATATTTTAGAGGAAAGCAGGCCATCATAAATAGACCTGAACTGCTTTTCAACAGAACTCAGCTTTATTTTTGCAAAATCTCCATCAATAGAATTTATGCCATTTACGGAAAAATAGTATCTGTGGCCGAAGGCACCGGAGATTATTCTCGCAACCTCCTCCCTCAGAAGTAACAGCTGTTTTTCCGGCACGGCGAATCCTGCAGATTCACATAAGCCTTTTATTACATCAATATTGGATCGTATCCTCTCCAGCTCGATTTCTACAATCCTTGCATTATTGAGCTCCCCATTCTCAATGTTCAATGCATCCTCCACGGCCAGTGCATAGGCTATACTGTGTGATGCTGAATGGAATCCATTGATACGTTCAACCCTGAGCATTGCTTCTGAAATAGTGTTTCCCGTTATGTTAATATTCCTTCTTTTAAATCCTGAATTTATGATAACATCCCTTATGGATTCACCCGGTGTGAGTATCTGAAAATTTACAGATTCCCTGAGTCCACCTGCAGACGGGCCATAATTGAAATATATCTCACCCTGGGTTCTCCCGGCATGATCATCCTCGTCCCTGCTGATGTCCGCAAGCGTCGAGGTGTAAACATCATATTTTTCAGTTCTTCCCGTATATCTTCCTGTTTTTTCACCGAATTTATAATATTTCATGATACACCACCAGGAATACAATTCCTATGAATATGGATATTATGGCAGCAATAAGGGGTATAACCGTATTAATTCCAGATTCGCTGTATTCGGATTTTCCCCTGAAAAGCATTTTTGACACATTGAAGTTTATTGATACAAAGGCAAGGAACAGGGAGAGTACTATTATACCGAACTGTGCATAGAAATGTATGGAGAGCACGGAATATAGTATGAGAAATTCACCGAAGAATGTTCCGAAGGGCGGTGTTCCGGTCACTGCAAAGGAGGATAAGAGCATTGAGGCAGCACTTGCCCTGTTCCTTATCAATCCACCCACACCGTCAATTGATTTTGTCCATGACATCTCATAAACATTTCCGGAAGAATAGAAAGCACCCGCCTTTCCGAAGCTGTGTGAAAGGAGAAGCAGAAGCGATCCAACAAGACCGGCTAAGGTAAATGTGCTCAGTCCTATGAGGGCTATGTTCATATTCTCCATTGTTGAATACGCAAACATTCTCTTGTAATTTCTCTGATAGCCGAGGAATATGGCGGCAAAAAGAACTGAAATGGTGCCTGCCCAGATAAAGAGCTCCCTCATGGGGAAGATTTCATAAATCCTGTAAAGTACATACAGGGCAACAGGAAGCAGTACTCCGGAGAACATTGCACTGACCGGTGCAGGTGCCTCACTGTGGGCATCAGGAAGCCATGTATGAACCGGAAAAACCCCGACCTTTGTACCGAACCCTACCAGTGCAATACCAACAGCCAATCTTACAGCGAGGCTATCCGTAATTCCTCTGGATAGGATTACCGTTATTGTAAGCGTCCCGAAGGCATAATAAATTAATATTACCGATATAAAAGCAAACGTAACCCCTGCAGAAACTATGATTATATACCTCCACGTTGCTTCCAGCGATATATCCGATTTTTCAGTGATCAATAACAGGGCAGATGATATAGTGGTAGTTTCTATTCCTACCCACATGAAGCCGTAATTATTTACCATCAGGGCAAATTCCATTGCTATATAGAAAAACCCCATGAGCATATAATAAACATTTTCTGAAATTCCCCTGTTCTTTACATTATGTATATATTTTCTGGAATAAGCCAGAGACATAAGATAAATGGAGGTTACCATCAGAATGAATATGTAAGTAATGTGATCAATGAAAAAGAACCCCGAATCAGATAAATTGAAATACAGTGGAATAAGCAGTAACATTTCAATAATAGCTGCTATTATGCTGGCAATCTTGATATTCTTGTAGAATGCCATGGCAATTAGCGGTATAATCAGTATGAGTATCTCGTAAATCATCCTCTCAATTCCTCCACAGGTTTATGCTCAGTTTTTTCAATGCTTATAATGGAAAAAATTACTACAAGTATCAGAACATCCAGAAACACACTGCTTTCTATTATAATAGGAACAGGAAGAATAAAGGTGCCCATGAGTATCAGTGAATTTTCTTCCTCGATGTAGCCAAGTATCTGTGCAATTGTTCTCCTTCTGGATGCAATAATAAAAAGGCCCTGGAAGAATAATAGCAGTGGAAATAGAATGATATTGCTCTCTGGAAATATACGGGAAACTATATGAATAAAGGATATTGAATACACTATAAATATGGAAATAACAATGAATGCAAGGTCTACAAGAAGATAATATGTGGTAGGCAGCCTCGATTCGTATAAATAATTCTTATTTTTAGGTATCTTCCCTGCGAGGAAGTATGTAACCAGAACAGTTCTCAACAGTATAACAAGCAATGCCAGTATGAAAAAGGTATACTGCTTGAGCTCTATCCCCAGAAGTATTGCTATAACAGCAATGAGGAAGGACTGAAATGCCTGTGTCATAACCATCGACCTCAAATATTTGTTGCTCTGTATGTAAAAGCCTGTGACCACAATCAGTGCGGCAAGCAGGTAAATCACTGTAAAAACCATATTCATGCGATCACCTCAGTAAGTATCAAAAATAGGATAGAAAATGTGAAGGCAACAGCCAGGTAATCTATAACCTTGAACAGGCGCAATTTTGCCAGGGAAGTATCCACTATGAGCACGATGATTATGAGAAATACCCATTTTGCGATCATTGTAAGTGCATTAAGGAAGAATAATGGAAACGTATTGAATATCCCCCACGGGATAAGGAATACATTGATTAAAACCGAACCCAGAAGATACACTTTCATGTACGATGCCCATTTGTTTACAGCAAGTGCCTTCCCACTGTATTCATAATCTATACCCGAATCTATCATGCCCATTTCTTGGTTTCCCCCACTCTGCGTTGGCATCTTTCCGAATTCGTACATGAAAATCATAAAAAATGCAAATATTGCAAAGATATGCACAAGGCTCAGGTTGGAAAGCGGATGGCTGATAAGATAATGATTTGTAGTGTAGGGATTATTTGTGCCGCTTATCAGCGCTACTGCAAAGAATACTGTTATAAGCGTACCCTCGCTGAAGAAGTTGAAGGACATAAGCCTTGATGCACCCATGGAGGAAAAGTTGCTTCCTGAATCCATCGTTCCTATTATTTTTATGAATGCTGCAAGGGAGAATAATATTGCACCGGCAAAAAAATCCCCTGAGGCAGTGAAAATTATCGGAGCTGTCATGAATACCGGTATAATCAGGGCTATGAGTGAGTATATACCGAATGCCATATACGGTGCATATAAAAATAATTTTGAGGAATTTTCTGTGATTAAAGTTTCCTTTTTTAGCAGTTTGAAAATGTCATAATACGGCTGGAATATGCTCGGCCCCTTTCTGGACTCAATATTCGCCTTTAACTTTTCAAAAATTCCTATAAGAAGTGGGGAAAATAGAACAACGAATAAGTACTGTGAAACCGTCTCCAGGATTAACTTTAACATCTTAATCACCAGTAGGCGTCATCAGCGCACTGCATTATGGAGACGTCATTCCAATACTGAATGATTTATGAATATTTAAATTTTAGTTTGTAAAACTGATAATTAAAAATGAAATGTGTCAAATTTTATACATAAAATATAGTAAAAGTTGGCTGTTGCACACATTCAATGCCGTTAATTTTCTGTAACGGCAACATCACAATGTGCGGGTCCCCCTCAGAATAATTATATAGTAAAATCTACTTTACTTTTATGAAGTTTGCCGTACTTATTGGCTGGAATGGTTCTGTCATACAGTCCTTTCTCAAAGCAGGTGAGCAAACCGGAAATGAGATAGAGATAAAATATCCGAGGCTTGATCCGGTGGATTCTGAATTCATCAATTTCATTAAAAACGCCGATGCTGTATTCATCCATCATTTTTCAGGGGAAAATATATACAGTAATATCCTTGAGGACATTGAATCCGTAATAAAAAATAAAAAAAATGTCATTGCGATAGATCCGATACTCAGCAGTTACTCCACTGTAAGCAAATTTGTTGAGGAAAAGGTATCCAATTATTATTTCTATGGTGGATATGAAAATATCAAAAATATGATATTATTCATTGAAAGCCTTCATGATGGCTGTGCATATGAAGAACCTGTTGAAATGCCTTTCTCAGGTGTCTATAATTATGGCAAGACAGGTTATTCCCGGAAAGCTGGTATACTTTTCTACAGGACAGCATGGGTAGATAACGATACAGGCATTGTAAGATCTATTATTGATGAATTAAATAGTAGAAAAATATCTGCAATTCCTGTCTTTACAAACGGATTCGGAGACAAATCCAGAAATATCAAAAGTGCAGAGGAATGCATACAGGAATATTTCTATAAAGATGGAAAATCCACCGTAGACGCAGTTATCAATCTGCTCTCATTCTCACTGATAAAAAAGGAGGACAAGATCACACTCATGCAACTCGGTGTGCCTGTTTTCCAGGGACTTATTTATTATTATAAGGAGGAGAAAGAATGGCTGGATTCTTCCGGCCTGGATGTAGTTTCGACAATAATGAGTGCCATGCTGCCTGAAATGGACGGAACCATAGAACCTGTCCTCATAGGGCTCATCCGAAAAATCTACGATCATGGGACAGTATACAGGGAACTGGTTCCGGTAAGGCAGCAGGTAAATTATATGGCAGGTAGAATCAGTCGATGGATCGATCTTAAATACAAGAAAAACCGTGAGAAGAAAATTGCGATAATACTCCATTCCGGGTCTTCATTCAAGGATTTAGAGGCAAACATAGGCACAGCAACAGGGCTGGACACTCTCAATTCTGTTTCAAATATAATGCATCTTCTGAAATCCAGTGGCTATTCCATAGAATATACCCCGGAGGATGGAGAATCACTCATAAAAACAATAATGGAGAAGAAAGCAATTCCCGAGGGAAAATGGACTACAGTTGAAGATATAATGAATAAGGGAGGATCGGTTTATAGCATGTCTGTTGATCAGTACTATAAATTCTTTGAAGGACTTCCTGAAGACTCCCGGAAGCAGATTATAGCAAGGTGGGGTGAACTCAACACTAAAAGGGATTATATGCTCAAGGACGGAAAAATCCAGATTCCCGGAATAATGTCAGGCAATGTATTCATAGGAATTCAGCCGAAGAGGATAACATTCGCAGATAATGACAACAGCATCAGGACAATACACGATTCCCTGACGCCTATAACCCACTACTGGCTTGCATTCTATAAATGGATTCAGGAGATATTCCAGGCAGATGCAATCATCCATGTTGGCACCCACGGCACACTGGAATTTACACCGGGAAAAGGCCTGGGATTATCACCCTCTGATTTCCCTGAAATTTCCATTGGAGAAATTCCGAATCTATACTTATATTCAACAAATGTACCGGGAGAGGGGATCATTGCAAAGAGAAGAAGCTATGCTGTATTGCTGGATTATATAACTCCACCCACGGCCTACGATGAGGTTCCCGAGGAAATAAAAGACCTTGAAGATTTAATAGATGATTTTGAAGAAACAGAGAAGGCTGAAAATAAACCCAGAGAGAGCATGATACTGGACAGAATACAGAAACTTTCAGATAAGATCGGTTTATCCATAGACTTTAAGGATTCTCACAAGGCAACACATGAAATAGAGCACAGGTTGAATCTTTTCAAGGATTCGGTAGTCACAAAGGGGCTTTATGTATATGGAAAGGATCTGGAAACGGCGGATATAAAAGATTATGTGGTCACGGCAACAAGATTTGACGAATCATTATACAAAAATAGAGGTAAAGAAGAAGCAGAAGCAATGATAGATGCCTATCTGTACAAGGATGGGCAGCTGCCGGAACTTGAATCTGGAATAATAGAGAAGCTGAAATATTCACCGGAAAACGAGAGAAATAATCTCCTCTCTGCCCTGAATGGAAAATATATCGAGCCGGGAGTATCAGGATCGCTTACGCGGGGAAGATATGATGTACTTCCATCTGGAAGAAATTTTTATGCAGTGGACCCGTTTAAAATACCCAGCCATTCTGCATGGCAGGTCGGAGTAGTACTTGCAAACAAACTTATAGAAAATGAATATAAAAAGGAAAGCAAATTCCCTGAAACAATAGGATTCGTTCTGTGGTCAACAGATGCATACCGTTCGGACGGTGAACTTATTTCACAGATACTGTACACACTTGGCGTTGAGCCTGTATGGCAGGAAGGAACAAAAAAGGTAAAGGATATAAAGCCTATACCACTGGACATACTGAAGCGACCCAGAATAGACGTTGTTGTGGAGTCCAGCGGGATAGTCCGTGACAACCTTTTCAATATAATAGAATTAATAGACATGGCAGTAAAGAAGGTATCCGAACTGAATGAGGATGAAGACAGCAATTTTATTATTAAACATCACAGAAAATACGGGCACCTTGACCGGATATTTTCTTCAAAACCCGGATCCTACGGTTCCGGAGTGAATAATGCTGTAGAATCCTCCAGATGGGAAAAAGAAGAAGATCTGGCAGATATATTCACAGAATGGATGGGGTACTCTTACGGTAAAAACAATTTCGGAAAGGAATCCAGAGAACAGCTTATTTCAATATCAAAGGACATAGAGACTATTATACATAAAAGAGAGATAGACGAGATCGATATAAATGACGATTCATGCAATTATTCATACGCCGGTGGATTTTACTTGATGGCGAAAAACAGTGGTTCCAATCCTTCACTGATGTTTGAGGATACATTTAATCCCAATAAGCCGAAGGTCAGAACCATGAAGGAGGAAATAGAGAGAACAGCCATAGGAAAGCTACTGAATGAAAAATGGATCGATGCCCAGAAGAATTTCGGATACAGAGGTGCAACTGAAATGCTCAAAAAAATAGAGCATCTTTACGGATGGGGTGCAACCACTGGAATGGTCAATGATAATATTTTTAACAACATTGCTGAAAAATTCATTATGGATGAAAAGATGAAAGAATGGTTCAAAAAAGAGAATCCCTGGGCTCTTTCAGAGATCACATCAAGAATGATAGAGGCATATAAACGGGATATATGGCACGCCACCGATGAAATGAAGGAGAAACTGGAAGAGGAATACATGGAAATTGAGGGTGAAAACGAATGAGAACATTCAATTTTCCGTTTTCTGCAATTGTGGGCAATGATGATATAAAACTCGGATTGATAGTAAATGCAATAGACAGCAAGATAGGGGGTTTACTCATAACAGGGCCCAAGGGTATAGCAAAATCAACAATGGTGAGATCATTATCATCTGTACTTCCGGAAATAAGGGCAGTAAGGGGATGCAGATTCCACTGTGACCCGGACGGAGAATTATGTGATGAATGCATTGAGAAACAGAAAAATGGGAAACTTGAAACAGAAAAGATGCGGATCAGGATAGCGAATCTCCCGAACAGTACAACGCTTGACAGGGTAGTCGGGTCACTGGATATTTCCCATGCAATAAAAGGCGAATCAGTACTCAGGGAAGGGCTCATCGGAGAGGCTAACCGTGGAATTCTTTACATAGATGAGGTCAATCTACTTGAGGATTCAATTGTTGATTCCATACTGGACGCAGCAGCATCAGGTGTCAATATAGTTGAAAGGGAGGGCGTATCTTATATTCATCCCGCATCGTTCATACTTGTTGGAACAATGAACCCGGAGGAAGGTGAACTCAGGCCACAGCTTCTTGATAGATTCGGCATTTCTGTAGAGGGAAAAATGCCTGATTCGGCTGATACACTTCTTGAAATATCCGGGAGGGTTGAGGAATTTGATAAAAACAAATCGGAATTTATCAGGAAATATGAGAACGATGATAGGAATATAAAGTCAAGAATAATGAAAGCCAGGGAAATACTTCCATACGTTACAATCAGGAGAGAGTTTTTGATGTTCATAGCAGATACAGTTCTGAAAAATTCGTTGAGCAACAGGTCAATGATCAGTACGGTGAAAACAGCAAAAGCCATAGCTGCATATGATGGAAGAAAAGAGGTAAATGAAAACGATCTGAAAAAAGCCCTTGAGTTTGCCCTCAATCACAGGGTCAGGGAGAAGGGAAATAGCAGGCCCGATTATAACTATAAGGAACCTGAAAACTCCGAGACAGATGAAGATAATGAAAACAGTGGTCCGGATCAGGATGACCAGAGTAACAAAGACAATGAAGCAGGGAACAATGAAGCAAAAAACGAAGATAACCAGGGTAACAATTCCAGAAAAGAACGGATTGGAAAAATAGAACTCAAGCCTCAGAAAAGCCTGGAAACCAGAACCTCCGGTAGATCCGGAATCGCCAAGCAGTACAGGCACCGAGGTAAGAAATCTGGCACGCATCTTGATATGAGGTCATCATTACTAAATACATGGACATACGGTTTTACGGAAATTAACAGCAGGACAGTAGTCATGAACGATTCATTTTCATCTGGTTCCATTCCGTTTATAATAGCAATTGATTCCAGCAGATCTATGAATTTCAGTTCGAGAATACAGATAGCAAAGGATTTTTCTGACGTGCTGCTCAAAAAACTTTACTTGATGCGCAGCCGTGTGGCATTGCTAACATTCTCAGGGCAGCATTCAAAACTTGTTATGAATTTTTCCAGAAACTTTACTTCATTGAAAAATCATATAAACAGCATAAAGAGCGAAGGAAAAACCCCACTTTATGATGCACTGAAAGAAATATATAACCTATCCACATATGCGAAGTTTAGGACCATATCCCTGCTTATATCCGATGGGAGGGGCAATGTGTTTCCGGGAAATCCAAGAAGCAACCTGGAGGAGATATCCAGGAAGTTGAAGAAAGTATCAAAAATGTATATAATAGATAAAAAGGATAATAGATTTCTGCCCACATATAACAATATAATTTCAGAATATTCCGGTGCAACAATCATAGATGACCTGAGGGACATATCAATTAACTGAAAAATATTTTTCAAACAGGAATAATGGCAATTTATTTATTGAACAAGACCATTTATATTTATGACAGACAAGGTTATTTTCGTACTTGAAACTGGCAGGGAAAACATGGCCAAATTAATGGCAAACACCGGCATGGGTGCAAAGATGAAGGATTACGATAAAGATTTAGTAGTTGAGATGATTTTTTTGACTCCCGCTGTTTCAGTACTCAATAAGGATCAGGTTCTGTATAGCCCGATACTCGACACCGTGAAAAAAGCCAAAAAAACAGGCATCAAAATCATAGCATGTGAGACAGCTATGGCAAATGTAGGGCTTACTAAAGACAAAATTGAAGAAGGGATTGTTGATGAATTTGCACCTGTGGGAGGACTCTACGTTCTTAAAAAAATAAAAGAAGGATACGAATCCTTCTGGATATGAAATTTATAAATATTATTTATTTTAAAAACTAAAAATTTAATAATACGGTTTAAACTGTACTATCACCGATATCTGGATCTTCCAGCGACACATTATCAGTTTCTTTTGATTTGTAGATAACCCCCAGAGCAATCAGGATAAAAATTAATGTGAATACGGGATAAAGTGCGTATTCTATAGTACCCAGAAGATCTGAAGCGTATGGAGCAGGTCCGCCTATAAATGAATTGCCATACTGATAGCTTGCTGAATTACCGGAATATCTCACCCTTGTGGGAAATATTTCGGAAATCATTGCCCCAAGGGGAGAATAACTCAACCCATGGGCTACCGCGAATAATGATAAGAATAAAATGAAATATCCGGTTCCGATAAGATATATCGATGGAAACAGAACAGCAAGAGCAAGCAGATTTGCACCTGCAATTATAACCCTTCTTCCTTTTTTATCCGATATCTGGCCGCCAATAAATACGAATATTATATCCAGCACGCCGAATATAGCTGTGCCAATGAGACCCACGAGAACAGTTATTGCTTTCATGTCTTCAAACATCACAGGCAGCAAGGAAATCGCAAAATAGAAGAAATTCCCTGATGACCCTGCAAGCAGTGTACCTACTATAATTTCCTTCCAGTGTTTTGTGAATAATTCCTTTTCCGGTGATTTTAAAAGCCTCTTATTTTTCTTCTCTGCCTCGAATACCGGTGTTTCTTTAACCTTCAGTCTTATAAAAACTCCGACTATAACTATTACAAAACTTGCAAGGAATGGGATTCTCCACCCGATAGAATACATAAAGGAAGTTGGAAACACATACACCAGTGGTATGAATATTGCTGTGCCCAGGAGCAATCCGATACCGACAGTTGATTGTACAAAGGAGGAATAAAATCCTCTCCTTTCTTTGAAGGTTTCGAGTGTCAATAGCATTGCACCACCCCACTCTCCGCCAAGCCCAAAACCGAGGATGAGTCTCAGTACAACCAGCAGAACTATAGCCAGTGCTCCAATACTTGCCTCAGGCGGTATCAGGCCAGTAAGCCCTGTTGAAATTCCGGATATAAGAAGTGTAAGAAGCAGTATCCTCTTTCTTCCGAGTTTATCACCAAAATGACCGAAAACATAGGCACCCACTGGTCTTGTCACAAAGCCGAGGGCAAAGGTAAGCAATGTCAATAAGAGGCCCTCAGCAACGCTAACATTTGGATAAAAAGTTTTTTCTATATATATTGCACCCGATGAAAAAATGAAAATTCCATACCATTCAATTATGGTTCCAATCATGGATGCCGCTATAACATCTGTTTTTTCGCTCATAAACATTGAATTAAAACTTATATATATTTATTTGGAGTTTAACATTGAATTTTTGTCGCCGTATTACAGAATTTTCCAGCATTATAAAAATAGAAATTCACACAGGGCATTAACTTTCATTCTGTAAAACTAATTCAATTGTTATTCAAAAGATAAATTGGCATACTGATGTATTATAATCAAGTACAGAATTTATGGTGGCAGTTGAGCATTAATAGAACTGGACATCCTGTATGTGCTGAAATATAAGGTAATTCTAAATATTTATATTACAGTTTATAATACCAAGCAGAAGTGAAGGAGGATTATCATGGAAAACACTTATGTAAAGTTTGAAGCTCCCGAATCGTTAGTCAAAGACGCATTGGATTTTGTAGAAAATTCATACAGATCTGGTAAGATTAAGAAAGGGACAAATGAGGTAGTGAAGGCTATAGAGAGAGGGGAAGCCAAAGTTGTCGTTATTGCAGAGGACGTATCTCCACCTGAGGTTGTATTCTATATTCCTGTCCTGTGTGAAGAGAGAAAAGTTCCATATACATATGTTAAAAATAAAAATGACCTGGGCTTAAAGGTAGGTATTGCATCTGCGGCTTCAATTGCAGTTACAGATTTCGGAAAGAATGATGAGGCATATAAGAGTCTTTTATCATCCATAGAAAGTGCTAAAACCGGTAAGGAAGAAAAGAAGAAAGCACCCGTAAAGGAAGAAAAGAAAAAGGAAGAAGTAGCTGAGCCAGCTCCCGCAGAGGTAGCCGAAGAACCGGAATCAAAGGAAGAAAAGAAGGAAAAGAAAGAGCCCAAGAAAGCTGCAAAGAAGGAAAAGGAATCTGAATCAAAGGAAGAAAAGAAGGAAAAGAAAGAGCCCAAGAAAGCTGCAAAGAAACCAGCGAAAAAGAGCAAAGATTCAGAAGAAAGTGAAGAGTGATGCTTTATGGCAGATGATGCAACTCCAGCTGAAGTAGTAGAACTAATGGGTAGAACTGGAATGACCGGAGAGGCAACAACCGTTAAGGTAAGGGTTCTCGAAGGCAAGGATCAGGGCCGTATAATCGCAAGGAATGTACTCGGGCCTGTAAAGGTAGGTGATATACTCATGCTGAGAGAAACTGCAAGAGAAGCCAGAAGGTTATCTATAAGGTGAACAAAATGGAAAATAGAAAGTGTATCTTCTGCGGGCATGATATTGAACCTGCATCCGGCATTATTTATATAAGGAAGGATGGGAATGTAATGAATTTCTGCTCCAAAAAATGCAGAACAAATATGATTGACCTGAAAAGGGCAGCTAGAAATGTAAAGTGGACAAACGAATACCACCGCTTAAAGGAAATGAGAAAGGCGTAATAATATGGAAAGAACATTGGTGCTCATTAAGCCTGACGGCGTTAAAAGACATCTCATAGGAAATATAATAACCAGATTTGAAAACAAGGGTTTAAAAATTTTGTCTCTCAAATTGATGAAAGTTTCTGAGGCAAAGGCAAAGGAGCATTACAGTGTGCATAGCCTTAAACCTTTTTTTGACGGTCTGGTATCATACCTAACATCAGGTCCCATTGTTGCAATAATACTCGAAGGTGATAATGCAATAATTTCGTGCAGAAATATTGCCGGTGCAACAGACGGTTCGAAGGCAGCAGCCGGAACAATAAGGGGGGACTTCTCTCTAAACATAGAGGAAAACATAGTTCACGCATCCGACTCTCAGGAAGCATATAACCATGAATATAAAATATTCTTTAATGAGAATGAGATAATGGATTATTGAATATGGAAACAACAAAAAAAAATTTAAGGGAACCAATTGTATGTGTCCTTGGGCATGTAGATCATGGAAAGACAACTCTCCTCGATGATATACGTGGTACTAAGGTTGCCAGGAAGGAAGTTGGCGGTATAACACAGAAAATTGGTGCTACCGATATTGATAAAAAAACCCTTGAAACAAATATCAAAAATTATTTTAAAAACATTCAGATTAAAATACCCGGTCTTCTTTTTATAGACACACCAGGGCATGTGGCATTTGCAAACATGCGATCCATGGGCGGCGCCCTGGCAGATATAGCCATACTTGTCATCGACATCAATGAGGGCTTAAAACCACAGACCATTGAATCGATAGACGTTTTAAAGAAATATAAGACTCCATTCATAATTGCTGCAAACAAGATAGACTTAATACCATATTTTATCAGTGCAAAAAACACATCATTTATGGACATCCTGAAGATGCAGAGGCAGGAATACATAGACCTTCTGGATGAGAAAATTTATAAGATAATTAATGACCTTTACATTAGAGGTGTATCCTCAGACCGTTACGACAGGATATCAGATTTTACAAAATCCTTCGCTATTGTTCCGGTCAGTGCAAAATTAAATATTGGAATACCGGATATTTTAATGGTTTTAACAGGTCTGGCTCAAAGATTTCTTGAAAACAGCATACAGTTCGAAAACAAAACTGTCCGTGGTTCAGTAATAGAAATTAAAAAGGAAGATTCGCTGGGAATAACATTGGATACAATACTGTACCAGGGGACACTCCATAAGGGAGATAAAATAGCGCTTAACACTTCTACTGGCCCGGCAGTTACCCGGGTAAAAGCCATATTAACATCCGGAAAGAAAGGGCTCGAAGAAAAAAACAGTGTAAGTGCTGCCGCTGGCATAAGAATACTAATAACCGATAAAATGGACGTTTTATCAGGAACATCCATAATAGCAATAAAGAACGGTAATACTGAAAATGCCTTTGAGGAATTAATAAAGGAATCAAAACCTGATATAAAACTCTCGGATACCGGGATAACAATAAAAGCAGAGGCAATAGGGTCTCTTGAGGCAATAGCCTATGAAATGGATCAGAATAAAATTAATATCAGGGAAGCGCAGATTGGTGATATAACCAAAAAGGATATAATCAATGTTTCAACCCTCAATAATCCCATGGACAGGGTAATAGTGGGATTCAATGTGAATGTTTCAAGCGATGCCCGGGAAGCCACGGAATCGAATAATGTGCGGGTTATTACCGGTAACGTTATTTATTCCATGATTGATGATTTGAACAAGTGGCTGGAATTCAAGAAGCATGAACTTGATGAGGAAAGCAAGAATAGCAGGCCGGTACCATCTAAACTGATTATAATGCCAGATTATATCTTCAGGGCAGCCAAACCGGTGATAGTTGGAATTAAAGTACTTTCAGGCAGAGTTAAGGTGGGTGACAAGCTCATTAACAGCAAAAATAAATATGCCGGAACCATAAAAAGCCTGAGAGATGGAGAGATCAACTGCCAGTTTGCTGATAAGGGAGCAGAAATGTCCTGTGCAATCGAGGGCGTAACCCTGAACAGGCAGATATTTGCAGAAGAGGATCTGTATGTAGATGTTCCTGCAAATATTGTCAAGGAATTGAAGGCCGAGGTTCTGGACATGGATATGAAAGAAACCATGGAAGAGCTTATAAGAATCAAGAGAAAGGATGACCAGTTCTGGGGATACTGATATTCTTGATATGCTAACCTATTTGAAAACTATAGTGTATAGAACAAGGATAAATGAAAAAATTACCATAATTATCAGGGAAAAAAATGAATTATGGAAAGTCATCGTTCCGATAAATGCTATTATTGAGAAAAGAATGGTCTCTTTATAAACGGTACTTCCAGTTATCAGTCCAATAGACACATCATTCCTTCTATCCTTCGTTGCTATGGACATCATCATTATTTCAGGCAATGATCCGAAGAAGCCCAGAAGCAGGAAAGATGAAACAAATGTGTTTATGCCTGTTACATAGGATATAATAAGGGCAGAATTTATCATATTATATGAGGCAAACCCTATTATAATGAGTGCCATAATTCCATAATAAGAGGGATACACATCCTCTGCATGGGCAATCTCCCCGCGGGATCCTGACTTAGTTTTTTTGAAAATATAAAAAATGAATATAATTAAAGTAATAAATCCCAGATAGAATGGAACTTTAATAAAATAAAATGAGAGGAACAAAAGAATTACTGATGTGGCAAGTATAACATAGGAATCTATTCCAAATCTGGAGATCCCCTTTCTGTAATATAAGGGTATAAGTATGAAAAAAGCCAGAAGTGTAATTACATTTGAACCCTGAATTGTGCCGAAGCTCACAGTTCCCAGATTTTCAACGGCTGCCATAACAGACATTGCAATTTCATCCACTATAGCTGCAAATCCAACAATAAACAATCCTATATATTTTTCTGAGAAAGATAAGGATTTGCCAACGCTATACGATACGTCTAGAAAAATATCCCCGGCGGTGTATATGGATGTGATGGAAATTAATACATCTGGAATTACTAGGATGTTATATTCATAAGTAATATGGTAAATTCCTATTAAAATATCCAGAAAAAACAATAACAATAAGAAAAAAAGTAAAAGTAACCCTTTCCTCAATATATCACAGCATCATCTGGGGGTTATCAATTTTAACATTTTCCTCTATCTTGCTACCCCTTTCAAGTTTTTTGTATTCTATTGATGTCGGATGCAACACATTCATCAGGTAATTAAAAGCCCTATCAGCGTTGCTGTGTTCCCCGCATGTGTATATATCCAGTGTCACCAGACCATGTTCAGGCCATGTATGAAATGATAGATGGGATTCCGCCAGCAATGCTATTCCACTGGCACCCATCGGCCTGAATTGATAGTACTGAGAAGAAATTTCTGTTAGATTTCCTTCCTTGATAGCATTTTCAATAATAGGCGAAATACCATCAGCGCTAGATATTAACTCTGCATCTACACCGTATAAATCCGCTATAATATGTACCCCTACTGCCACTTTCATCGTCCTCCATATTTTTTACACCTCTATTAACAACCTTTATAATGAAGTCTTATTTAAATATTTATAAAAATAGTAAAAATTTATTTTTATCATAACGTGTTTATAATACTAGCCATGACTAGTTTAAATAACAAATATACGTATTAATATATTTTCAATAATATATTTATCGTTACAGGTCATTATAAATCCTGAATTTTCGCGGGATATGCATTATTTCAGTTAAATATGCCTTAAATCCAGTTCAACCGTGGGATTTTTCGCCTGAAGCTCTCTGATTTCATTCAGGGAAAAATGGAAAAACCTGTCAGATACCAGTATGAGGGTTGTGAAACCACGTTTTGCAGCCTCAAAAGCAGAATTTACGGATGCGTATTCGAAGTCTGGCTTTCTTCCAAGCATGTCAATAAGTGTTTTTGCCATTTCACCGGTGATCCCTATAAAATCAAAATTTATGCCTTTAATATAATTGTTTACAGTCTCGCCAAGGTTCTTCATATCAGTTGTTTTCTCAACATTATTGAACGCTACTATTATTATTTTGGATTTTTTTATTTTGATAATTTCCCTTACGGCAGTCACTCCGGTGCATTCATTTTTTTTTGAATTTTTTACTGTGATACCGTTGGCTCCGCTACCTGCATAGGGCCCTGCATGAAGATAGCCGTTAGTCATATACAGTGATACTTTCTGCCCTGACATAAGTTCCTGGTCAGATATCACCTCCCACACAAGTGAAGAATCTATACTGATGAGGCTACTATGAACAAAATCTTCTATGTAGTTAAGGCCGTTATAAAGAAAATCAAAGCCCTCTTTTGTTATATTGTTTTTTTCATCTATGAATCCTTTTTCTCTGAGAATTTTTATGTGATAAACAACACCCTGGAGTGTTATATCAAGCTCCTTTGATATTTCTGAAGGTCTGGTCTTGCCGTTTTTTATATTCAGTAAAATCATCAACTGAGAA
>JAKAYM010000081.1 GCA_021826795.1 Thermoplasmata archaeon
GAAATCGAGTCGAAGGGCGGGTATTCTAATTAACGGCCTCGAAGGTCAAATATACCAACAACCGCCTCCGATTCTCACAGCTATATCGTCATATAGCTGAGGCTAAATAAGGTTTTTCATGATTTCTAATTCTTAAATAAATTAAGTAGTTTACTTCATTGATATTTTTATAAGAAACTTAATTTACCTATACTTATACAAAAAAATTGTAATAACTAATGCAATTAAATTGAATAATATTACTATATCTATAATGTAATTCAGGTTTAATAATAATCTTGAGGCAATTTCAAGCCCCAAAGCATTTGTAACGATTCCCTGCAGCGATCTAATTCCTGAACCTGTGATTCTTTCATTTTTATTTAATGAATTCATGGTATATGCCGTATTTGAGGTTGTTGCAATTCCCGTGGAGGTCCCAAGAAATATTTCAGGAAAAATAAAATTTAAAAATAAGGATAAAGAAAATACACTCATCGATAAAAATCCTATTGATGCAATCTTCATTCCATATTTATCATGTAATTTTCCAGAAATAAATGAGGTGAATGTGAAAAATAGTGGATATATTAAAACCAGCAGACCGACAATTATTGGACTGTATTTCAAGGAATAAAGCAAGAATACAAAGTATGCTGCAAGCATATTTCTTGTCACCGAATGCAAAAATCCTGAAAATGATGATAAGGAGAATTCCCTGTGTAATTTTATTTTGAATGATAATATTAAACCTATTCCTGCAATAATTATAAAAGGAATATAATATATTGATAGTATTAATCCTGCAAATAGCAATGTAATATAAAATGACGATTTTCCTATTTCCGATTTTCCTCTCATTTCATCTATATTTAATATTAATATTATTGATAGCAACGATAAAAGTGCTGTCAACAAAAATAAATATTTATAATCTATAGACGCTATAACACCACCTAATGGGAGCCCGATAACATATCCCAGACTTATGACTGTATGGTTTAATCCTATTGATTTTCCCCTGTCCAAATCAGAACTTGATAGGGCTGCATAAGACAATGAGGTAAGTATCACCATTGATCCCCCGAAGCCCTGAATGGCTCTCAATAAAATCATTACAGTAAAATTATTTGAAATAAATATTAACAGTGAGGCTATTAACATTATAAATGATCCAAGTATCATTATCCTTTTTATCCCATGTTTATCAGCTATCAGTGAAAATGACACAACAAATAATGTTTCTACTATTACAAATATTATGATTAATAATGTAGCTTCAAAGTATGAAATAGTAAACTCTCTTGAAATCTCCGGAACTGCCAGCAATATCATTGTTGCCTCAAATGCGGCCGTGAATCCTGGCACCGAAGTAAATAAGACTTTTTTTATTCATTTTCTTATTCCCTTACCAGTTTCAATAATAAATAATCTTTTTAGTCAGGGGGTATAAATTCACAGGAATAATTTCTTTGGGGACATAGAATAATAATTTTTTATTAATAAAACACGTAATCCAGATAATTTAAAACTATAAGCTTCGAAAATAAAATAGCATTGATAGATAGAATAGTCATGTAATTGAAACCGTAACCTTATGTACAGTAATTACATTTCATTTTATGTACAATAAAAACGATGAGATAACAAAAAAACAGGTATCGTTTGTAAATGACCTGATAAAGAGGGAGGAGTCAAATCAGAAGATGGTAGACGATTATGTAAAGTCATTGAAAAAAGGTTCTATTGAGGAATTGACAAAAAAAGAGGCATCGGCACTTCTGGATCTGCTCCTTAAAAAATAAAAATTAATAAAATACCGGGATATTACCACACAATGGATAATTTGCAAATTCTCAAATCAAACACTTCAGAAATAGTTACCCCTGATGAGTGTGAATCACTTCTTTCTGGGGACAAGCAGGGATACATCGGTTTTGAACCATCCGGCCTCCCCCATATTGCAATACTGATTTATGTGAACAAGATTAACCAGCTTGTTGAACTCGGGTTCCATATCAAGGTCCTGCTTGCAGACTGGCATGCCAGGGTAAATGACAAACTCGGCGGGGATATAAATCTAATAAGGGAGAGTGGTAACAGGCTGAAAAACAGCATGATTTACGCCGGATTGAGTGGGAAAGTTGAATTTATATGGGCATCAGATGTTGTGGCAAATCCGGATTACTGGGAATTGCTGCTTCAAACCGCAAAGAATTCCTCACTTTTGAGAATCAGGAGGTCCCTTCCAATAATGGGGAGAACAGAGGAGGATGCAGATAAAGATTTCAGCAAATACATATATCCATTGATGCAGGTTACCGATGTTTTTTATCTGAATTCGGATCTTGCTCTGGGTGGAACAGACCAGCGCCATGCATACATGCTTGCAAGGGACATAGCTGAAAAGATGGGAAGGAAAAAGCCCGTTCTCATGGAAATGCCACTTATATCCTCACTGAAAGGAAAAGGGAGAATGGATGATTTTAAGAAAATGTCCAAAAGTGATCCGGAATCCGCACTGTTTTTAACTGACACGGAAGATGATGTACGGAGGAAAATAAAAAATGCATTCTGTCCAATGGGTATAACAGAAAACAATCCTGTAATTGATATAATGAGGTACCTTATATTTCCATATTATATTAAAGAACTGGAAATCAAGCGTTCAGAAGCCCATGGTGGTCCATATACCGTAAAATCTTTCAGGGAACTGGAGGAAAAGTACCTCAAATCAGAGATTCATCCCATGGACCTTAAAAAAGCATTAACGGAAATACTCATAAATATTATATTACCTGTAAGCAATAAACTTAACAGTGATTAAATGCCATGGATGCCCATAAGAAGTATAGATAAACATGTCCATACCATGCTGGCCAAAATGGACAGCAATCACATGCTTATCATCAAGAGTTTCAAGAAAGATAGAATTGTAACAGTCAAAAAAACAGGAGAACGGTTTACAGTAATAGAGGAAGGCTTCAGAAATCAGAGCATAGACGTTGATGAAAAGGATATAAAAAAGGCCATGAAAGATATACTGGAGTTAGAATACCCGAGGTCTCACCAGGTAATGGTTACAGAGCAGGAAATCAAAAGCTAAAAATACTTATCAAGGCTGGACTGGTTTGCACTGGAGTATCCTTTCTCGACCTGATCCAGAATTTGATTAATCCTGTTCTGTGAAAAACTATGCTCATTGCATAGATAGTCTATAATTCCCTCCCTGTCAGGTGGTTTAAATTTGATATCATCGCACTCTGTCACCGGTGGATTACTAAAAAATTCCTTTATTTCCTCAAGGTTTTCTATCTCCTTTCTTTTATATTTTAAAACTTCCTCAATGGTATCGTATTTTTTGATCAGTGAAAGGCCTGTCTTGGCACCTATTCCCCTGATTCCGGGGTTGAAATCGGTTCCTACCAGTATGCCGATGCCGATGAGCTGATCCTGTGTAATCCCTATACTTTCTAAATTCTCCTTCAAATCTATTATCTCCGGACTGATATTGATGAATCTTCCAGTACCAGATATTCTGCGACGTCCATACATTGTAAAATTCCTAAGGACCCTTCTGGCACCGAATAGAAGGCAATCATAATCCTGTGAAACAACAGAATCCACTATTCCTGTTTTACTCATATATGATGCCTGTGCCTCACCCTCTGTGGGAGCCTGTACCCACGGAACACCCATCAGGTCTAAAAGTTTTTTTGATTCTAAAACTATATCAGATGTAATGTAATTGATTCTGGATGAGAGTATTTTAATCCTTTCTGTATCATTATTTTTTATGGCAATATCAAGCTCAGCAATATTCTTATCCTTTATGGCTTTCCTCTCCTTCAGTGTCTCACTCTTGAGATGGTATGGCTTTCCATCAAAAGAGTAAACCGGCTTTATGCTGTTCTGAAGCAGTGTTGAGGTCCGGTAAAAAATTCCAGATAAATGTGAAGTAATATTTCCGGAGGAATCCTTCAACGGTTCACCGTCTTCCCCTCTTATGCTGCTGAGGAACTGGTATATGATATTATAAGCATCGACCGATACCGTTATGCCAGTATTTTCTTTTATTGTGGTTTCATGCTTTATCAGTATTCCGGAAATATCTACTCCCATGTTCACACCTCACAGGTAATTCCATTATCAGTAATCCTGAATCTCGTGCTGCGCCCCTCTATTATGGAACGGTGCTTGTCCACTGTTAATGTTCTAGTTCCATCTTTAAACTTTTCTACTCTGTAGATTGCCTTCATTGCATGGTCTATGAAGAAGCCTCCGAAGGGCTCCAGCGAATTATTATTTACATCCTCATATATCTGATTTGTTATGAGGACCGGTATTTTATATTTTACTGCTATCCCAGAAAGGATGTTTAACTGTTTTTCATATCCTTCCATTCTAGCAGAAGGATCCTTTCCTGCCTCCATTCTGAAAAAATTTGTGAATGAATCCACAACCATTATCCCCATGCTATGCCTCGAATCACGCTTTTCCCCAATAAGTTTATCTGACTTGATAAGTGCAAGATACTGGTCATCAAGGGATCTAACCCTGTATATATTCATGTACGACAAATATTCTGTGCAGTTTTTGGATATGCTCAGAAAGCGCTCAGTTGAAAAACCTTCGGTATCAACATAAACAACAGAAAGCCCATTCTTCAACACTGACAGTGAATAAATCATTCCAAGGTTGGACTTGCCGGCACCTCCCTCCCCGTACAATTCAGTTATAATTCCAGGTTCAATCCCTCCATCCATCAATGTGTCAAGGCAATCATAACCTGAAGAAATTTTCTGAATTGAATCGTTAAGACTGATTTTTTCCATTTAATTACTGTATCACATAATATAATAAAATGTTTCTAAAAAATAGTTATCACCCACTAGCCGGAATTAGAATATTTTAAATAAAACCTTTGATTAAAGTTCTGATGTTCATTATTTTCGTATTTTCGGTCCATTTTTCATTGATATAGTACTTTAATAAATTATTTATAATTAATACAGATACAAGCGAAATGGCAAATATATATCTGGCTATCGGTGTTATTTTTCTCATAATGTCAGCATTATCCTTTGCCATAGGGCTCTATTTCCTGGGAATACCGTTACTGATTGTCTTTATAGTTTTAATGGGCCTTTATTATAAAACTTCAGCGCTGCATGTCAATAAAAGGGTTTCCAGCATAACCTATGATGGAATAGTTAAAACAGGTGTTTCTAAAATAGAAAAGGGGACGTTTTACGTTGAAAAGGATAAATTCATTGCAATTATGAATAAAATCGGAGACCTCATTTCCTCCCAGGGTAGCATGCCAGAGTTCGGAATTGATGCCCTTTACATACAATTCAACAGACAGGACAGGGCAGAAAAGCTTGCAGACCTCATAAACGAAAGAGGCGTTAAAGCTTCTGCAGCCCAGGAAAGGTTTATGTGGAAGGTCAAGATCGATTTTAATGAATAATATGTCAAATAAGGTCAGGGAAAATTTAACTTAAATGCTGTAATTATATGTTATGAAGGATTATGTACACGCTACCTTTGCATCTACAGGGTCCTGGATAGGAAATATATATGATTTGACACTTGTAACTTATATATATGCCGAACTTGAAAAATCCTATCATATAGGACTGGGTGTGGTATCACTGCTTTTCGCTCTCGGATTAATCGGCAGATTCTTCGGAGGGCTATATTTAGGATCTCTTACAGATAAAATCGGGGCGAGGCGTGTTATGGCTTTGAGCACAGCAGGATACGCAATATTTGCAGGTATCATGGCTTTTTCTCCTGACGTTTTTATACTCTTTTCTGCAAGATTCGTGCAGGGAGTATTTATGGGAGGTGAATGGACATCCGGTACTGTTCTAGGCTACGAATTTTCACCTGCAGATATAAGGTCTACAATATTCGGAGTAATACAGAGTGGTTATGGCATAGGCTATGCACTCACAGGCGTTGCATACATTTTATTTCTTCCAACTATCGGGGCAACCTGGAGGATTTTCCTCATTACGGGAACCATCCCATTAATTATTGCACCATATACTATAATGAGGCTCCCTTCAGATAAAAGTACCATAAAAAAGGCTACGCATAAAATACATCTCATGAATTATAAAATTCCATTGATTAAATCCATGATCATGATGTCCGGATACTTCTCTGCATATTTTGCCATATTATCGTTTTACCCAACTGTGGCACCATCATTCGGGCTTCCCGGATCAATTGTTGGGGTTGTGATGATCGCTTCAAGCATTACTGTAGCCATAGGATTTCTAATCTTCGGAAGGCTTTCAAATAACTTCAGAAAGAAGCATCTGATCATGGCAGGTTCTTTGATTGCTTTAGCATTTTCATGGGTTGCAATGCCATATTTTGTACTGCTCAGGCCATTTGCCATCCCGGGAATGATCATCTTCACTCTCGGTGTCGGATCCATGCCGGTTATACCCCTGCTTCTCATGGACAGGATTGACCCTGCTGTTAGGGGCCTTATATCCGGTATATCATATAATTTTGGTGCACTTTTCGGTGGACTCATATCGGTGCTTCTCGGAGTGGTCGGGGGGATTGTAGGATATAAAGGACTAATATTCATCATTGACATGACAACTCTTATATGCCTCTTATCAGTTTTTGCTGTGAGCGTAAGCATAAAAAAGAAAGGAGAATCGGCATCCTATCTATCAGGGCTGTCAGAAAATACTATAAAATAATATGTAATAGAAAAAATAATATGCTATTTTTATCTACTCTATTATGAATTTTCTTGACGAATTAAAAAATTTAAAGGAACAGATAAAATCTACAGATAAATTCAATGTGGATTTTAACTTTGATAATATTGTAATTTCTGGAATGGGTGGATCAGGCATAGTGGGAAATATCTTCCAGGAATACTATACAGAACGTCCGGTAATTCCAATAGGTGATTATGGGATCCCTTCGTTTGTAGATGAAAAAACACTTTTTATTGCCATAAGTTACTCCGGGAATACTGAGGAGACAATCAATAATGTAGAGGAGGCCAAGAAGAAAGGTGCACACGTTATGGCAATTACATCCGGTGGGAAACTCGAAACTATGGTTGAAAATTCGATAATAATACCATCGGGGATCCAGCCAAGATCGGCGCTGGGGTATATGATCATGCCACTGTACAACACCTTTTCCCCGTTTAAAGATGATACAATTTCCTCTACCTACGATGTTCTCAACGATATGGATAAAAATCATGGTGAAATGAAAGCAGAAGCATTCAAAATTTATGAGAATAGCTCAATTCCGATTATATATGGCTCAAAACCCTTCAAATCAGTAGCATACAGGTGGAAAACCCAGTTCAATGAAAATGCAAAAACATTTGCATTCTACAGTTATTTCCCGGAATTAAATCATAATGATACAATGCCCTTGAAATCCGCCTACAGAAGGTCTGAATATCTATTTTATGCATTTGAATCGGATAATACAAGGATCAACCAGAGGATAAAAATAACACAGGATATAACAGGGGAACAGTTCTCTGTGATTAAATCCCCATCAAACGATTACCTTGTGAAATTATTTTACCTGCTCCATTATGCTGATTATCTGACGTATGAGCTTGCATTGGTCAGGAACGTGGATCCAACTGATGTATCCACAATAGAGGAACTCAAGGCAAAATTAAACTAACTTATTCAAATTCACGAGGTCGGCGATGTTATTTCTTTCGAACTTTCCACTATAATTGATCCTCCGGGTGGAAGTATTGCCTCTATCTCTGATTTGTCCATATCAAGTATTTTCGCGATTTTCTCTGCAGCTGTGGATCTCTTTTCATTTCCGGGTTTAATTATAACATACTTTTCTGATTCTATTTTAGTTTCCGCGGGGGATATCATGGGTAGTGTATTTCCCTTATAATCGATCAATGAGACTTT